>NZ_RHJM01000009.1:0-445222 GCF_004212315.1 Escherichia sp. E10V5
TCCTTAACTGATCGGCATTGATCTCTACGGGGCCTTTGGCCAGTTTTTGCATTGAGGAAACTTCCTGACGGGCGAAATTTTCGTCTGCCAGCCATTTTTTCCAGGCGTACTCAACCAGACTTTCCGCCCAGTCAGTAAATCCTTCGCCAATCAGGGCGTGGTGAATATCGGCATAAATTCCACCTTGCGGAAAACGGCGCAGAAACCAGCGGTACATAACCGCGCCTACACGCCACTCTCGCAGATCAGCTCGTGTAATGATCATTCGTTAATGCCGGTGATAGCCATCGACCATACATTTAAAAGTTTCGTGCGGAGTACGCCCCGTGGTGCAAAGATAGAGATGGCCGAAGATAAAAAAGAGGCTTATAACTGCCAGAGCAAAATGCGCCTGCAATAACCAGTATCTTACGCCAGGGAACACGTCCCCCACGGTTTGCGGGTAAAGGCATAGCAGCCCCGTCAACAATAACAGCGGCAGCAATCCATACATCACACCAACATAGGCGGCCTGCTGCAATGGATTGAATTTAGACTGTGTTGTTGCAGGAAATGGATGATCTTCCCCTTGCATAATTCCAAGCAGATAAAACCGCGTTTGTTTAGCCGCTCGCCCCAGCCAGCCCTGACGACGGATAATGTAGTGATGACCATTACCCCCAACGGCATTAATGAGAACAAAGCCAAGCCAGCATGCCAGTAGCAGGAATCCACAAACTTCATGTACGGCAACCAGACTTTTGACTGCAGCAACGCCCACCAGCGCAAAGTGATTGATTAGCCCACTTGCCAGCAACAAGACAAAGAGTAACGCATTCGACCAGTGCCATAATCTCACCGCCTTGCTGTAGAGATAAACCTTCTCGCCATGACCAGTGGAGGATTTCTTTTTACCACGAGCGCGAAGTAAGGCGTGAAGCCCCAACACTAACCACATCCCGACCAGCAGCAGCCCGGCAATGACCAACCACACAGGCCAAAATTCGGGAGAAAACTGCGGTACATAGTTTGCCAACTGGTTATGAAATTGTTCAGCATTTTGCGACGGGTTCATACATTTTCCTTTTTAATCAAATGTTGACCGAACCGGCGATACAGATGCGGTTTCCCGGCACCAGTCAGCTGATATTGATAGTATTTATTTTCCTGTAACCACGCCTGAATTTCTGGGCTATCTTCGCGACCAAAGATCAACGCATGTTCCGGACAGGCGCTAACGCAGATGGGCGGAAAACCTTTTGCCAGCCGTGACTCAGCACAGAAATCACATTTATCCGCCACTTTGGTAAGTGGATTAAGGTAACGAACCTGATACGGGCATGCGCCGATGCAGTAGCTACAGCCAATGCATTGTGATTTTTCTACCCGCACGATCCCCTGTTCATCACGCCACGATGCCCCTGTGGGGCAAACGTCGATGCAAGGAGCATCTTCACAGTGCTGGCATGACTGGCGAAAAAAGTGATACAGCGTTTCGTTATTGTTATCGGTGACCGGGATATGCGCGATAGACAAACGACTTCCCTGTGCCGGTACATGGTTAGTTTTACGGCATGCTCTGGCGCAAATATTACAGCCATTGCACCGTGATTCATCGTGAATCATGGCATATCGAACTTCCTTTCCTTGTCTGGTGTTCGCTAACAAAGAAGGTGCTGAACCGGTAAAAAAGATTACCGTTCCCATCCCCAGAACAAATTTGCGTCGAGTGAAGGACATCTTATTATCCTCTAATGCTGTGGCTGCGACTGTCCACCCTATCCATGATATCTCCCTGAAACTTCAGGGATTCTGAAACTGCTCAACCTCGAACCATTCACATAAGCCATAAGCTTTGCCATAGCTCATAAAACGCTCGCTAAACAGGTACAACACAGCCGTCGATGACGTCACCTGGCGTATATCGGCATACTCAGGAGCGATATCCATCGCGGCGAGCGCGGCTTCAATCTGCGCTTCCTGGTAGTAATATGGCGCTTGCGTCAGCATGGCGACCTTATAAGGCCGGGGATACGTCTGGCATTCAAAGCGAACGGCGTGTGCAATAGCCCGACAGATGTCCTGCTCAACAACCTGCAAAGACATAGCGGCATAGTTTTCGCTCATGGTTTGCGTTGAGTAGTAATAATCATCTTTACTGCCCGTCATACAGGCGATATCTGCGAAATCTGAACTCTGCCGTATGCTTTCCAGCAATGCAGAAAGATCCTCTTCAGCAACCGTATATGGCGGCGACAGGAACACGGCGCGTGCAACCAGTTGACCCGCCGTCGAATGCTGGCGGATAAACTCCGCCAGAATTTCAGCCGGTTCAGGCCCTGTAACCGCATCGTTCGCAGTGTCATCGGGCTGACGCATACTGTGCAACCATTGACGCTTAGTCACGTCAATATCAGGTGCTTCCAGTTGTGTCATTTCCTCCTGCTGGCTCATTACGCCGGTTCCTTATGCTGGTAGCAGGTTATGTGTCGCCAGATCGGCGGCAATATCTTCCAGCCCGAGTCGATGAAGCGTTTCTCGCGTTGGACAACCAAGCTGTGGGTCCCAGCCCATTTCCTTGTAGAAAAGCGTGAGTGACTGGTGCATATCATCGCGATCCATTTTGTCAGTACCTTCACTGAAGACCGGAATCTGCGGATCTTTATCAAATACCCAAGAGCAGATCAGGTCATGCTCATTGCGCATATCTTTTGTTTGCATCAGTTTTACCGTGTAGGCACGATGTAACGTAAAGATACGCTCAGCAGCTAAATCTAATTTTTCCTGCGTCATATCTTCGCCAGTGATTGCTTTAAAGAATTTGGCTTCTAGCGCAAGGTCGCCACGATAATTGCGGCTTTTCAGTGGCGAAACGGTCATTGGCCAGACCCAGTTGCACAGGGTGACGGCGTTATGCAAACAAACCCGCAACAGCGACCATTTGGCATATTTAATTTTTGCGTCATTGATCGGCGTGTAGTTTTTGGTTTCATCGTAAGCATCTTCAGAGCCAAAAAGCTCTTTTGCCACTTCACGCTGCAGTTTCAACGGCAAACCGGAGCCGATAAAGTTGATGTGCGTATGCGTCATACAGTCACGGTTGAACATGCAGTTAACGATAGAGCCGACCTGTGCCGATGCTTCATTGGCATGGTGAACCGGATAACCAAACGGCGACCAGAGTTTATTTTTTGCGTAGCCCCAGTACTCTTCACCCAAATTCCAGCGTTCAGCAATGGCATACGAGCCATCAGCCAGGTGACTCAACTCACCCACGCGGTGCGCCAGACGATAGTAAAAATCTTTAATGAAATTAACGTCACCAGCTTCCAGTTGATCCCAGCGAATTTCCGCATACTCTTCAGCAGGCAGAACGCGCTTAAACACGCCTTTGCTGTAACAATAGGTAAAGTCGCGATGCAACTGCCCGTAGTTACACCACAGCCCGTAGTCATCGAACAGATTCAGACCGACCAGATTACCAATTACCCGGCCATCATCTTTATCTTCAAAATCTTTCGGCCCGTTCGGGAAGATAGTGGTATGGACAAAGTTAGCGACACAGGTGTTACCACCTGTACTGGGTACACCAAACTCTTTAACCCGAGGAATGTTCATCTGGGTCATACAACGAATTGGACATGAGTGGCAGCCACTCATTTTGACGGTGTATTTCTCTGCTGCCGGACCTAAATCAAAGACAGATTTATAGGTGCGGAAACCGACCGTGTTTTGATTGCCAGGCGGGATTTCTCCTGTTTCAATCGGGCCGCCTTCCGCTGCGCCCCAAAACAGCCCTTTACGAGCTGTCCAGCGCGACTTGGGATCAGAGTACTCTGCCCACGATTGCGGCGTACTTGGCACGACATGATTGTTATTAGCGCCAATAAGTTCGGTCATCATATAGTCATTGAGTCGTTTCATCTCCTGGCGATCGGCAATGTTGACTCCTTTTGTCCCTTCAACCGCAATCGCTTTCAGGTTTTTGGAGCCCATTATTGCGCCAGTTCCCGCGCCGCCACTGTGGTTACGACTATTCAGCATGCCAGAGAGAGGCACAAGATTTTCACCCGCCTGACCAATAGCCGCTACACAGGTTTCAGGGCTGGTTAAACGGCAAATTTCTTCCGTGGTTGCACGCGTCCCTTTTCCCCACAAGAAATCGGCTTTCTCCAGGCTAACTTTGTCATCTTTTATATTTAGCCAGACCGGTGATTTCGCTTTACCCTCGATAATAATGACGTCGTATCCGGCGAATTTCATTTGTGCAGCAAAAAAACCGCCCATATGGGCGTCGACGACTAAATTTCCTTTGGTAAATGTGGAAAGTGATGTGATATTTACGCGAGAACTACAGGGTGCACCAGACCCTGTCAACGGCCCCGTAGCAAAAACTAATTTATTTGCTTCATCGAAAGGTTTGGTGCCTGGAGGTACTTCGTCATACATAATTTTGTAGCCAAAGCCCATACCGCCGACAAAATCTTTAAACTTACTGGAATCTTCGAGGGTAATATTTCCTGTCGTAAGATTGACTCTTAATATATTACCAGTCCAACCGTTAGCCATGATTTTTTCCTTTGCAAGATTCACACAGTAATATCTTTCCACTCGATAATTTTTAACGCCCCTGTCGGGCAGGCGTTTGCGCATTCACCGCACAACACACATTTCGAGGATTTTTTAGTTTCAGTATTTACGGTGGCCATCATCCACGGACACGCAGTGGTACAGGCGCTACAACCAATGCAACGTTTATGATCGACGGTTATACATCCCTCTTCCTGCTGCCAGGTAATCGCGCCAATCGGGCAGACCTTCAGGCATTGAGGATCTTTACACTGGCGGCAGGTGTCGGCGGTATAATTCAGATCGCCGTATAAGCCGCCACCGGAACCTACGCCCTTGTCGCCAAAGAAATAATTACGATGGATTTTGATGCGGGAAAAAAAAGTACCAACGGCGCCATCGTTATAGTTGGTACAGGAGATTTCACAGCGGTGGCAGCCGGTGCAACGCGCACGCTGGGTAACTAACACTCCTTTGGGCGTGTTTATTAGCCCCACCGTGCCGCTATCGACATCTTCCTGTTTACAGCCCAAAAGTGACAATAACGCAGGGGCTATTGTTAAACCAGCAAGACCTTTTCCTGATATACGCAAGAACTCTAATCGCGTTAAGCCAATATCTAATAGTGGACGTTCAACCGGGTTCATTTATTTCGCATCCTCTTCGCAAACACAGTGCTGACAATTCAGCAGCCTGATATTAAGCATTCAACTAATACGCTGCTGACTATGCCTCCAACACCAGATATTTTTGTCCTAACCCGATAGCGTATGAGACATGATTTAACGCAAGCAAACTAATCCTTTATGGTTAGGAGAAAAAATAATGTGATTATTCCTAGCCCTTAACATTGATCGTTATCAATTAAAAATGGAAAGCAGAAGATTAAAAGCGGAGTGATATTTGTTATCATTTGAAATGAATTTCATTTACTCTGCAATAATTTGTGATATACATTCCAGAATATAGAAATAGTTAATTCGCTATAAAATTAAATACATATCGCAATTAATATAGTTGGCTTACATCAATTTATAAAAATAAACTTACATGTGACAATATAATAAAACAGAGGGGATAAGGCGTTACGCGCTATCCCCGAACAATTATTTCACCAGTGCATTAATGACTGTTTCCATCGCCTGCTTTTCTAATTCGCTGCGTTGGATACGTTTATTTGCTAATGCTGTACGCAGCACACCAGCGATGACGATGTGTTTTGGCTCCTGGCCCAGGTCACGCATCTCCAACACCACTTTCCCTACCACTCTGCACATTTCGCGGTACAGTTCATCATCTTTTGTCCGGTTGCCCATTATTCACACCCATTTATCATGCCAGTTATCAGCATATATCAATCTCATTACTTAAACAAAAAACAAATAAAATCAAACAAATAACTCGATAAATTATTATATTTGCATCTGTTGTGTAACGCGGGTATGCACTCTGTTTTTACTCCAGTCATCCTCCACATTCCAGCCATCGCCTTCCCGTTGCGCAAGCAGCGATGATTTTGCGTAATCTGCTATCGAGGACGTTAAATCTTTGATAACAGTTTATTGTGTATATGCATGAATGTTTTTGAAACGGTGTTTTTGTTTTCCTTTTTGATTAAATTCAGCGTATAATCCGCGCCAATTGACTCTTGAATGGTTTCAGCACTTTGGACTGTAGAACTCAACGACTCAAAAACAGGCACTCACGTTGGGCTGAGACACAAGCACACATTCCTCTGCACGCTTTTTCGATGTCACCTATCCTTAGAGCGAGGCACCATCACTTTCGTAATACCGGATTCGCTTTCCGGCAGTGCGCCCAGAAAGCAAGTTTCTCCTATCCTTCTCAACTTAAAGACTAAGACTGTCATGAAAAAGACCAAAATTGTTTGCACCATCGGCCCAAAAACCGAATCTGAAGAGATGTTAGCTAAAATGCTGGACGCGGGCATGAACGTCATGCGTCTGAACTTCTCTCATGGTGACTATGCAGAACACGGTCAGCGCATTCAGAACCTGCGCAACGTGATGAGCAAAACCGGTAAAACTGCCGCTATCCTGCTCGATACCAAAGGTCCGGAAATCCGCACCATGAAACTGGAAGGCGGTAACGACGTTTCTCTGAAAGCAGGCCAGACCTTTACTTTCACCACTGACAAATCTGTTATCGGCAACAGCGAAATGGTTGCGGTAACTTATGAAGGTTTCACCACCGACCTGTCCGTCGGCAACACCGTACTGGTTGACGATGGTCTGATCGGTATGGAAGTTACCGCTATCGAAGGTAACAAAGTTATCTGTAAAGTACTGAACAACGGTGACCTGGGCGAGAACAAAGGTGTGAACCTGCCAGGCGTTTCCATCGCCCTGCCGGCACTGGCAGAAAAAGACAAACAGGACCTGATCTTCGGTTGCGAACAAGGTGTAGACTTTGTTGCTGCTTCCTTTATCCGTAAACGTTCTGACGTTGTCGAAATCCGTGAGCACCTGAAAGCGCACGGCGGCGAAAACATCCAAATCATCTCCAAAATCGAAAACCAGGAAGGCCTCAATAACTTCGACGAAATCCTCGAGGCATCTGATGGCATCATGGTTGCACGTGGCGACCTGGGTGTAGAAATTCCGGTTGAAGAAGTTATCTTCGCCCAGAAGATGATGATCGAAAAATGTATCCGTGCACGTAAAGTCGTTATCACTGCGACCCAGATGCTGGATTCTATGATCAAAAACCCACGTCCGACTCGCGCAGAAGCTGGTGACGTAGCCAACGCCATCCTCGACGGCACCGACGCAGTAATGCTGTCTGGTGAATCCGCAAAAGGTAAATATCCGCTGGAAGCTGTTTCTATCATGGCGACCATCTGTGAACGTACCGACCGCGTGATGAACAGCCGTCTCGAGTTCAACAACGACAACCGTAAACTGCGTATCACCGAAGCGGTTTGCCGTGGCGCAGTTGAAACTGCTGAAAAACTGGATGCTCCGCTGATCGTCGTAGCGACCCAGGGCGGTAAATCTGCTCGTGCAGTACGTAAATACTTCCCGGATGCAACCATTCTGGCGCTGACCACCAACGAAAAAACAGCTCATCAGCTGGTACTGAGCAAAGGCGTTGTACCGCAGCTGGTTAAAGAAATTACCTCTACTGATGATTTCTATCGTCTGGGTAAAGAACTGGCGCTGCAGAGCGGTCTGGCGCACAAAGGCGACGTCGTAGTCATGGTTTCTGGCGCGCTGGTACCGAGCGGCACGACTAACACCGCATCTGTTCACGTCCTGTAATATTGCTTTTGTGAATTAATTTGTATATCGAAGCGCCCTGATGGGCGCTTTTTTTATTTAATCGATAACCAGAAGCAATAAAAAATCAAATCGGATTTCACTATATAATCTCACTTTATCTAAGATGAATCCGATGGAACCATCCTGTTTTCTCTCATTTTTTTTATCTAAAACCAAGCGTTCGATGTTTCTTTGAGCGAACGATCAAAAATAAGTGCCTTCCCATCAAAAAAATATTCTCAACATAAAAAACTTTGTGTAATACTTGTAACGCTACATGGAGATTAACTCAATCTAGAGGGTATTAATAATGAAAGCTACTAAACTGGTACTGGGCGCGGTAATCCTGGGTTCTACTCTGCTGGCAGGTTGCTCCAGCAACGCTAAAATCGATCAGCTGTCTTCTGACGTTCAGACTCTGAACGCTAAAGTTGACCAGCTGAGCAACGACGTGAACGCAATGCGTTCCGACGTTCAGGCTGCTAAAGATGACGCAGCTCGTGCTAACCAGCGTCTGGACAACATGGCTACTAAATACCGCAAGTAATAGTACCTGTGAAGTGAAAAATGGCGCACATTGTGCGCCATTTTTTTTTGCCTGCTCATTACGCCTATTGCGTCGCTCGTAACATATTTCCTTGCTCTGGTTCACCATTCTGCGCTGACTCTACTGCAGACGCATTGCTGGCTACTGGAGTTGCTCCACGGCTTACCGCAACCGGATACCCTGCCCGACGATACAATGCTTTATCGACTAACTTCTGATCTACAGCCTTATTGTCTTTAAATTGCGTGAAGCCTGCAGGCAGTGCGTACGGCATTGTCTGAACGTTCTGCTGTTCTTCTGCCGATAGCGGTCGATGCACTTCAACATAACGCATCCCGTTCGGTTCTACAGAGTATTTTACCGGTTCGTTGATCACTCTTACCGGCGTTCCCGTTCTCACACTGGAGAACAGTGCTTTAATGTCCGGCGCGTTCATACGCATACAGCCTGAACTGACGCGCAAACCGACGCTGTCCGGCGCACTGGTGCCATGAATGAGGTATTCGCCGTTGCCGTGCGCCAGGCGCAGTGCGTAGCGTCCCAGAGGGTTATTCGGCCCGGCTGGAACAACTGGCGGTAATTTGATGCCTCGCTCCAGTGAACGCTGACGAATACCCGCCGTGGGCGTCCAGGTAGGATTGGGGATTTTCTGCCCTACCCGTGTTTCCATCACTGGTGTTTCCAGCCCCTGCAAGCCAATACCTATCGGGTAGACCTGCACGATATTTTCTCCCGGCGGATAATAATAAAGACGCAGTTCCGCAAGGTTCACAATTATCCCCTGGCGCGGTGCATCAGGTAATAACAGTTGCGAAGGAATGGTTATTGTCGTGCCTGGTTTTGGCACCGGAGCAATTGTGTTATTGGCTTCAAGGATCAACATTGCCGCAGTATCAAAACGACGGGCAATAGCCTGAAGGTTTTTATCCCCCTCTTGCACCGTATAGGTTTGATTTTGCCCAACCAGTCGGCTTCCGGTTGGTGGGAGCAGGTAATCTACCGCCCAGGCTGCCTGAATGGCGCTGAAAGCGCCGATAAGAGTCAGTGTTAGTAAAGACGCGCGTTTCATTGTAAACCTCCTGTATTTGCCGGTGGCTCACGCTGAAACGACGGATGGCGCTTATGTTTACCTGAAGCCGAAACACTCCTGTGCAGGCCAGTGTAAACATCGACCACCCGGCAAAGTGAGCCTACCGGATGAAAGCTGTTCCTTTAGTTTAGCTAAGTGCAGCGGCTTTGGCGCGAATTGCGCGAATCATCGCTTCCAGACCTTGTGAACGAGATGGGGTGAGATGTTGGGTGAGCGCCATTTTTTCAAACCACGGACGCACATCGAAATTGACAATATCCTGCGGCGTCATTTGATCGTAGAGAATAAAAACGACCGCAATAAGCCCTTTCACAATGGCCGCATCGCTGTCGCCCTGCAATTCAATAATTCCCTGCGCATTCTGACGCATCACAATCCACACCTGACTCTGACAGCCCTGAATGCTATTTTGCGGACTTCTTTCTTCATCGCCTAATTCCGGCAGACGCTGTCCCAGTTCAATAATGTAGAGATATTTCTCTTCCCAGTTGGTACAGCGTAAAAAGTTACGCAGCAATTTTTCTTTATCCGGCAATACAGCCATAGAGCCTCCCTTTTACCCCAGTAGACGATGAATACGTTGCAATCCAGTTACCAGACGATCCACTTCTTCATGGGTGTTGTACATTGCCAGCGACGCCCGACACATCGCGGGGACGTTGTAATAGGCCATTAATGGCATTGCGCAGTGATGTCCGGTACGCACAGCAATACCGTAGTTATCAAGAAAACTGCCGACGTCATAGGCGTGGTGTTTACCGAGATTAAAGGCAATAACGCCAAGTCTGTCCGGCGGACCATAGAGCGTAAGATCCGGCACCGCTGCCAACTGCGACAATGCGTAATGCATCAGATTTTGTTCATACTCGGCAATGTTGTTAAGCCCAAGCGCCGAAACATACTCCAGCGCCGCGCCAAGGCCAATAATACCGCCCGTATTGGGCGTACCGGCTTCAAACCGCCACGGCGCTTTAGTCCAGGTAGTGCCTTCACTCAGGCTGACGGTGGCGATCATTGAACCGCCGCCTTCCCACGGCGGCATCTCCTGCAACAAGGCTTCTTTGACATAAAGCACGCCAATGCCGGTGGGACCATACAGTTTATGCCCGGAGAAAACGTAGAAATCGCAATCCAATGCCTGAACATCTACCGGATGATGCATCACTGCCTGAGCGCCATCCACCAGCACTTTTGCGCCATGCTGGTGCGCAAGCGTGATCATTTCCGCCAGCGGATTTTCTGTCCCAAGCACGTTGGAGACATGAGTAATTGCCAGCAAACGAGTTTTCTCATCAAACAGCGTAGGCAGCGTATCCAGTTGCAGCGTACCGTCGGGATTGAGAGGGATCACACGCAGCTCTGCACCAACGCGTGCACAAAGCATTTGCCAGGGAACAATGTTAGCGTGGTGTTCCATTTGACTAATGATGATATTGTCGCCTGATCTCACGTTGCTGCTGCCCCAGCTATTGGCGACCAGATTGATTCCTTCCGTCGTGCCGCGGACGAACACCAGCTCTTCCGCCGAACGGGCGTTGATAAACAACGATGCCCGCTTGCGCACGTTCTCCATTTTCTCGGTCGCCTGGGCGCTTAAGGTATGAATACCGCGATGCACCGCCGCGTAGCCGTGACGATAAAACTCAGCCTCGGCGTCAATCACCTGGCTCGGTTTCTGCGCGCTGGCGGCGCTGTCGAGATAAGCCAGTGGCAGACCGTTCACTTCACGCGAAAGCACCGGAAAATCGGCCCGCACTTTGTCGACGGAAAAAGTCATCTTGCACCTCCCGGCAGTCGTTGACCGATTCTGGCCAGCACCTGCTGTTTGAGCCCATCATCACGCAGTGCTTCCGTCAGTTCGGCGGCAAAGGCGTAAATGATCATCTGCTGGGCATCCTGTTGATTGATCCCGCGCGAACGCAGATAGAACATCTGTTCGTTATCAATACGCCCCACCGTCGCACCGTGGCTGCATTTCACATCATCAGCATAGATTTCCAGCTGTGGTTTGGTATCCACTTCCGCCAGTTTACCCATCAGCAGATTATTGTTGGTCATCTGGCCGTCAGTCTTGATGGCATGCTGCGCGACGTTGATCAAACCGTTAAACACCGCGCGACCTTTGTCGCTGACGATAGTTTTGTGCAACTGGCGGCTATTACAAAAACCTTTATTGTGTTCCAGCCAGGTACGGGTATCACACACCTCGTTTTTCACCGGCATCGCCAGGCTATTGATCCGTAGCGTGCTGTTTTCGCCATTGAGTTGCGTACTGGTGTTGTGGCGTAACACGGCGCCGCCAAGCAGGAAACTGTGGCTAAATGCCGTGGCATCGTCTGCCAGCAACAAATCGTTATGGGCAAAGTGGTGACTGACCGGGTTTTCAAACGCCAGCTTGATATGCTGCAAGTGGGCGTTCGCTGCGACGTTGATGGTGAACCGCGCGCCGGTGAAATGACGAGCATCATTAAGACTGACAAAATGTTCAATCACCGTTGCTTCGGCACCTTCAGCCAGATCCAGATGATGCCGGTAATGGGCAGTGTTCACCTCTTCACCTGTCACGCCCTGGGTAATATGCATTAACAGCAATGGCTTTGCAGGCCGTTGACCGCGCTTGACGGCAATATGCGTAACGCTTTGCGCCAGACTTTCCGTCAAATGCAAAAAGACTTCTGCCTGAATGGCATCGGGCAATCCCTGACGGTCGTCGTTAATGCTCACTTCATATCCGCTGCCTTCAGTTGCATCGCTAAGCGCTGGCATGTAACGTCCATCGACAAACACCAGCCGCACGGCGTCTAACGTTAACGCTAAGGCATCGCGTTGTTGCGGAGATATCTCACCCGCAATGCTGACAAACTGGCTATTGGTCAGCCCTTCCAGCGGCGTATATTTCCAGTGCTCATGTTTACGTGTCGGCAGGCCGGTACGCAGCAATTGTTGTAAATGCTGCTGTGCTTCTGGAGAACGTTTCGCCCCTTCAGCTTCAAACAAGTGATGCCACTGTTGCAGCGCGTTACTGCTGTTCGGTAAGCCAGCCATAACCCTGCTCCTCCAGTTGTTTGACCAACGTGAAATCACCGGATTTCACAATTCGCCCCTGATACAGAACATGGACGTAATCAGGCTTGATGTAGTCAAGAATGCGTTGGTAGTGCGTAACAATGATGAATGAACGCTTGCCGTCACGCAGCGAGTTCACGCCATCGGCGACCACTTTTAATGCGTCAATATCCAGCCCGGAGTCCGACTCATCAAGAATGCATAACTCCGGTTCCAGCACCGCCATTTGCAAAATATCGTTGCGCTTTTTCTCACCACCAGAAAAACCAACGTTTACCGAACGGGTTAGTAAATCTTCCGGCATCTTCAGAAGAGCAATTTTTTCTTCCATCAAATCCTGAAAATCAAAGCGGTCGAGCGTTTCCTGGCCGCGATAGCTGCGCACCGCATTAAGTGCCGTTTGCAGGAAAAACTGGTTACTGACGCCGGGAATTTCCACCGGATACTGGAAGGCCATAAAAATGCCTTCGCCTGCACGATCTTCCGGCGACAGCGCAAGTAAATCTTTGCCTTTAAACTCAACCGTGCCGCCCGTCACTTCATAATCTTCGCGCCCGGCAAGCGTTGCCGATAAGGTACTTTTGCCAGAACCGTTTGGCCCCATAATGGCGTGAACTTCGCCGGGACGAACGTCGAGGCTTAATCCACGCAGGATAGCTTTATCTTCCACGCTGACGTGTAAATCTTTAATACTTAACATGTTTATTCCTTATCCGACGCTGTGTTCAAGGCTGATGGCGAGGAGTTTTTGTGCTTCAACGGCAAATTCCAGCGGCAGTTCTGAGAACACGTCTTTACAGAAACCGTTAACAATCATCGAGATGGCGTCTTCTTCGCTGATCCCGCGTTGCAGGCAGTAAAATAGTTGATCTTCACCAATACGTGATGTCGTTGCCTCGTGCTCCAGTTGTGCGCTGTTATTGCGACATTCGACATACGGGAAGGTATGCGCCCCACAATTAGCGCCAATCAGCATTGAGTCGCACTGAGTGAAATTGCGCGCATTGGTTGCCGTCGGCATGATTTTCACTAAGCCGCGATAACTGTTCTGACTATGTCCGGCAGAGATCCCTTTCGAGATAATGGTTGATTTGGTGTTTTTACCGATGTGGATCATCTTCGTGCCGGTATCCGCTTGCTGATGACCGCTGGTCAGTGCCACTGAGTAAAACTCACCAATGGAGTTATCGCCGCGCAGAATGCAGCTGGGATATTTCCACGTAATGGCTGAACCGGTTTCTGATTGCGTCCATGACATTTTGCTGTTTTCGCCTTCGCACAAAGCACGCTTGGTGACGAAATTGAGAATACCGCCGGTGTTGTTATCGCCAGGGAACCAGTTTTGTACCGTGGAATATTTCACCTCGGCGTTCTTATGGATGATGACTTCCACCACTGCAGCGTGTAGCTGATAGCTGTCACGCACCGGAGCGGAGCAGCCTTCAATGTAGCTGACGTAGCTGTCTTCATCGGCCACCAGAATGGTGCGCTCAAACTGCCCGGTTTTTTCCGCGTTAATGCGGAAATAGGTGGAGAGTTCCATCGGGCAGCGCACGCCTTTAGGCACATAAATAAACGTACCGTCAGAGGCCACTGCCGCATTAAGCGCGGCAAAGAAGTTGTCATTCCCCGGCACCACGGTGCCGAGATATTTACGCACCAGTTCCGGGTGATCGTGAATCGCCTCGCCAAAGGAACAGAAGATAATTCCCTGCTCCGCCAGCTTTTCGCGATAAGTGGTGGCAACCGAAACAGAGTCGAAAATGGCATCCACCGCCACCTCTTTGCCTTCCCGCACGGGAACGCCCAACTGCTCAAACGCCGCCTCCACCTCTTTACTTAAAAAGGCGTTCGCGCCAGTTTGCTGCACCGCGCCGGGTTCAGACGCACAGGTATCGTCACAATTACCGCACGACGGTGCCGAATAATAGCTGTAATCCTGATAATTCAGCTTGTCGTAGTGCGCTTTCAGCCAGTGCGGTTCTTCCATCTCCAGCCATGCGTGATAGGCGTTAAGACGAAACTCCAGCATCCACTCCGGCTCATTACGCTTCGCCGAAATTGCGCGCACCACCTCTTCGTTTATCCCCTTTGCCAGCTCATCGGTGGCTAACTGGGTGAAGAATCCTTCTTTATAATTCAGCGGGCCGCCGGTCCATGTTTTGACATCGTCAGTTGCTTCAGTATTACGAGACATAGTACCGCCTATACCCCAAAGCTTTCGCCACAGCCACATTCATTCTGGGCTTTCGGGTTGTGAAATTTGAATATCTGATTGAGTCCTTCGCGAACGAAATCGACTTCCGTGCCATCAATAAACGGCATCGCTTGCAGCGGGACGAACAGCTTCGCGCCGTCGAGTTCAAACTGCAGATCATCTTTCTCTGGCTCGCTGACGCTGTCGAGCACATAGCCAAAGCCCGCGCAGCCTGTTTGTTTGACGCCTAAACGCACGCCAACCATGCCCGACTGCTTCGCGACTAACTCACGTATATGCGCCGCGGCTGCGGGTGTTAACGTTAAGCCTTGCCAGGCGAAATCCTGTGGATTAAACGTTCCTGAATGCATGTCCATCGACTTACCTCACTTCATCGCTTTCAGCGGATAACAGCATGTTAGTGATAATGATTATCAGTTCAACCCAGCAAACGCAGGGGCTTTAGCGTAAAACATGCTTTTTGCCTGTATTTAATAAGCATAGACCCTGATGAGAGGGTTAACAGGCATGCTAAGAATTAGGTATCTCATTGTTAGATAATGATTATTATCGAGTGGGTGTTAAGGCTGTGATGGAAAAGAAAAAGTTGTATCGAAAATGACTATTTAAGAGATAGGTAAAAAAGTGGCGAGTTCTGAAATAAGAAAACCCTTAAGTCTGTGCATCACAGGCTTAAGGGTTTCTACCCCATCCGGCGCTTATCTCCGGCACTCAAAGTGGCTTAGCTCTTGAAGGGGCGATAAGAATAATCTCATAAGACTGCATCGCCGTTTTAACACAAACTGCGATTTGTATTATTTTTGAGCAAAATCAGGCAGGTAACAACAGGAGGACGGTCAGAAAATAATCGCCAGACCTGGACAGATGTTAATCCAGGTCGATGGGCGTTCAGACTATGTTCAGTAGAGATTAATGCACGCCCAGACGCCAGGCGAAGTAGATTTCTTCTTTCAGCTCCGTAGAAGAGAGGGTAAGCAGGTCAGCAAATTCAAGTTCGAGTTGTTTCAGACGCTTGAGATATTGAGCGGGTGAAAGATTGCTTTGGTCACGGCGTAAAAATTCGATGGCCAGCTGGGTGGGATTAAGTTGAGTAGACATAGCATCCTCGCTTTAGACAAGACCTGCACAGTATACCACCGTTTACTGTGCAGATAATAACCAAAAGCAATATGCATCACACTTTTCTGGTGACAACGTCACAAAATGGCGGTCGTCAATCGTGATGAACAACACAAACGCCCTTTTTCATCGAATATTTCGATCTGCCAGACCTGATGCCGTGAACCGAGATGTAGCGGTTTACAAACGCCGCGTACTCGGCCTTCTCGTGCTGAGCGAACATGGTTAGCATTGACTTCCAGGCCAACCACTTTTTGCTCGCCTTCGGTACATAAATACCCGGCAACGGAGCCAATACTTTCAGCCAGCACCACGGACGCCCCGCCATGTAGCAGCCCAAAAGGCTGCTTTGTCCGCGAGTCTACCGGCATTGTTGCTTCCAGCGTTTCATCACCAATATGTTCAAAACGAATATCCAGCAGCCCCACCATGTTTCCTTCACCCATGGCATTCAGTGCTTCAAGGGTGATTTTACGTTTCCATATCATTTAATAATCTCCAGTAATGCCTGCACGGGATGGCGTACCCCTGTCCCTTCAACCCGTTTAACCTGGCTACGGCAGGAATATCCGGTCGCCAGACAGCGATTACGCGGCAGACGCTGCATTGCCTGATGCCAGGATAACTCATAGATCCCGAGCGAGTGTTTATGGTTTTTCGCCTCATGTCCGTAAGTTCCTGCCATGCCGCAGCAACCCACGCTGACATTTTCCAGTTTCGCGCCAAAACGGGCAAATATCGCGGCCCATTGTGCTGGCGCGCCCGGCAGAGCAGTGACCTCAGTACAGTGACCAAAGAAATACCATGATTCACCGCTGACTGCTGTCACTGGCTGTGACTGAAGCGCGCTTGCCAGCCATTCATTCGCCAGTAAGACGTTAAACTCGCCACGCGCCTCGCCCAGAGCCAGTTTATATTCATCGCGATAACAAAGTACCAGCGCCGGATCGACACCCACCATTGGCATCCCCAGTTTCGCCATGCGGTTAAGGAAATCCGCCGTCTTTTTCGCCGTCTTCGCAAACCGATTAAGAAAGCCTTTGATATGCTGCGCTTTACCATTCGGTGAGAATGGCAACAGCACCGGCTGGAAACCTAATTTTTCGACCAGACGAACAAAATCCGCCACCACGTGCGCATCGTAATAACTGGTGAAAGGATCCTGCACTACCAGCACCGTGCGTGCTTTCTGCTCTGAACTGAGCGCTTCAAGCTGTTCCAGCGTCATGTTTGCCGAGCGATGCCCCACCATTTGTTGTTGCAGCGACGGCACTGAAAGCAGCGGCAAATCGACCATACCGATGTGTTTTTCCGAGAGTTTTCGCACCAGCGGCTGGTTAATGAAGAAGTTAAAAGTCTTTGGCGCACGCGCCATCAGCGGTGCGTAACTTTCGACCGTTGCCACCAGATGATCGCGCAATGGGCGTAGATAACGCGTGTGATAGAGTTGCAAGAAACGAGAGCGAAACTCCGGTACGTCAATTTTGATCGGACACTGAGTCGAACACGCTTTACAGGCCAGGCAGCCCGACATAGCCTCTTTGACTTCGTGCGAGAAGTCATATTCGCCTTTATTTGCATGCCAGCTATTGCGCATACGGGCAATTAACGTGCGCAAGCTGACGCCAGACTCTGGTAGCTCTTGCTCCAGTTTTAGAGGATCAACGCCGCGATCCGCCAGCAAACGTAACCATTCACGCACCAGCGTTGCACGCCCTTTCGGTGAATGAATCCGGTTCTGAGTAATCTTCATTGACGGACACATCGGGCTGCGGGCATCAAAGTTGAAGCACAAACCGTTGCCATTACATTCCATAGCGCCGCGCCACTGCTGGCGTACCGCGATGGGGATTTGTCGGTCATACGTGCCACGCTTTACCGCGTCCACTTTCATCATTGGCGCGTCAATACCTTCTGGCGGGCAGATTTTCCCAGGGTTTAGTCGGTTATGCGGATCAAACGCCGCTTTAACCTTGCGTAGCTCTGCGAAAAGCTCTTCACCGAAAAACGCCGGACTGTATTCGGCACGAAAACCTTTACCGTGCTCGCCCCACAACAAGCCACCGTATTTTGCAGTCAGCGCCACTACGTCATCAGAGATTTGCTTCATCAACATCTCTTGTTGCGGATCGCACATATCCAGTGCCGGACGGACGTGCAAAACACCAGCGTCGACGTGGCCAAACATGCCATAACTTAAACCGTGGCTGTCGAGCAGTGCGCGAAATTCAGCAATATAATCTGCCAGATGTTCCGGCGGCACGCAGGTATCTTCGGCAAATGGAATCGGTTTGGCTGCACCTTTGGCATTGCCGAGCAGGCCGACGGCTTTTTTGCGCATTGCATAAATACGTTCAACACCTGCCAGCTCACTGCACACCTGCCAGCCGATCACCCCTGCCTGCTGGCTGGCAATCAGTTCATCTAGCCGCGCACAGAGTGAATTTACCCGCTCGTCAATCAGCGCCTCATCATCTCCGGCAAATTCAACAATGTTCAGCCCGAGCATCTCTTTGTCTGGCACATTGGTAATCAGTTCGCTGACGGAATGCCAGACAATATCTTCCCGCGCCAGATTCAGCACTTTTGAGTCCACCGTCTCTACCGAAAGCGCACGCGCCTCAACCATAAACGGCGCATTACGCAGCGCGGAGTCAAAAGAGTCATATTTGACGTTCACCAGACGGCGCACTTTAGGCAAGCGCGTAATATCCAGCCGCGCTTCGGTAATAAAGGCCAGCGTCCCTTCTGATCCGGTCAGAATGCGCGTCAGGTCGAACTCGGTCATCTCATCGTTAAAGACATGACGCAGATCGTAACCGGTAAGAAAACGGTTAAGTTTGGGAAATTTGTCGATGATTAACTGGCGTTGCTGACGGCAACGTTGATAGACAGTGTTGTAGATCCGCCCAATCGTGGTATTGGTTTTACCCAGCGTTTCAGCAAGTTCGACGGGTAAAGGTTGCGTATCGAGAATATCGCCCCCCAACAACACCGCCCGCACGCCCAACACGTGATCTGACGTTTTGCCATAGACCAGCGATCCCTGACCTGATGCATCGGTATTGATCATCCCGCCGAGCGTTGCCCGGTTGCTGGTCGAAAGTTCTGGTGCAAAAAAGTAGCCGAACGGTTTCAGGTACTGATTGAGTTGGTCTTTTATCACCCCGGCCTCAACGCGCACCCAGCCCTCTTCAGGGTTAATTTCGATGATGCGGTTCATATGGCGGGACATATCAACAATAATCCCCTGGTTGAGCGCCTGACCGTTAGTGCCGGTGCCGCCGCCGCGGGGGGTAAAGATCAGCGATGTATAGCGTTCCTGCGCGGCCAGACGAGCAATTAACGCCACATCTGCGGTTGAACGCGGAAATACCACCGCATCGGGGAGAAGTTGATAAATACTGTTGTCAGTCGACATTGTCAGACGATCGGCATAACTTGTCGCCGTATCGCCGGTAAAACCCTGTTGCTCCAGCTCTTGCAAAAAATTAAGCACCAGTTGAACGACGCCGGGTGCCTGGGAAATCTGTGGAATCATTATATTGACCCTTTCCTGCGGTCTGTGATGTAGGTCGATACACTGTTCTTTCAGGCTGCTGCAATAGCGCACTGAAAGGTGATGTTTGTTTACTCTATGGATTTCGAGTTGCAGGAAGGCGGCAAGCGAGTGAACTCCAGGAGCTTACAAAAGTAAGTGACTGGGGTGAACGAACGTAGCCGCAGCATATGCAACTTGAAATACGACGAGTAAATCGTTTGCGTGTTGCCTGAGTTGTTGTACCACATTTTTTTCTAACACGCCCATCAGAATTAAGGGCAGAATCGGCCTGTTAAAAACCGCTGAAATTGCTCATCATTATGCAGGTGAGTTTCGCGTGTTCACGTCGCGTCGACGATTTGACGCACAAAAAAGGTGAAAAGTAGTTATGGTAAATGTTCGTCAGCCCAGGGATGTCGCACAAATTCTGCTTTCGGTGCTGTTTTTAGCCATCATGATTGTGGCATGTCTGTGGATCGTTCAACCCTTTATTCTCGGCTTCGCATGGGCCGGTACGGTGGTTATCGCCACCTGGCCGGTATTGTTACGTTTGCAAAAGATCATGTTTGGCCGCCGCTCTCTCGCCGTTCTGGTAATGACGTTGCTCCTGGTGATGGTGTTTATCATCCCTATCGCCTTACTGGTTAACAGTATCGTCGACGGCAGTGGCCCGTTAATTAAGGCCATCTCCAGTGGCGATATGACATTACCGGATTTAGCGTGGCTTAATACCATTCCGGTGATTGGCGCGAAGCTGTACGCAGGCTGGCACAATTTGCTGGATATGGGCGGCACGGCAATTATGGCGAAAGTCCGTCCTTATATTGGCACCACTACCACCTGGTTCGTCGGGCAAGCCGCGCATATCGGGCGCTTTATGGTGCATTGTGCCTTGATGCTGCTCTTCAGTGCCCTGTTGTACTGGCGCGGTGAACAGGTGGCGCAAGGCATCCGCCATTTTGCGACCCGTCTGGCGGGCGTTCGCGGTGATGCTGCTGTACTGCTGGCGGCACAAGCTATCCGCGCAGTGGCCCTGGGCGTTGTGGTGACTGCATTAGTGCAGGCAGTGCTTGGCGGTATCGGTCTGGCCGTTTCTGGTGTGCCTTACGCAACGCTGCTAACGGTATTAATGATCCTCTCCTGCCTTGTTCAGCTAGGCCCGCTGCCAGTGTTGATTCCGGCGATTATCTGGCTCTACTGGACCGGCGATACCACCTGGGGAACGGTATTGTTAGTGTGGAGTGGTGTGGTTGGCACTCTGGATAACGTCATCCGCCCAATGCTAATTCGCATGGGCGCAGATTTACCGCTGATCCTGATCCTCTCCGGGGTTATTGGTGGTTTGATTGCTTTCGGTATGATCGGTCTGTTTATTGGTCCGGTACTACTGGCTGTTTCCTGGCGTCTGTTTGCCGCGTGGGTTGAAGAAGTCCCGCCGCCGACTGACCAGCCGGAGGAAATTCTCGAAGAGCTTGGCGAAATCGAGAAACCGAATAAGTAAATCACTTATCAGGCGGCTTTGCCGCCTGATTGTTAATCACTGCTAATTGATATTTCATTCCTCCAGTCCGTATTTTCCTGCTTACCGCCATTCAGCTGGTAGTTCCTGTCGCAAATCCTTTACAGTTTTTAAACTAATGAGACGAATCTGATCGACGCAAAAAGTCCGTATGCCTACTATTAGCACACGGTTATAAATCAACATATTGATTTATAAGCATAGAAATCCCCTGAGTGAAACAACGAATTGCTGTGTGTAGTCTTTGCCCATCTCCCACGATGGGCTTTTTTTTAACATTTTTTGCTTCATTACCCCGCCTCTCGTTCTTTCCAATAATGTTGCACAAGATACTGTGACTCTCTTCAAGCCGTAAGCAGGCTGATAATGTTATTTATATTTTATTCTTTTTTTCATGCAGCCATTACACGATGAACGCTTATGAACTCCAGGCACTACGCCATATTTTTGCTATGACCATTGATGAATGCGCGACCTGGATTGCCCTGACGGGCGACAGTGAAAGCTGGCAACAATGGGAGAAAGGCAAAACGGATATTCCTGACGAGATAGTTGAAAAACTTCTGGCAATGCGCCAGCAAAGAAAAAGGCATCTTCACGCCATCATAGAAAAAATAAACAACCGCATCGGCAACAACACCATGCGTTTTTTCCCCAATTTAATCGCATTTCAACATATCTACCCTGAAGGTAATTTTATTGACTGGAAGATTTACCAGTCTGTCGCAGCTGAATTATATGCGCACGATCTGGAACGCCTGTGTTGATATTTTAACGGGATACAACGGACGTCATGACAAAAATAATAAACGGATGCTGACATAACAACAGCAACTTTTTAAGCAATATTGCTAAGTAGATCTTATGAAAAATCCCTACCTCCCTACCGCGCTTGGGTTGTATCTCAATTACCTGGTGCATGGTATGGGTGTCATTTTGATGACTTTAAATATGGCCTCGCTGGAGACGCTCTGGCAGACCAATGCTGCGGGCGTCTCAATTGTCATATCATCATTAGGCATTGGTCGATTAAGTGTCTTATTTTTTGCAGGATTGCTATCCGATCGTTTTGGCCGACGTCCTTTTATCATCATGGGGATATGCTGCTATCTGATGTTCTTTTTCGGCATTCTGCATGCAAATAACATTATCATCGCGTATGTATTTGGTTTTCTCGCCGGTATGGCAAATAGTTTTCTTGATGCAGGCACCTACCCCAGCCTGATGGAAGCTTTTCCTCGCTCGCCTGGCACAGCCAATATTTTAATTAAAGCCTTTGTCTCCAGCGGACAATTTTTATTGCCGCTAATTATCAGCCTGTTAGTGTGGGCTGAACTGTGGTTCGGTTGGTCTTTTATGATTGCCGCAGCAATTATGATCGTTAACGGTCTGTTTTTATATCGCTGTACCTTTCCACCACATCCGGGACGTCGCTTACCTGAAGTAAAGAAACCCACCACCGCCGCGAAGCATCGTTGCTCAATTATCGATTTAGCCAGCTATACCTTATATGGCTATATCTCAATGGCAACCTTTTATCTGGTAAGTCAGTGGCTGGCACAATACGGACAATTTGTCGCCGGTATGTCTTACACAATGTCGATCAAATTACTCAGTATCTATACCGTAGGGTCGCTACTTTGTGTATTTATTACCGCGCCACTCATTAGCAAAGCGGTTCGTTCAACAACATTGTTGATGCTGTACACTTTTATCTCATTTATCGCCCTGCTCACCGTCTGCCTGCATCCCACATTTTATGTGGTGATAATATTTGCTTTTGTCATCGGTTTTACCTCCGCAGGTGGTGTTGTACAAATTGGCCTGACGTTAATGGCGGAACGTTTTCCCCATGCCAAAGGAAAAGCAACGGGGATCTATTACAGTGCGGGCAGCATTGCAACATTTACCATTCCGTTGATTACGGCTCATCTTTCGCAAAGAAGTATTGCCGATATTATGTGGTTCGATACCGCCATCGCTGCTATCGGCTTTTTACTGGCGCTGTTTATTGGCGTACGCAGTCGAAAAGAAGCACAACATCCATCATTAACGGAAAATGTCGCTACTGGCGGGTAATGCAATATTCTTATAAGGTCATGCAAGATATTACGGATAAATTATTCTTCCTGCGCTAATTAAGGAAAATCGCGATCAAAAACAAACTATTACATGCAATATTCCTGGAAACATAAACTTTATGCCATGTACCCAGAGAAAATCATCTTCAGTATAGTGATTATGAAAACCGTCGAAATACAACACGGACGGTAACAAAATTATCTTTCAGCAAGGAGCTGTGAAAATGTCTCAAAATAAGGCTTTCAGCACGCCATTTATCCTGGCTGTCCTTTGTGTATACTTCAGCTATTTCCTACATGGCATTAGTGTTATTACGCTTGCACAAAACATGTCATCTCTGGCAGAAAAGTTTTCTACCGATAACGCCGGTATCGCCTATTTAATTTCTGGTATCGGTCTGGGCCGTCTGATAAGTATTTTATTCTTCGGTGTAATCTCCGATAAATTTGGTCGACGAGCAGTAATATTCATGGCCGTTGCCATGTATATGCTGTTTTTCTTTGGTATTCCGGCCTGCCCAAGTTTAGCTCTCGCTTACGGTCTGGCAGTGTGCGTTGGTATCGCCAACTCAGCCCTGGATACCGGTGGATATCCGGCATTGATGGAATGCTTCCCGAAAGCCTCGGGTTCAGCCGTAATATTGGTTAAGGCGATGATATCGTTCGGGCAAATGCTCTATCCGATGCTGGTGAGTTATATGCTGTTGAATAACATCTGGTACGGTTATGGGCTGATTATCCCAGGCATCGTATTTGTGCTGATCACGCTGATGCTATTGAAAAGTAAATTCCCAGGCCAGTTGGTGGATGCCAGCGTAGCTGGTGAACTACCGCAAATGAACAGTAAGCCGTTAGTCTGGCTGGAAGGTGTTTCATCGGTGTTGTTCGGTGTTGCCGCATTCTCGACCTTTTATGTAATTGTCGTGTGGATGCCCAAATATGCGATGGCGTTTGCCGGTATGTCGGAAGCTGAGGCATTAAAAACCATCTCTTATTACAGTATGGGTTCGCTGGTCTGTGTCTTTATTTTTGCCGCACTATTGAAAAAAATGGTGCGTCCCATCTGGGCTAACGTGTTTAACTCAGCACTGGCAACGGTAACCGCCGCTATCATTTATCTGTACCCTTCTCCACTGGTGTGTAATGCAGGGGCTTTTGTCATCGGTTTCTCTGCTGCTGGCGGTATTTTACAGCTTGGCGTTTCAGTCATGTCTGAGTTTTTCCCCAAAAGCAAAGCCAAAGTCACCAGTATTTATATGATGATGGGTGGTCTGGCCAACTTTGTTATTCCGTTGATTACCGGTTATCTGTCGAATATCGGCCTGCAATACATCATCGTTCTCGATTTTACTTTCGCGCTTCTGGCCCTGATTACCGCAATTATTGTTTTCATCCGCTATTACCGCGTTTTCATTATTCCTGAAAATGATGTCCGGTTTGGCGAACGCAATCTTAGCACCCCGGTTAAACACAATTAAGCAAAGAAATTAGAGGAGTTAATTATGGATGTTACCGCTAAATACGAATTGATTGGCCTGATGGCCTATCCTATCCGCCACAGTTTATCGCCTGAAATGCAAAACAAAGCCTTAGAAAAAGCGGGATTGCCATTTACCTATATGGCCTTTGAAGTGGATAACGATAGCTTTGCCGGAGCAATTGAAGGCTTAAAAGCCTTAAAAATGCGCGGAACCGGTGTGTCGATGCCTAACAAACAACTGGCGTGTGAATATGTTGATGAATTAACACCAGCGGCCAAACTGGTTGGCGCTATCAATACCATCGTCAATGATGACGGCTACCTGCGCGGCTATAACACCGACGGCACGGGCCATATTCGCGCCATTAAAGAGAGCGGTTTTGATATCAAAGGCAAAACGATGGTGCTGCTAGGTGCCGGTGGTGCCTCAACGGCGATTGGCGCGCAAGGCGCGATTGAAGGTTTAAAAGAGATTAAAATCTTCAACCGTCGGGATGAATTCTTCGACAAAGCCCTCGCCTTCGCACAACGGGTCAACGAAAACACCGATTGTGTCGTCACCGTGACCGATCTCGCCGATCAGCAAGCCTTTGCTGAAGCCCTGGCTTCCGCCGACATTTTAACCAACGGCACAAAAGTGGGTATGAAGCCTCTTGAAAATGAATCATTAGTTAACGATATCAGTTTGTTACATCCAGGACTGCTGGTCACTGAATGCGTGTATAACCCGCATATGACGAAGTTATTGCAGCAGGCGCAACAAGCAGGTTGCAAAACGATTGATGGATACGGCATGTTGTTGTGGCAAGGGGCTGAACAGTTCACGTTATGGACTGGCAAAGATTTCCCTCTGGAATACGTTAAACAGGTCATGGGGTTCGGCGCCTGACAGGCTGACCGCGTGCAGAAAGGGTAAAAAATGAAAACCGTAACTGTAAAAGATCTCGTCATTGGTACGGGCGCACCAAAAATCATCGTCTCGCTGATGGCGAAAGATATCGCCAGCGTGAAATCCGAAGCTCTCGCCTATCGTGAAGCGGACTTTGATATTCTGGAATGGCGTGTGGACCACTTTGCCGACCTCTCCAGCGTGGAGTCTGTCATGGCCGCGGCAAAAATCCTCCGTGAGGTAATGCCAGAAAAACCGCTGCTGTTTACCTTCCGTAGCGCTAAAGAAGGCGGCGAGCAGGCGATTTCTACTGAGGCTTATATTGCACTCAATCGCGCAGCCATCGACAGCGGTCTGGTCGATATGATCGATCTGGAGTTATTTACCGGCGACGATCAGGTTAAAGAAACCGTCGCCTATGCACATGCGCATGATGTGAAGGTTGTCATGTCCAACCATGACTTCCACAAAACGCCGGAAGCCGAAGAGATTATTGCCCGTTTGCGTAAAATGCAGTCCTTCGACGCTGATATTCCTAAAATTGCGTTGATGCCGCAAAGCACCAGTGATGTCCTGACGTTGCTTGCCGCTACCCTGGAGATGCAGGAGCAGTATGCCGATCGTCCAATCATCACGATGTCGATGGCAAAAACTGGCGTAATTTCCCGTTTGGCTGGTGAAGTATTTGGTTCAGCCGCAACGTTTGGTGCAGTAAAAAAAGCCTCTGCGCCTGGGCAAATATCGGTGAATGATTTGCGCACAGTATTAACTATTTTGCACCAGGCGTAATAAATAACGTACCGGCGGGAGCAACCTTCCCCGCCGTATAAAAAAATATTTTCAAAGAGTATTTGATAAAAATATTCTGTGGGTATCTGTGCGCTATTTTTAATGCTTGCACAGAGAAATCCATACCTGAATCAGGAAAAAATAATGAAACCTGTAAAACCACCTCGTATTAATGGACGAGTGCCGGTCCTGTCGGCACAGGAAGCGGTAAGTTATATTCCCGACGAAGCAACGCTTTGTGTATTAGGTGCAGGTGGCGGTATTCTGGAAGCCACCACATTAATTACCGCTCTTGCTGACAAATATAAACAAACCCAGACACCGCGTAATTTAGCGATTATTAGCCCTACAGGGCTTGGCGATCGCGCCGATCGTGGTATTAGTCCGCTGGCGCAAGAAGGTCTGGTGAAATGGGCATTATGCGGCCATTGGGGACAATCACCGCGTATTTCTGAACTCGCAGAACAAAATAAAATTGTTGCCTATAACTATCCACAAGGTGTGCTCACTCAAACATTGCGCGCTGCTGCTGCCCACCAGCCAGGAATTATTAGCGATATTGGTATCGGAACGTTTGTCGACCCTCGCCAACAAGGCGGCAAACTGAATGAAGTGACTACAGAAGACCTGATTAAACTGGTCGAGTTTGATAATAAAGAATATCTCTATTACAAAGCGATCGCGCCAGATATTGCTTTTATTCGCGCTACAACCTGCGACAGCGAAGGCTACGCAACCTTTGAAGATGAAGTGATGTATCTCGACGCATTGGTTATTGCCCAGGCGGTGCACAATAACGGCGGTATCGTGATGATGCAGGTGCAGAAGATGGTTAAGAAAGCCACGCTGCATCCTAAAGCTGTCCGTATTCCAGGTTATCTTATCGATATTGTGGTGGTCGATCCGGACCAAACCCAACTCTATGGCGGTGCGCCAGTTAATCGTTTTATTTCTGGTGACTTCACCCTGGATGACAGTACCCAACTTAGCTTGCCTCTTAATCAGCGTAAATTAGTCGCGCGGCGCGCATTGTTTGAAATGCGCAAAGGTGCAGTGGGTAATGTCGGTGTCGGTATTGCCGACGGTATTGGTCTGGTCGCCCGGGAAGAAGGTTGTGCTGATGACTTTATTCTGACGGTGGAAACAGGCCCAATTGGCGGTATTACTTCGCAAGGTATCGCCTTTGGCGCGAACGTGAATACCCGCGCCATTCTGGATATGACTTCCCAGTTCGATTTTTACCACGGCGGTGGTCTGGATGTCTGTTATTTGAGTTTTGCCGAAGTAGACCAGCACGGTAACGTCGGGGTGCATAAATTCAATGGCAAAATCATGGGTACAGGTGGATTTATTGATATCAGTGCCACCTCGAAGAAAATCATTTTCTGCGGCACGTTAACTGCGGGCAGTTTAAAAACAGAAATTACCGATGGTAAATTAAATATCGTCCAGGAAGGACGGGTAAATAAATTTATCCGTGAACTTCCGGAAATTACTTTTAGCGGAAAAATCGCGCTCGAACGGGGACTGGATGTTCGTTACATCACCGAACGCGCTGTATTCACCCTGAAAGAAGACGGCCTGCATTTAATCGAAATTGCCCCTGGCGTCGATTTGCAAAAAGATATTCTCGACAAAATGGATTTCACCCCAGTTATTTCACCAGAACTGAGAATGATGGACGAAAGATTATTTATCGATGCGGCGATGGGTTTTGTCCTGCCTGAAGCGGCTCATTAACAGGAGTATCACGATGGATTTTTCTTTAACTGAAGAACAAGAACTGCTGCTGGCCAGTATTCGCGAACTGATTACGACTAACTTTCCGGAAGAGTATTTCCGCACCTGCGATCAAAACGGTACATATCCGCGTGAGTTTATGCGGGCGCTGGCAGATAACGGCATTTCTATGCTTGGCGTGCCGGAAGAGTTCGGCGGCATCCCTGCGGATTACGTCACCCAGATGCTGGCGCTGATGGAAGTGTCAAAATGCGGTGCTCCGGCGTTTTTGATTACCAACGGTCAGTGTATTCACAGCATGCGCCGTTTTGGTTCTGAGGAGCAGCTACGTAAAACGGCAGAAAGCACCCTGGAAACCGGCGACCCCGCCTATGCCCTGGCGTTGACGGAACCAGGCGCTGGCTCAGATAACAACAGCGCCACCACCACTTACACGCGTAAAAATGGCAAGGTTTACATCAACGGACAGAAAACCTTCATCACTGGCGCGAAAGAGTACCCGTATATGCTGGTGTTGGCGCGCGATCCGGAACCGAAAGATCCGAAAAAAGCCTTCACCCTGTGGTGGGTTGAGTCCAGTAAGCCCGGCATTAAGATCAATCCGCTGCATAAAATCGGCTGGCATATGCTTAGCACCTGCGAAGTTTATCTCGACAACGTGGAAGTTGAAGAGAGCGACATGGTAGGCGAAGAAGGAATGGGTTTCCTCAATGTGATGTACAACTTTGAGATGGAGCGCCTGATCAACGCCGCGCGCAGCACTGGCTTTGCCGAATGCGCATTCGAAGATGCCGCCCGCTATGCCAACCAGCGTATCGCTTTTGGTAAGCCAATTGGTCATAACCAGATGATCCAGGAAAAACTGGCGCTGATGGCGATTAAGATCGACAACATGCGCAACATGGTGTTGAAAGTGGCATGGCAAGCCGATCAGCATCAGTCACTGCGCACCAGCGCGGCGCTGGCAAAACTGTACTGCGCACGCACTGCAATGGAAGTCATTGATGATGCAATTCAAATCATGGGCGGGTTGGGCTACACCGATGAGGCACGCGTCTCCCGCTTCTGGCGTGATGTCCGCTGTGAACGGATTGGCGGTGGTACTGACGAGATTATGATTTACGTTGCAGGTCGGCAGATCCTGAAAGATTACCAGAATAAATAATCTCCAGGCGGCGCAGCTTCTGACAAAAACTGCGCCGTCAGATTTATCCGGCAAGACTTACAGGTTCAGAAAATTCAGATAAGATTTCTTGTTCAGCAAAACAATTTTTAAATTGTTTGCGGTAATCACTGGGAGAACAGCCAACATGGCGCAAAAACAGTTTGGCAAAATGATCGACATTTTCATAACCCACGCGCCAGGAGATTTCTGCCTGCGACAAATCGGTATTGGTCAGCAACCATTTCGCTTCCGTCATACGCCGTTGAATGACGTAGTTAATGGGAGAAATTCGATACTCTTTAGTAAATTCATGACAAATATAACTGACGCTGGCACGAAATTTTTTCGATAACTGTTCTAAAGTGATTTTTTCGCGGTAATTATTATTAAGATAAAAGAGAATATCTTTTATCAGGACATCTTTTTTAATATATCCCTGCTCCGAACGATAGGCATTTTTAAAGTTTTCGTAATAGAGAATCGCTAACGTATAGGAAAATGCATCCCACACTGAAGATGTGTTGCCATTTTTACTTTGCGGTAAAATCACACTTAATTCATTAAAAAGCGTTTTGATGACCTCTTTTCCCTGCCCTGCGGCAATTACCGGACAAGAATGCGGTTGCAGTAACTGATTTTCTTCTGCGCCCTGAAACTGAAAACCGTAAAGCGCACAGGTACAAGTCGTTGCCGGGTCGTTAGCATCTGAGGCCACCGCGTGCAGTCTGCCACGCTCTATCACCACAATGTCATCGGCATGTGCCACATATAACGAAGAATCAATGGTAAACCTTGCCACCCCTTTCTTAACATAAATCAGCTCGGTTTCATTATCATGAACGTGATGTCCCGACTCCCATTTAGGATCGTCACTAAACGCAAAGCGCGAAAGTCGTGGCGTTTTACCGGCGACAAACAGCGTTTCGCTGGCATTATCAAAACAGCGTTGATACATGACAACCTCCCTATTCCATGAGCAAGCAAAAACAATATATGCCGGATAAAATACGGCGTGTATTGCGGTTATACAACCGCATTTAGCGAGAGCTAAACAAGATTATTTACATTGAATGCAAGATAGTACGTAAACGATGGCATAATATTGCCACTTATTGTGCTTTTGTTTTAACGATCTCATTTTTTTTGCAAGATTGTTTGCAAGGAAAACAGATTGCTCCGTCGAAAACCCCGCCCTGCTATCGCACACTATTTTCAGACCATTTTTACCTTCCATCGGAGATGGTTCCGTATGCGACCCACAGGAGAAATCATGAAAATAATAACCTGCTTTAAGCTGGTGCCTGAAGAACAGGACATTGTTGTCACTCCCGAGTACACCCTCAATTTCGACAATGCCGACGCCAAAATTAGCCAGTTCGATCTCAATGCCATTGAAGCCGCAAGCCAGCTTGCAACGGATGATGATGAGATAGCCGCGCTGACCGTTGGCGGTTCATTGTTGCAGAACTCAAAAGTGCGTAAAGACGTGTTATCCCGCGGACCGAACTGTCTGTACATGGTGCAGGATGCCCAGCTTGAGCATGCACTGCCTATCGATACCGCAAAGGCGCTGGCGGCAGCAGTTGAAAAAATCGGCTTCGATTTACTGATCTTTGGTGAAGGTTCCGGCGACCTTTATGCCCAGCAGGTTGGCTTGCTGGTCGGAGAAATTCTGCAACTTCCGGTGATTAATGCTGTGAGTGCTATTCAGCGTCAGGGCAATACACTGGTGATTGAACGCACGCTTGAAGATGAAGTTGAAGTGATCGAACTCTCTGTTCCAGCCGTGCTGTGCGTCACGTCAGATATTAACGTGCCACGCATTCCATCGATGAAAGCCATTCTCGGCGCGGGCAAAAAAACGGTACATCAGTGGCAGGCGAGTGATATCGGCTGGAGCCAGGCCACGCCGCTTGCTGAACTGATCGGCGTTCGCGTACCGCCGCAAACAGAACGCAAACACATCATTCTCGATAACGATTCGCCGGAAGCCATTGCCGAGCTGGCGGAACATCTGAAGAAAGCCCTGAACTAAAGCCAACGGAGAAGAAACGATGAGTCAATTAAACAACGTCTGGGTCTTTAGCGATAATCCTGAACGTTATGCCGAACTGTTTGGCGGCGCGCAGCAATGGGGCCAACAGGTGTATGCCATTGTACAAAATACCGACCAGGCACAGGCCGTTATGCCTTATGGTCCAAAATGTATTTATGTTCTTGAGCAAAACGCTGCACTGCAACGCACTGAAAATTACGCTGAAAGCATTGCTGTCCTGCTGAAAGATAAACACCCCTCTATGTTGCTGCTGGCCGCGACAAAACGCGGTAAAGCGCTGGCTGCACGGTTAAGTGTGCAACTGAATGCGGCGCTGGTGAACGATACCACGGCGGTGGATATTGTCGATGGTCACATTTGCGCCGAACACCGCATGTATGGTGGATTAGCGTTCGCCCAGGAAAAGATCAACAGCCCGCTGGCGATCATTACCCTTGCGCCCGGTGTTCAGGAACCTTGCACCAGTGACGCCTCGCATCAGTGTCCGATTGAGAATGTGCCTTACGTTGCTCCGCGTCATGAAATTCTTAGTCGCGAACGCCGTGCGAAAGCGGCAAGCAGCGTGGACCTGAGCAAAGCAAAACGCGTGGTCGGCGTCGGTCGTGGTCTGGCAGCACAGGATGACCTGAAAATGGTCCACGAACTGGCAGCGGCACTCAATGCTGAAGTCGGTTGTTCACGCCCGATTGCCGAAGGCGAGAACTGGATGGAGCGTGAACGTTATATCGGTGTCTCCGGCGTGTTGCTGAAATCCGACCTCTATCTGACGCTGGGGATCTCCGGGCAGATCCAACATATGGTTGGCGGCAATGGCGCAAAAGTGATTGTCGCCATCAATAAAGATAAAAATGCGCCAATCTTCAACTATGCCGACTACGGTCTGGTGGGCGATATCTACAAAGTCGTCCCTGCCCTGATTAGCCAGTTGAGTCGCTAATTCCCTTTCAACCACATCTCCCGCTGTGAAGACAGCGGGAAGGGAGCATAACGCATGTCGGATGACAAATTTGATGCCATTGTGGTCGGTGCGGGCGTTGCCGGTAGCGTTGCCGCATTGGTCATGGCGCGAGCCGGACTGGATGTCCTGGTGATCGAACGCGGCGACAGTGCCGGATGTAAAAATATGACCGGCGGGCGTCTTTATGCCCACACGCTTGAAGCGATCATTCCAGGCTTTGCTGCATCAGCGCCGGTAGAACGCAAAGTCACACGCGAGAAAATCTCCTTCTTAACCGAAGAGAGCGCCGTTACCCTCGATTTTCACCACGAGCAGCCAGATGTTCCGCAACACGCTTCTTATACCGTATTGCGCAATCGTCTCGACCCGTGGTTGATGGAACAAGCCGAACAGGCGGGTGCGCAGTTTATCCCGGGCGTTCGCGTCGATGCGCTGGTTCGTGAAGGTAACAAGGTCACTGGCGTCCAGGCCGGGGATGATATTCTCGAAGCCAATGTGGTGATTCTGGCTGATGGCGTTAATTCAATGCTTGGCCGTTCGCTGGGAATGGTTCCCGCCTCCGATCCGCATCATTACGCTGTTGGCGTTAAAGAGGTCATTGGCCTCACGCCGGAGCAAATCAACGATCGCTTTAACGTCACTGACGATGAAGGTGCCGCCTGGCTGTTTGCCGGTTCCCCCTCTGACGGTCTGATGGGTGGCGGATTCATCTACACCAATCACGATTCCGTATCGTTGGGTCTGGTTTGTGGATTGGGTGATATCGCTCATGCGCAAAAAAGCGTGCCGCAAATGCTGGAGGATTTTAAACAGCACCCCGCCATTCGCCCACTGATTAGCGGTGGCAAACTGCTTGAATATTCCGCGCATATGGTGCCGGAAGGCGGTCTGGCAATGGTGCCGCAACTGGTTAACGATGGTGTGATGATCGTCGGTGATGCCGCAGGTTTCTGCCTCAATCTGGGCTTTACGGTTCGCGGAATGGATTTAGCCATCGCATCGGCCCAGGCGGCTGCCACAACGGTGATTGCCGCCAAAGAACGCGCGGATTTCTCCACCAGCAGCCTGGCGCAATACAAGCACGAGCTGGAACAAAGCTGTGTTATGCGTGATATGCAGCATTTTCGCAAGATCCCAGCGCTGATGGAAAACCCGCGCCTGTTTAGTCAGTATCCGCGCATGGTCGCCGATATCATGAACGATATGTTCACTATTGACGGCAAACCAAACCAGCCGGTACGAAAAATGATTCTCGGACATGCGAAGAAAATCGGGCTGATTAATCTGCTGAAAGATGGCATTAAGGGAGCAACCGCGCTATGAGCCAGAACGCTACGGTCAACGTTGACGTCAAATTAGGCGTCAACAAATTCCATGTTGATGAGGGCCACCCACATATCATTCTGGCGGCAAATCCCGACATCAATGAATTTCAAAAATTAATGAAAGCCTGCCCTGCCGGACTGTATAAGCAGGATGACGCGGGAAACATTCATTTTGATTCCGCCGGTTGTCTGGAGTGCGGCACCTGTCGGGTGCTGTGCGGCAACACTATTCTCGAACAATGGCAATACCCCGCAGGCACCTTCGGTATTGATTTCCGTTACGGCTAATTACGCTTCCCACAGGCCCGCACATCGGGCCTGACGTTCTGTTTCGAGAGTTCAAAATGAAAGTGACATTAACGTTTAACGCGCAGCGTCGTGCAGCCTATCGACAACAAGGATTGTGGGGCGATGCTTCGCTGGCCGACTACTGGCGGCAGACTGCATGCGCGATGCCAGACAAAATAGCCGTTGTCGATAATCATGGCGAATCGTACACCTATAGCGCACTCGATCACGCTGCGAACTGTCTGGCAAGCTGGTTACTGGCTAACGGTATTGAATCGGGCGATCGTATCGCTTTTCAATTGCCTGGCTGGTGTGAATTTACCGTTATCTATCTTGCCTGCCTGAAAACCGGTGCAGTTTCCGTGCCGTTGTTGCCTTCCTGGCGAGAAGCTGAACTGGTGTGGGTGCTCAATAAGTGTCAGGCAAAAATGTTTTTTGCACCGACATTGTTTAAACAAACGCGTCCGGTAGATTTAATCCTGCCACTGCAAAATCAGCTTCCACAACTACAACAGACCGTCGGCGTGGATAAGCTGGCCCCCGCCACCTCGTCTCTCTCGTTAAGTCAGATTATTGCCGACAATCCCCCGCTGGTCGCCGCAACATCGGTCCACGGCGATGAATTAGCGGCGGTGCTATTTACCTCCGGAACTGAGGGCATGCCAAAGGGCGTGATGCTAACGCATAATAATATTCTCGCCAGCGAGCGGGCTTATTGCGCGCGGCTGAATCTGACCTGGCTGGATGTCTTTATGATGCCTGCACCACTCGGTCACGCGACGGGGTTTCTGCATGGTGTAACAGCGCCGTTTTTGATTGGCGCCCGCAGCGTGTTGTTAGATATTTTTACCCCGGAAGCCTGTCTCTCGCTGCTTGAGCAACAACGTTGTACCTGTATGCTCGGAGCAACGCCGTTTGTTTATGACCTTTTGAATCTACTTGAGAAACAGCCTGCCGACCTTTCTGCGCTGCGTTTCTTTCTTTGCGGCGGCACCACGATCCCCAAAAAAGTGGCGCGTGAATGCCAGCAACGCGGCATTAAATTATTAAGCGTTTATGGTTCCACGGAAAGCTCGCCACATGCAGTGGTGAATCTCGACGATCCTTTGTCGCGCTTTATGCACACCGATGGTTACGCTGCCGCTGGGGTGGAAATTAAAGTGGTCGATGATGCACGCAAGACCTTACCGCCAGGTTGCGAAGGTGAAGAGGCTTCGCGTGGCCCTAATGTGTTTATGGGTTATTTTGATGAACCTGAATTAACCGCTCGTGCGCTGGATGAAGAGGGCTGGTATTACAGTGGCGATCTCTGCCGCATGGATGAGGCTGGCTATATAAAAATTACCGGACGCAAGAAAGATATTATTGTTCGCGGCGGCGAAAATATTAGCAGCCGTGAGGTGGAAGATATTCTATTGCAGCATCCTAAAATTCACGATGCCTGTGTGGTTGCGATGCCCGATGAACGTTTAGGTGAACGTTCATGCGCTTATGTCGTGCTGAAAGCGCCGCATCATTCATTATCGCTGGAAGATGTAGTGGCATTTTTTAGCCGTAAACGGGTCGCGAAATATAAATACCCTGAACATATCGTGGTGATCGAAAAACTGCCGCGCACGGCCTCCGGTAAAATACAAAAATTTTTGTTACGCAAAGATATTCTTCAACGACTCGAACAAACATACGTTGAGGCATAATTCATAAATAATAAAGCACCTTATACGCAAGGTGCTTTATTCAATCCCGATTAACCACGTCCGACATATGGCATATTATTTGCCATAATCGTTATTTCCAGCACATTCGTGGTTACTGGCAACTGGGCCATCATCTGAATGGCTGCTGCAACATCAGCAACATTCATCATATCTTCCGCTTTAATAGCGCCATCTGCCTGATAAACGCCCTTACGCATCCGATTCGATAATGTCGTTTCCGCATTGCCGATATTAATTTGCCCGCAAGCGATATTAAATTTGCGACAATCAAGGGAAATGGCCTTGGTCAACCCGGTAACAGCATGTTTCGACGCCGTGTATGCCGCAGTATAAAGGCGCGGTGTCAGTGCGGAAATCGACGCATTGTTAATAATGCGTCCTCCCATTGGCTGCTGCGCCTTCATGATTTTAATCGCTTCTTTCGAACACAAAAATGTCGAGTGAATATTGGCGTTAAACACGCGTGTCCACTCAGTAAACTCAACCTCTTCAATACTTTTTGCCGGACTATTATTGCCCGCATTATTGAACAAGAGATCCAGTCGACCAAAACGAGCCTTAATCTCGGCAAATAGTGCAACGACAGCGGACTCATCCGTGACATCAGCAACCAGAGGAATAAAGCGTTCCTTGGCTAATCCTTGTGCACATTGCTGTAAGGTTTCTTCGTTACGCGCGGCAACAATAACAGTATATCCAATGTCATAGAGTGCCTTTGCTGCCGCGTAGCCGATACCTTTACTTCCCCCTGTCACCAGGGCAATTTTTGTCATAGCCAGCTCCGCCTATAATAAACTCATGTCGATTTTCACGACTGTTTTTTTGATTTTCTCCACGTTATCGACTTTATAACATGCCCGATGTACATCTTCCGGGAAGACCACCACAAACTGTCCTGGTGTCAACGTGATTATCCGATCATTAATACGTTCATCAGCATAAAAAATAACGTCACGGTCGCCCAGGTGGCTTTCTACAACCGAGTTTTTTCCATCATCAAAATCCACACAAATCCGCTCTTCTCCGGCAATTAAGAAATGGACATCAAGATATTTACGATGAACTTCTGGTCGGCATTCATGTAGTGGTTTAGTCATCGGTTCAACCACGGTATAAAAAATTGAGTCATCCTGAATAAAAACCTTCTCCCCCACAGGAACACTATTCAGATCATGTTGTGAAAGATACTCAATGACACGAGCGATGACAGGATGAAATGTCCGCTTTTGTTGTTCACTAAGATACGCGATATCACCATAAATCATATTTTCCGCCTTATTGAGTAACAGGGGTAATAACTGGCTGTCCGCTAAAGAAAGCCTGTAAGTTATCAAAAACCAAATCTGCCATTGCATTAAACGTTTCGCTCGTACCACTGGCGATATGTGGCGTCAGGACAACGTTATCCAGCGACATTAATTGTTCTGGCACATGTGGTTCGTTGGCATAAACGTCCAGTGCCGCACCAGCAATGATGTTATTTTGCAGAGCATCAATCAGATCGGTTTCGTTCACCACTGATCCCCGGGAAATACTGATCAAATGTCCGGTTTTCCCCAGAGCCTGCAGCACAGTTTTGTCGATAACGCCGCGTGTACTTACCCCGCCTGGCAGCGTCAGAACGAGGAAGTCCACCGCTTGCGCCAGAGAAACCAGCGAATCATGCGCCGTCCATTCAGGTTTGTTATGCGGTTTTGGGTCGAAATAGTGAATTTCCATTTCAAATGCTGCTGCACGGCGGGCTACAGCATTACCAATGTTCCCCAGACCAACAATTCCGCAACGTTTACCACTCACTTTCGTCGCCATCGGGAAACGCCCTTCGTTTGGCCAACGACCGTCACGAACATAACGATCGGCAATGTTAATACGTCGGGCAACATTGAGTAACAACGCCATGCCAATGTCTGCAACACAGTCATTAAGCACGCCAGGTGTGTTGGTGACGATAACGCCATGCTCCCTGGCTGCCACGATATCAATAGGGTCATAGCCCACACCATTGCTGGCAATAATCTTCAGATTCGGAAATTTTTCAATTAGCGCCCGAGAAGCTCCCATTACCGGATTACCACTGGTCACCAGCGCCTTAATATCCGGCGCGATCTGCGTGTAAAAAGCGTCTGCGTCGGTCAGTTCCCACAGGCGATATGCGGTGAAGGTAGATTCAACTTTAGCCATTAAGCGGTCGCTTAATTTGCCGACGATCGCCACCTGAATATCTTTTAAGTTCATACACTATTCCTTGATTGATGTTTGCCGCAGGCCACTTACCATAGGCCAAGAATTTTCCACCACACCGCCCCCAGTCCGAACCAGATGACAATGTTCAACAACATGACGATAAAGCCCAGCCGCCACCATTCTCGTTGCGAGACATAGCCAGCGCCGTAATAGATGACTGCGGGTCCGTTGCCATAATGCGAAATGCCGCTCATCAGGTTAGTGACGAACGCCAGTGACAGAGCAGCCATCATCGGCGGCGCGCCTGCAGCAACCGAGACGCTGCCAAAAGCGGCATACATCGCCACTACATGCGGCGTACTTCCGGCAAAGAAATAGTGGGAATAGCAGTAAACTATCAGCAAAACCGTCAGTGTTATTTCCCAGGGAATGCCGGTGAACAGAGCCGAGGTTGTGACGGCGAACCATTTGAACAGGCCAAGCTGATTGAGCTTATCTGCCATACAAATCATGACGCCCAGCCAGACCAGAATGTCCCAGGCCCCCTTCTCTGACTGCACATCCTGCCAGGTGATAATCCGGGTCATCAACATTAAACAGACGCCGGAAAGCGCGACAGCGGTCGCATCCAGACCAGTCCATTTCGATGTACTCCAGGCCAATAATGAAAGCAGGAAAATGCCAATCGTCACGCGCTCATCTCGGGTTACCGGCCCCATTTTGATAAGTTCTTCCTGTGCCAACGCTTTGGCTTCTGGTGTCTTTTTGATCTCTGGCGGGTAGAGTTTGTAAATGACCAACGGCATAGTGATAAAAGCGATAATGCCCGGCACCAGTGCGCTTAGCGTCCACATCCCCCATGAGATATCGACAAATAAGGTGCTGGCCGCCAGAGATACAATGAGTGCATTTGGCGCGCTGGCCGTCATAAACATCGAGGATGAGAGACAGTTGGAATGGAACACCGTCTGCATCAGATAAGCGCCAATTTTACGCGGCCCTTGATCCGGTTCAGATCCAAAGCTGTTAGAGACACTGCGAACAATCGGGAACAAAATTCCCCCTGCTCGCGCTGTGTTTGATGGCGTTGCGGGCGCGATAATCATATCGCTTAGCGCCAATGTATAACCCAGACGTAACGAGCTGCCGCCAAATCCGCGAATCAGCAAATAGGCGATACGCCGCCCCAACCCCGTTTTGATGAATTCTTTCGCGTACAGGAATGCGGCGACAATAAGCCATACCGTGGTGCTGCTGAAACCTTTTAAGGCTTCGCTGGTTTTCATCATGCCGGTCAGCATAATAAAACTGATGGCTATTAACGCGATAGCGCCTACCGGCAACGGTTGCAGAATAAATGCCACCACAGTGGTGATGAATATGGCCAGAATGTGCCAGGTTAAGGGTGTTAATCCGTCAGGGACGGGGGAAAACCATATAGCGAGTGCGACAATCGCACAAATCAGGACTTTCAAATAGCAACTCATATGCAATCCCTGTAGCTGTTTCCCTCCGCTCGCGGAGGGAATTTATCCTGTTTTCTGTACAGCCAGACAAATCAGAAAATCGGTTTTAGTTCGAATAAATTCTCTGAATTACATAATCTGCGCTTATGTCTGAATAACGGTGCGGTAATTTTTCATATCCATATCCCTTTTTATGCTGTGGTTGAAGACAGTATAAAAACGGGACTCGCCAGTGACTTCGTGCAATCCAACGAACTCTGGACGAAAAAATTACGCATATGCTTAAGGAAATTGACGAGTGGTCACATTCGGCTTTGAAAAAAACAGTATCGAGAATTATTCTGTGGAGAGGATCGCAAACGAATTAAAATCAGAAAGAACACCAGCCAATTATTCAGATGATGCCCGGAAGCTTTTTATATTGCACGAGCGCGTTTGCCCGAAGTAGGTTGATAAAAGGTGGGGATATAGAAATGGACCCGGCGACAAAACGCCGCCGGGTATTTATTTTATTTCTTCAGTTCAGCCAGGCTTAACCAGGTTTGCACCACGGTGTCCGGGTTCAGAGACAGGCTATCGATCCCCTCTTCCATCAGCCATGCAGCAAAGTCTTCGTGGTCAGACGGTCCCTGACCGCAAATGCCGACATATTTGCCCTGTTTCTTCGCAGCACGGATCGCCATCGACAGCAGTGCTTTCACGGCGTCGTTGCGCTCATCGAACAGTTCAGACACCACGCCGGAGTCGCGGTCCAGACCGAGCGCCAGCTGTGTCATGTCGTTTGAGCCGATAGAGAAACCGTCGAAATATTCGAGGAACTGTTCAGCCAGCAAGGCGTTGGACGGAATTTCGCACATCATGATGATTTTCAGCCCGTTCTCGCCACGTTTCAGCCCCTGACGCGCCAGCTCTTCAACCACTGCTTTCGCCTGGTCTACGGTACGCACGAACGGGATCATGATCTCTACGTTGGTCAGTCCCATGTCGTTGCGCACACGTTTCACCGCTTCACACTCCAGTGCGAAGCAGTCGCGGAAGCTGTCAGAAACGTAGCGGCCCGCGCCACGGAAGCCCAGCATCGGGTTCTCCTCATGCGGCTCGTAACGCTCACCACCCACCAGATTGGCGTATTCATTGGATTTAAAATCAGAAAGACGGACAATCACGCGTTTCGGATAAAACGCGGCGCCCAGCGTCGCGATCCCTTCGGTCAGACGGCCAACGTAAAATTCGCGCGGAGAATCGAAGCCTTTCATCATCTCGCGAATTTCATTTTGTAACTGTGGTTCCTGGTCATCAAACTCAAGCAGTGCGCGGGGGTGAACGCCAATCATGCGGTTGATGATAAATTCCAGACGCGCAAGGCCCACACCTTCGTTCGGCAGGCAGGCAAAGTCAAACGCACGGTCAGGGTTACCGACGTTCATCATCACTTTCAGTGGCAGGTCCGGCATGGTTTCCACGCTGGAGCTTTTCACACTGAATTCAAGCAACTCCGCATAGACGTAACCGGTATCGCCTTCGGCACAAGAAACGGTGACGTTCTCACCGTCTTTCATACGTTCGGTCGCATCACCGCAGCCCACTACCGCCGGAATACCCAGTTCACGAGCGATAATTGCCGCGTGACAGGTACGACCGCCACGGTTGGTGACGATGGCAGACGCTTTCTTCATGATCGGTTCCCAGTCCGGGTCGGTCATGTCAGTAACCAGCACGTCGCCAGGTTCGATGCGGTTCATTTCGCTGATGTCATGAATGACTTTCACCGGACCCGCGCCGATACGATGACCGATAGCGCGGCCTTCGGCGATAATCTTGCCCTGTGAATGCAACGTATAACGTTCCATCACCTGACCGCGAGAACGTACAGTTTCTGGACGCGCCTGCACGATAAACAATTTACCGGTGTGGCCATCTTTCGCCCACTCAATATCCATCGGGCGACCGTAGTGTTTCTCAATTTGTACGGCCTGTTTTGCCAGTTCCTGCACTTCTTCGTTGGTCAGCGAGAAGATGTCACGCTGTTCCTGCGGTACATCTTCAATTTTAACCTGCTTGCCGTGCTCCTGGGTCGGCGCGTAGACCATGCGGATTTTTTTCGACCCCATGGTGCGGCGCACGATAGCCGGGCGATTCGCTGCCAGTGTCGGTTTATGCACGTAAAACTCATCCGGGTTAACCGCGCCCTGCACGACCATTTCACCCAGGCCCCATGCGGAAGTGATAAACACCACCTGGTCAAAGCCGGATTCGGTATCAATGGAGAACATCACCCCAGAAGATGCGAGGTCGGAGCGCACCATCCGCTGAACACCGGCGGAGAGTGCCACGCCACGGTGATCGTAACCCTGATGCACACGATAAGAGATGGCGCGATCGTTAAACAGAGAAGCAAAGACATGTTTCACTGCCACGAGAACGGCGTCAAAACCCTGAACGTTGAGGAAGGTTTCCTGCTGACCGGCAAAAGAGGCGTCCGGCATATCTTCTGCGGTGGCGGAGGAACGCACCGCAAAAGAGGCATTTTCGTCATCGGCGGAAAGCTGTGCATAGGCTTCGCGGATGGCGTTTTCCAGCTCAGGCTGGAAGGGAGTGTCGATAATCCACTGGCGGATTTGCGCGCCCGCTTTCGCAAGCTGGGTAACATCGTCAATATCCGTTTTATCCAGCAGTTCATAGATGCGCTGGTTTACGCCGCTTTGGTCCAGAAACTGGTTAAACGCGTCGGCGGTTGTGGCGAAACCATTCGGAACGGAAACGCCCATTCCGGAAAGGTTAGTAATCATTTCACCCAGGGAGGCATTTTTGCCCCCAACCCTGTCTACATCATTCATGCCGAGTTGGTTATACCAAAGCACCAGCGGTGACGAGCCATTGTTGGACATCGAACAATCCTTTTGTGATAAATGAACGGTTTGAGAAACACATTTCTGCGTATTTATCTTTGCATATTTAACCGGATGAAAAAAACGGTGAATCGTTCAAGCAAATATATTTTTTTACTTTTTAAGACTGATCCCAGCGTTGCGCAAATCCGCTATCTTCAGTAATTTCCACATAAACCATCGGTATAAACGAAAGCGTAAAAATGAAATACTGTTTTCATAAAATATAAAATTGAAGGTTCATTTTATAAACCAGGCATAACCTTCTACGCTTCTGTACGTTTTTAATTTATGCTTTCATAGAATTATGTCTGCATCACGGGAAGAACAAAATGGATAATGCTGTTGATCGCCACGTTTTTTATATTTCTGATGGTACGGCTATAACTGCGGAGGTATTAGGACACGCAGTGATGTCACAATTTCCCGTTACTATCAGCAGCATTACGCTGCCGTTTGTCGAAAATGAGAGCCGTGCTCGGGCGGTGAAAGATCAGATTGACGCAATTTATCACCAGACAGGTGTGCGCCCGCTGGTTTTTTACTCCATTGTGCTACCGGAAATCCGCGCCATCATTTTGCAAAGCGAAGGTTTTTGCCAGGATATTGTGCAGGCGCTGGTTGCCCCGCTACAACAAGAGATGAAACTGGACCCGACGCCGATTGCTCATCGTACCCATGGCCTGAACCCTAATAATCTCAATAAATATGATGCGCGCATTGCGGCGATTGATTACACCCTCGCCCATGACGACGGCATTTCGTTGCGCAATCTGGACCAGGCTCAGGTGATCCTGCTCGGCGTCTCTCGCTGTGGTAAAACCCCCACCAGCCTGTATCTGGCGATGCAGTTTGGTATCCGCGCGGCAAACTATCCCTTTATTGCCGATGACATGGATAATCTGGTGCTGCCCGCGTCGCTCAAACCGCTTCAGCATAAATTGTTCGGACTGACTATCGACCCTGAGCGTCTGGCGGCGATTCGCGAAGAGCGTCGGGAGAACAGTCGCTATGCCTCGCTTCGCCAGTGCCGGATGGAGGTTGCGGAAGTGGAAGCGTTGTACCGTAAAAATCAGATCCCGTGGATTAACAGTACCAATTATTCGGTAGAAGAGATTGCCACCAAGATCCTCGATATCATGGGCCTAAGCCGTCGAATGTACTAGAGAACTAGTGCATTAGCCTATTTTTTGTTATCATGCTAACCACCCGGCGAGGTGTGACACACCTCGCACTTGAAATCAGCTGCGATTGGTTTATCGTGATGCGCATCACTTCCCGGTAGTCCTGCCGTTGAAGCAACAAATTTCTGAGACTTGTAATGAACAGAACTGACGAACTCCGTACTGCGCGTATCGAGAGCCTGGTAACGCCCGCCGAACTCGCGCTACGGTATCCCGTAACGCCTGGCGTCGCCAACCATGTCATTGATTCCCGCCGCAGAATTGAAAAAATACTGAACGGTGAAGACAAGCGGCTATTGGTCATTATTGGACCCTGCTCGATCCACGATCTGACCGCTGCCATGGAGTATGCCACCCGTCTGCAGGCGTTGCGCAACCAGTACCAGTCACGACTGGAAATTGTTATGCGCACCTATTTTGAAAAACCGCGTACCGTTGTTGGCTGGAAAGGACTCATCTCCGATCCGGATTTAAACGGCAGCTATCGCGTTAATCACGGCATTGAAATGGCACGTAAGTTGCTGTTGCAGGTAAATGAACTGGGCGTTCCCACCGCGACCGAGTTCCTCGATATGGTGACCGGTCAGTTTATTGCTGACTTAATTAGCTGGGGCGCAATTGGCGCACGTACCACCGAGAGCCAAATCCACCGTGAAATGGCGTCAGCGCTCTCCTGTCCGGTAGGTTTTAAAAATGGTACCGATGGCAACACGCGGATTGCCGTGGATGCTATCCGCGCAGCCCGTGCCAGCCATATGTTCCTCTCGCCAGACAAAAACGGTCAGATGACCATCTATCAGACCAGCGGCAACCCATACGGCCATATTATTATGCGTGGCGGCAAAAAACCGAACTACCATGCCGATGATATCGCCGCAGCCTGCGATACGCTGCACGAGTTTGATTTACCTGAACATCTGGTGGTTGATTTCAGCCACGGTAACTGCCAGAAGCAGCACCGCCGTCAGTTAGAAGTCTGTGAAGATGTTTGCCAGCAAATCCGCAATGGCTCCACGGCAATTGCCGGAATTATGGCAGAAAGTTTCCTGCGCGAAGGTACACAAAAAATCGTCAGCGGTCAGCCGCTCACCTACGGTCAGTCGATTACCGATCCTTGTTTAGGTTGGGAAGATACTGAACGCCTGGTCGAAAAACTCGCCTCTGCGGTAGATTCCCGCTTCTGAATGCGTGCCCATTCCTGACGGAATGGGCATTTCTGCGCAACTTGTTGTCTTCTCAACAAATTACTGCTTGCTCTGGTTTGCCATAATATTGATAATAAGAATCATTGTTATATCAATTATTATTAATTTTTATGCGTTATACGGATAGCAGAAAACTCACGCCTGAAACGGATGCCAATCACAAGACCGCTTCCCCGCAGCCCATTCGGCGAATTACCAGCCAGACACTGTTAGGTCCTAATGGCAAACTGATTATCGATCATGACGGGCAAGAATATCTGCTCCGTAAAACTCAGGCTGGCAAGCTGCTGTTGACCAAGTAGCCTTTAACTCGAGCAGCTGACTTCAAGCCATTTACCCCAGTCAGGTGGACGACTGACATAGTCATCATCCCTGTCGCTGAAAGGATTTCGCAACGCTTCATGCAGACGTTGTAATTCTGTCATATCGCCCTTTTCTGCCGCCTCAATAGCGCGTTGTGCCAGCCAGTTTCGCAATACCAGCGTAGGATTGACGCTCTGCATCAGTTGCTGACGTTCACTATCGGCAACTCCGTCTTGTTGCAAGCGCGCCCGATAACGCGTAAACCAGTCATCAAACGCCGCGCGGTCAATAAACTCATCGCGCAGCGGTGAAGCCGCACTGTGCTGCTCGGTCAGGCTTAACATGCGGAATGTGCGAGTATAATCACTGCGCTCTTGCGCCATCAGACTGAACAATTCATTCAGTAGCGCATTATCCTCTTTTTGCTCCGTCATAAAGCCCAGCTTCTGCCGCATACGTTTTCCATAATGCGTCAACAAAACCTGTTGATAGCTTTCCAGTGCCTCGTTTAACGCGTCGACAGTGATAAACGGCGACAATGTCTGCGCCAGACGCTGTAAATTCCACAACGCAACGGCAGGTTGATTATCAAAGCTGTAACGTCCCTGATGATCAGAGTGATTACAAATAAAGCCCGGTTCATAATCATCGAGGAAAGCAAATGGACCATAATCCAGCGTCAGCCCGAGAATCGACATGTTATCCGTGTTCATCACCCCGTGAGCAAAACCGACTGTCTGCCAGCTGGCGATTAACGAAGCCGTACGTGCGACAATATCGGTAAACCAGAGGTGGTATTTATCCTCTTCATCCTGAAGATGCGGCCAGTAATAGCGAATGGCGAAGTCAGCCAGCTGGCGAACTTTTTCCGGTTCCCGACGATAGTAAAAGTGTTCAAAGTGGCCAAATCGCAAATGACTCTGCGCTACGCGCATCAGCATCGCTCCTGATTCGACCGTCTCCCGGTAAACCGGCGTATCGCTGGTAACAATGCTTAAGGCGCGTGTCGTCGGAATGCCAAGGTGATGCATTGCCTCACTGGCAAGACTTTCGCGAATTGTTGAACGTAAAACCGCACGTCCGTCGCCCATCCGCGAATAAGGCGTCAGCCCCGCACCTTTCAGATGCCAGTCCATGGTGGTACCGTCGGCAAACTGTTGCTCGCCGAGTAAAATACCGCGTCCGTCGCCAAGCTGCCCCGCCCAGACACCAAACTGGTGGCCACTGTAGACCTGGGCCAGTGGCGACATGCCTGGCAGTAAAGTTTCGCCGCCCCAGACACCCGCGCCACTTTCAAACAGCGACGATGGAACACCCAGCGTATTAGCCAGTTCGGCGTTATACCAAATCAACCGGGCATTATTTAAAGGCGTAGGGGAAAGCGATGTATATGTTGCCGGCAATTCATCACGCCAGCGGGTAATAAAAGACAGGGTCATAGATCCTCCTGTTTGATAGTGTAGACGGTTACTCTCGTCTTAAACACCAGCAAACAAGAGGGTTATCGCTGGACCAGCGTTGTTATCTGGCTTACGGGAACTGCGGGCCACAAGCATCCCTGAAAAGCATGGAAACCAAACGGCACCATCTGCGCCAACATCTCCGGTGTATTAATACCAGCAGCAATAATACAATTGCAACAAGGTGAAATTTGCGCATGGAGCGCACGAATAAAAGGCGCGAAAGATTTATGGACTATTTGTTGCTGAATAAAACCTTTATCCAGCATGACGCGAGTGAAAAGCCCATCAAAAACAGCCTTCATTGTACTGTTGCCCGCACCCAAATTTCCCAAAACCAATGGAAAAATTTTGGATAAGTGTAAAAGTTCATAATTATCTTTTCCCTCATTAAGATGAGGATAATTTTCATTAATCATCAATTCAGCAAAGGGAACTTTTAATAGTTTGCTTGCGTAATTATCCCTATCTAATAATAACTTTGCTACTTGTGGCGTTAAATTAATCCAGGCAAAGAGTTTATGTTGAATGAAAAAATGTTGGCATGATTTTAGTAATTCCAACTTTTCGGCAAATAATTGCCAATGCTGCTCCTCTGAAAGTTGTGCAATAACCCGTGTCGTCGGGATGCGCACCGTACCGTCGTCACTGGAGAAATGGGTTATTAACTCAACCCCAACAAGATTTTGTTGGCTGTCTCTTATCGGTAGAAAATAGTAATCAGAATGATAAAGATTCTCCAGTAAGACCTTCATGGTAACAGCCCCTCTCTTCGGATTTTTTTCAACATCCAGATAAAAAGTTTGAGGCCATAAGGCATAACAAATACAGAGGGAATAACTTTCATTTGTTCCATGTTAACCACTTTTTCAGGGGTCCTTTTTTTAGATTATCCTGAGTATAAACGAATATTCCATTTGCGGTATTTTTGTCTGCAAAATACTACTGTATTCAGGAGTTAACAGACGGTGCGGTATCAGCACCGTCCATTTATTGAGATACTAGATTCGTCTCGCCTGCCAGAAATTTTTCTGCCAGTAGACATTATCGAGGGAAGAACGCATCACCCCCTTGCTGGTAGAGGCGTGAATGAATTGATTGTTGGTATCGTAAATACCCACGTGTAAACCATTTTGCCCGGAATCTGTTTTGAAAAAGACCAGATCGCCTGGCAGCAATTCTTCTTTATCAATTTGGGTACCGATAGCGGCCTGTTGTTTTGTTTCGCGTGGCAACTGTAAGTCGAAACGGTCACGCATCGTCACAACCACGAAACCCGAACAGTCCACTCCACGTCGAGTCATGCCGCCATAACGATACGGCGTACCATGCCAGCTCTGTAGTTGATCGTTCAAACCGGCAATGACAGTAATGGAGTCAGAAAGCCTGGCGTTTGGCGGCGGCGCTTTATGATGGCTACACCCGGCCAGAAACAGTGCTGTAATTAAAATTAGGCAGAAACGCATTCCGTACGAATCCTCTGTTTTTTATTCTTGCATTAATTTAGCGTCGAAATTACCCGTTTTTCAAGATGCTAATGAAATCAGGTGGTCGAAATCAGCATTCGGTGACCTTCAATGTCCAGACGACGGAAGCTCATGCCATAAGCCTGGGCCAGATTCGGCGGCGTTAGTACTTCATCTCTCCGCCCACTGGCAAGCAGTTTTCCTTGTTTAAGTAACCACGCCCGATGCGCGTGACGCAATGTGTGGTTAAGATCGTGACTGCTCATCACAATCGCCACGCCTTGCTGACAGAGCGCGCTCAAAATTTTATCTAACGCGCTTTGCTGGGCAACATCAAGGCTGTTCATGGGTTCATCAAGGAGAAGCAATTGACCTGCCGGATTCGCTTGCGGCGTGATTTGTAGCACCACAGCAGCAAGACGGACACGTTGCCATTCACCACCGGATAGTTGATTGGTGCTTCGACCGAGTTTGTCATCAAGGGCCAACGCCCCTGCGACATCATTTAGCAGATCGGTTCGCGTTTTATCGTGCTGGTGCATGGTCAGGTAATGCCAGACTGGCATAGCAAACGGCGGCGTCTGTTGTTGTGCAAGATAGGCGCGATGCAGGGCGAGTGTTGTTGCGGGCCAGGTATCCAGTGGTTTACCTGCAAACTGAATGCTTCCCTGACCACTGGTCATCCCCGCCATTCGCGCCAGCAAGGTGCTCTTGCCCGCGCCGTTCGGCCCCACCAGATGCAGGATCTCCCCTGCCCGGACCTCGCCAGAAAGCGGCCCCAGGCGGGTTGATTCCGCTACATCCTGTAACTGCATCACAATAGACATTATTTTGCCAACGCCAGTTTAATGCTTTCCATTACAATAGGATCTTCCGGCGTCATATCCGGGGAAAAACGCTGGATGACCTTTCCGTCTCTACCCACCAGAAACTTTTCAAAATTCCACAAAATATCATCAGGGTACAGTGGCGCACGGCCTTTGCTGGCCATTCGCGCGTAGAAACCGCTCTCTTCCGGTGCCACCGCCGTCGGCGCTGCGGCAATCAATTTTTGATATAGCGGATGACGACCTTCGCCATTGACCTCAATTTTACTGAACATTGGGAACGTCACGCCCCAAGTGGTGGTGCAATAAGTTTTAATTTCTTCATCACTACCTGGTTCTTGTTCAAGGAACTGGTTGCACGGAAATCCCAGCACGACGAAACCACGATCGGCCCAGGCTTTCTGGATATTCTCCAACTGTTCATATTGCGGCGTTAAGCCACACTTTGAAGCAACATTGACAATCAGCAGCACATTACCGGCATATTTCTCCAGCGTGGTCACTTCCCCGTCAATCGTCTTCACTACGGTGGTCAGAATGGGATCTTGCATCGTGTCTCCTGGATAAGGTCAGTAAAAATCTTAGCTTTTAATCATAGACCGTCTTTATGCGGCTAACGTCCTGCTTTTAACAATAACCAGATAAACACCGGCGCACCCAGGGTGGCGGTGACCACACCAATCGGTAACTCTGCGGAAGCCAGCGCCAGTCGAGCAACAATATCGGCAAGCAGCAACGCAGTAGCACCTGCCAGCGCGCAGCCGGAAAGTAATACCCGGTGATCGGTTAATCCGCACAGCCGCAGAATATGCGGGATAACCAGGCCAATAAACCCAATAGCGCCAGCCAACGCCACACTGACACCGACCATCCAACCGGTAGCCGCGACCAGCACATTGCGCCAGAGCCACAGTGGTAACCCCAGTTGTCGCGCCGAGATTTCACCCAGCGCTAACATATTCATTGGGCGGGACTGACAGCAAATCCACAACAACACCGGAATCAAGGCCACCATCAGCCAACTTTGCCGCCAGTCTACACCACCAAAGCCGCCCATCATCCAGTACATCAGTTGGCGTAAATCAACAGACGTGGAAAAGTAGATGGCCCACGTCATTAACGCGCTACAGATGATACCCAGCGCAACACCAGCCAGCAGTAATCGGCTGGTTGAAAGATGACGGCGGGCAAAACGCAAGAGAATTAAGGTGATAATAAGCGCGCCAGCAATCGCACACAGCCCCAGCGCCCAGTTCGGTAACTGCCCTTGTCCGAGCAATACAGCGGCGATAAGCCCCACTCCAGCGCCGTTAGAGACGCCAAGCAGCCCCGGCTCCGCAAGAGGGTTTTCAAACAGCGCCTGCATGACCGCGCCTGATAACGCCAGCGCCGCGCCAACCAGCAATACAGCCAGGGTACGTGGCAGGCGAATTTGCCAGACGAACAGTTCGCCACGAGGAGTGAACCAGTCGGCAGGTGAAATCCATTGTTCACCAGCGCAAAGGCTTAAGAGAAGCGCCAGCAGCATCAAAACTGACAGGCATAATAACCAGCGAATATTTTGTCGCTGTTGTTGGCGGGCAAGTGTCAGCATGGTATCCGTTCTGCTGAAGTGTCATTCCGTTGATTTTACGGTGACTCTTCGACAGTGAAAAGAAAAAAGGCCGCAGAGCGGCCTTTTTAGTTAGATCAGATTACTCGTCTTTGGGTGTGGCGTTTTCGACCCGGCTTTTTAACTTCTGCCCGGGTCTGAAGGTCACCACGCGCCGTGCTGTAATGGGAATATCCTCGCCCGTTTTCGGGTTACGTCCCGGGCGTTGATTCTTATCACGCAGATCGAAGTTACCAAAACCAGAGAGTTTCACCTGCTCGCCGTTTTCCAGAGCGCGACGGATCTCTTCGAAAAACAGTTCAACCAGTTCTTTGGCATCCCGCTTGCTAAGCCCAAGCTTATCAAACAGATATTCTGACATTTCAGCTTTTGTAAGCGCCATAGGTTCAATCCCTCAATGATGCCTGGAATCGCTCTTTTAATGCCTCTACACATTTGGCGACGGTAGCGGCAATCTCCTCTTCTTCGAGTGTACGGCTGGTATCTTGCAGGATCAGGCTTATGGCGAGGCTCTTATACCCCTCCGCAACACCCTTACCGCGGTACACGTCAAACAAGTTTACGCCAACTACCTGATTTACGCCAACTTTCTTACATTCGGATAAAATATCCGCTGCGGGAACGTTTTCTGCAACCACAACCGCGATGTCACGACGGTTCGCCGGGAAGCGCGAAATCTCGCGCGCTTGAGGCACCACGCGGTCTGCGAGCTTGTTCCACTCCAGTTCAAACACCAGAGTGCGACCGTTAAGATCCAGTTTACGTTCCAGTTCAGGATGAACAACCCCAACAAAACCAATACGTTCACCTTTCAGATAAATCGCTGCGGATTGTCCCGGATGCAGTGCCGGATTTGCTTCTGCACGGAACTCAACATCAGCCAGTTTACCGGTCAGGTCGAGAACGGATTCAAGATCGCCTTTCAAATCATAGAAATCAACAGTCTCTTTTGCCAGGTTCCAGTGCTCTTCGTAACGGTTACCGCAAATCACACCGGCTAACATCAGATCCTGACGAATGCCCAATGGCGCCTGCGTATCTGGCACGAAGCGCAGACCGCTTTCAAAAATGCGCACACGGTTTTGCTGACGGTTCTGGTTGTACACTACAGTTGCCAGCAGACCGGTCCACAGAGAAAGACGCATTGCCGACATTTCAACGGAAATCGGGCTTGGCAGCAGTAAGGCTTCAACGCCCGGGTGGATCATCTGCTGCACTTTCGGATCAACGAAGCTATAGGTGATCACTTCCTGATAGCCTTTGTCGTTGAGCAGCGTTTTCACGCGCTTGAGTGACAAATCGGCTTCACGGTGAGTCCCCATAATCAGGCTCGCCTGCACCGGTTCATCCGGGATGTTGTTGTAGCCGTAAACACGCGCCACTTCTTCGACCAGATCTTCTTCAATCTCCATGTCGAAACGCCAGCTCGGTGCAACAGCCTGCCACTCGTCCTTGCCTTCGGTAACTTCACAGCCGAGACGACGCAGAATGTCAGTCACCTGTGCATCGGCAATATGATGGCCGATCAGACGATCCAATTTGCTACGACGCAGAGTGATGGTCGCACGCTTCGGCAACGTTGCTTCGTTAGTGATATCGATAACCGGGCCAGCTTCACCGCCGCAGATATCGATCAGCAGACGGGTCGCACGTTCCATTGCTTTGTGCTGCAGTGCCGGATCAACACCACGCTCATAACGGTGAGAAGCATCAGTATGCAGGCCATGACGACGAGCACGACCGGTGATAGACAGCGGGCTGAAGAACGCGCATTCCAGCAGGACGTTTTGCGTTTCGTCATTCACTCCAGAGTGTTCGCCACCGAAGATACCGCCCATCGCCAGCGCCTTGTTGTGGTCGGCGATGACCAGGGTGTCAGCGTTCAGCTTCGCTTCGGTACCGTCGAGCAGTACCAGCGTTTCGCCCTCTTTCGCCATCCGCACCACAATGCCGCCTTCAATGCGATCTTTGTCGAAAGCGTGCATCGGCTGACCCAGTTCGAGCAGCACGTAGTTGGTGACGTCAACCACTGCATCGATAGAACGAATCCCGCAACGACGCAGTTTTTCTTTCATCCACAGCGGAGTTGGCGCTTTAACGTTAATGCCTTTTACTACGCGGCCAAGATAACGCGGGCAGGCTTCCGGCGCTTCTACCGCAATCGGCAGCGTGTCATCGATGGTTGCACCAACCGGGACAATTTCCGGTTCAACCAGCGGAAGCTGGTTCAGCACGGCAACATCACGCGCTACGCCGATAATGCCTAAGCAGTCTGCACGGTTTGGCGTCACACTGATTTCGATGGTGTTGTCATCAAGTTTCAGGTATTCACGGATGTCGGTGCCAATTGGCGCATCCGCAGGCAGTTCGATAATACCGTTATGATCGTCAGAAATACCCAGCTCAGAGAAGGAGCACAGCATCCCTTCAGACGGTTCACCGCGCAGTTTCGCGGCTTTAATTTTGAAATCGCCCGGCAGTACAGCACCAATAGTTGCTACCGCCACACGCAGGCCCTGACGACAGTTTGGCGCGCCGCAGACGATGTCCAGCAGGCGATCGCCACCGACATTGACTTTGGTCACTCGCAGTTTGTCAGCATTCGGATGCTGCGCACATTCAACCACTTCACCAACGACCACGCCGTGGAAGCTACCGGCAACCGGTTCTACACCGTCAACTTCCAGGCCCGCCATCGTGATTTGATTCGCCAGCGCATCACTATCGATCGCCGGGTTCACCCATTCGCGTAACCACAGTTCACTGAATTTCATAATCTATTCCTGCCTTATTTAAACTGTTTGAGGAAACGCAGATCGTTTTCGAAGAATGAACGCAGGTCGGTGACGCCGTAACGCAACATGGTCAGACGCTCCATCCCCATACCGAAGGCGAAACCGGAGTAAACTTCCGGATCGATGCCAACATTACGCAGCACGTTCGGATGCACCATCCCGCAGCCCAGTACTTCCAGCCATTTACCGTTTTTACCCATGACGTCCACTTCTGCAGAAGGTTCGGTGAACGGGAAGTAGGAAGGACGGAAGCGAATCTGCAAATCTTCTTCAAAGAAGTTACGCAGGAAGTCGTGCAGCGTGCCTTTCAGGTTGGTAAAGCTGATGTTGGTATCAACAATCAGACCTTCCATCTGATGGAACATCGGCGTGTGAGTCTGGTCGTAGTCGTTACGGTAAACGCGGCCAGGCGCGATAATACGAATCGGCGGCTGCTGGGCTTTCATGGTGCGGATCTGTACGCCAGAGGTCTGGGTACGCAGCAGGCGGGTAGCGTCAAACCAGAAAGTGTCGTGGTCAGCGCGCGCCGGGTGGTGACCAGGAATGTTCAGAGCATCGAAGTTATGATAATCGTCTTCGATTTCCGGCCCGGTTGCCACGGTAAAGCCAAGCTCACCGAAGAAACTTTCGATACGGTCGATAGTGCGGGTAACCGGGTGCAGGCCACCGTTTTCGATACGACGACCAGGGAGGGAAACATCGATAGTTTCCGCAGCCAGACGCGCATTCAGCGCTGCGCTTTCCAGTTCAGCTTTACGCGCATTCAGCGCCTGCTGAACTTGCTCTTTCGCTTCGTTGATAACCGCACCAGCTGCCGGACGCTCTTCTGGCGGCAGCTCACGCAGGGTCGTCATCTGAAGGGTTAAGTGCCCTTTTTTACCCAAATATTCGACGCGCACATTGTCTAACGCGGCAACATCTGACGCCTGGCTAATGGCCGCCTTCGCACTGGCAACCAGTTCTGCGAGATGTGACATGGTTTTCCTCATTGTGTCAGTGGTGACACTGGTTCGTTGGACTTAGAGCCTATCCCATCAGGCTATTTTACTTGCCATTTTGGTCCCGGGCAGTGCTCGAAATCCTCACGTACTTAAGTACGCTCCGGTTTCTCCGCGCTGGCCGTGTCCAGACTGGCTGCGACAATTACGCCTGATGAGACAGGCTTTTTATTTTTCAAAACGCGCATACAAAAAAAGCCTCCACTGGGAGGCTTTCAGGCGCTGTTTTCCGTTTCTCTTCTCACGCGCTAGCCTCCTGGAGTCAGGTGCTAAAGTAAAAAAAGAAGCGGAAAATAGCAGCATTCATTGCTTGCGTTACCTTTTGGTACTTTTCAAAAGACCTTTATTGAAAAGGCTACGGCGATAAAAGTCAATGTTTTGATGGTGTTGAAACGAAAAGAGGGAGACTGGCTCCCTCTTTCAACTGGCTTATGCCAGAGCTGCTTTCGCTTTTTCAACCAGAGCGGTGAACGCTACTTTGTCGAATACTGCGATATCAGCCAGGATCTTACGGTCGATTTCAACAGAGGCTTTTTTCAGACCATTGATGAATTTGCTGTAAGAAATACCGTTCTGACGTGCTGCTGCGTTGATACGCGCGATCCACAGTTGACGGAACTGACGCTTACGTTGACGACGGTCACGGTAAGCATACTGACCAGCTTTGATAACAGCCTGGAAGGCAACGCGGTATACGCGAGAACGCGCACCGTAGTAGCCTTTAGCTTGTTTCAAAATTTTCTTGTGACGTGCGCGTGCAATAACACCACGTTTTACGCGAGCCATATGTGCTCTCCTGTATCTATATTCTAATTAAAAAGTTAAAAAACGTTAACGGCTTATGCGTACGGCAGGCACGCGATTACCAGGCCCAGATCGCCTTTGGAAACCATGGCTTTCGGACGCAGGTGACGTTTACGTTTGGTCGCTTTTTTGGTCAGAATGTGACGCAGGTTAGCGTGCTTGTGCTTAAAACCACCTTTACCGGTTTTTTTGAAGCGCTTAGCAGCACCGCGTACGGTCTTAATTTTTGGCATTTTAATAACTTCCACTTCGCATTGTTGATAAACAGAAACAAAGGCGAATCACCCTGTGAGCCGAGGCCCACAGGAATGATTACTTGATGGCCTTACTGTTTCTTCTTAGGAGCGAGCACCATGATCATCTGGCGGCCTTCGATCTTCGTTGGGAAGGATTCGACCACTGCCAGTTCTTGCAAATCGTCTTTCACGCGATTAAGCACTTCCATACCGATTTGCTGGTGCGCCATCTCACGACCGCGGAAACGCAGCGTGATTTTGGCTTTATCACCCTCTTCGAGAAAGCGAATCAGGCTGCGGAGTTTTACCTGATAGTCGCCTTCATCTGTACCAGGACGGAATTTAATTTCCTTAACCTGGATAACTTTTTGCTTTTTCTTCTGTTCCTTAGAAGACTTGCTCTTTTCATAGAGGAATTTGCCGTAATCCATTATACGACAAACCGGCGGCTCGGCGTTAGGGCTGATCTCGACTAAGTCTACTCCGGCTTCTTCAGCTTTCTCCAGAGCTTCTCTCAGACTCACAATACCAAGCTGCTCGCCTTCCAAACCTGTTAAGCGAACTTCCTGGGCGCGAATTTCGCCATTGATACGGTTAGGACGCGCCGTTTGAACTCGTTTTCCGCCTTTAATACCTTATTCCTCCAATTGTTTAAGACTGCGGCTGCGAATCTCTTGTTGCAGCTTCTCGATCACTTCATTTACGTCCATGCTTCCCAGGTCTTTACCACGGCGGGTGCGAACGGCAACTTTGCCAGATTCCACCTCTTTATCACCACAGACCAGCATATATGGGACGCGACGCAAAGTGTGCTCGCGGATTTTAAAGCCAATCTTCTCATTTCTCAAGTCTGCTTTAACACGAATGCCCGCATTTGATAGTTTTTGCGTCAATTCGTTAACGTATTCAGACTGTGAATCCGTAATGTTCATGATAACAACCTGAACCGGCGCAAGCCAGGTCGGGAAGAAACCAGCGAACTCTTCGGTCAGGATACCGATGAAACGTTCCATCGACCCAAGAATTGCACGGTGAATCATTACCGGAACCTTACGCTCGTTGTCTTCGCCTACATAGGAAGCGCTCAGACGAGACGGTAAGGAGAAGTCCAGCTGTACTGTACCGCACTGCCATGCACGATCGAGGCAGTCATACAGGGTAAATTCAATTTTCGGACCGTAGAACGCGCCTTCACCCAGTTGATACTCAAACGGGATGTTGTTTTCTTCCAGCGCAACTGCCAGGTCCGCCTCAGCACGATCCCACATTTCGTCACTGCCAATACGTTTTTCAGGACGAGTGGAAAGCTTGACCACGATCTTCTCGAAGCCAAAAGTGCTGTACATATCATAGACTAAACGGATACATCCGTTAACTTCATCGCGAATTTGTTCTTCAGTACAGAAGATATGCGCGTCATCCTGGGTAAAACCACGCACGCGCATCAGGCCGTGCAGGGATCCTGACGGCTCGTTACGGTGGCAGCTACCGAACTCGGCCATACGCAGCGGCAGATCGCGATACGACTTCAGCCCCTGGTTAAAGATTTGTACGTGACCCGGACAGTTCATCGGCTTAATGCAGTATTCACGGTTCTCAGAAGAGGTGGTGAACATTGCATCTTTATAGTTTTCCCAGTGACCGGTTTTTTCCCACAGGACGCGGTCCATCATAAACGGGCCCTTAACTTCCTGATACTGGTACTCTTTCAGTTTAGAGCGAACGAACACTTCCAGTTCACGGAAGATGGTCCAGCCGTCATTGTGCCAGAACACCATACCCGGCGCTTCTTCCTGCATATGGTACAGGTCGAGCTGTTTACCGATTTTACGGTGGTCGCGTTTAGCGGCTTCTTCCAGACGCTGCAGATACGCGTTGAGGGCTTTTTTATCTGCCCACGCAGTACCATAAATACGTTGCAACATTTTGTTGTTGCTGTCGCCGCGCCAGTAGGCCCCTGCCGTTTTCATCAGTTTGAAATGGTGGCAGAAACGCATATTCGGTACGTGCGGACCGCGGCACATATCGACATATTCTTCGTGGAAATAGAGGCCAGGCTGGTCATCATGGGCGATGTTTTCGTCCAGGATGGAGACTTTATAGCTCTCGCCGCGTTTAACGAACGTTTCACGCGCTTCGTGCCAGCTGACTTTCTTCTTAATGACGTCGTAGTTTTTCTCAGCAAGCTCATGCATCCGCTTCTCGAGTGCTTCGACATCTTCCTGGGTTAACGTGCGGTCAAGATCAACGTCGTAATAGAAACCGTTGTCAATAACCGGGCCGATTGCCATTTTGGTATGCGGCCAAAGTTGTTTAATTGCGTGCCCTAACAGGTGCGCGCAGGAGTGACGAATGATCTCCAGACCTTCTTCGTCTTTAGCGGTAATGATCGCCAGTTTAGCGTCGTTTTCAATCAAATCGCACGCATCTACCAGTTCGCCATTAACGCGCCCTGCGATACAGGCTTTCGCCAGACCTGGACCAATGTCCAGCGCAACATCCATGGGGCTTACAGCGTGGTCGTAATGGCGTTGGCTGCCATCAGGAAGAGTAATAACAGGCATGTTATATCCTTATTTGCAGTGGTGACCCACACGAAAGATCACATACAAAGATTCATATGAAATTTATCAAAAAGGTTTGGGCTGATTCCCGCTTCACTCTGCGAAATATGTCACAGCATGCTGATTGGCGATGCCAGACCTACACCCACTTTCTGATAATACCGCTTGGCAGTTTACACGGTAATTGTTATCGGGCAAAGCGACAATCATCATGTTTGATATGATATAAATCAATACAGGCAACACCTGACCCTTTTGTTACACTCGATTATTGAAGACTGGAAATCCCCTGGAAAAACGCATGCCGACAAAACGTTTCAACAAAAAACACTGGAAGATGGTGGTCGTCCTGCTGTCTATTTGCGGCGCGATGCTGTTGCTGCGCTGGGCAGCGATGATTTGGGGCTGAACGGTGAGGCGCTATCAACAAACAATGCAGCCAGACCGCAGAACACGGCCCGGCACATTATTACATCCTGTAGCCCAGCGATAACGTGGTGCGGCGATCGGTATGTTCCGGCGCAGACTCAGGCGGTTCAGAGTTCCATGTAACGTTGTAGGCCACCTTCAGACCGAAATGTTCATTGATGGCAACATTTAATGCACTTTCCGAGTTCAGCGTAGTGTCTTCAGCACCAAAAACCGATACACCCTGGGTAAATTTAGCGTTGTCGGTCAACTGCCACGCATAAGCTCCGGAGGCATACCCCAGCGGCTGCGTTTCACTGGCATTATCGGTATATTTGTCGTAACGCACGCCAGGACCGAATTCAAAGCGGAAGCTGTGTACCGGGCCATTTAAAAACTGGCGACCATAACCCGCAGTCAATACATCTCGTTCCCGATAGCCGTTATAACGGTCTGTCAGCCAACTTGCCTGACCAAACAGATAATCATAATCAGTTAAATTAAAACGGCTACGCCCACCAACTGCATATTTTTCCGAAGAACGCTCATCATTAGAAGAAGTATTGCTGGCATTTCCCCACAGCGACCAGGCAGTCGTCTGCCCATACCAAGTCATAGTGGTATCAGCCGTCAGTGAGGAACTTTTCGTGTTGCCTGATTGTGCAAGGTAACCTGCATTCAGATTACCTTCGAAAGGTTTTTTTGCGCTGGCAGGATCGTCCATGACAGTAAAAACGGAATCATCGGCAGTTGCAGTCAGAGACGCAAACATACCCCCCGCCAACATAACGATGGCAGGAACTGTCTTCAAAAGCTTCATTTATTAAAAGTCCGTACAACAAAAAAAGAGACCATCGCGGTCCCGGAAACTTTCTTAAGGATCAAAGAGTAGCGTCCCTGGAAAGGTGACAAATTATAAAAAGGAGTGAAAAACTTAGCAATGACTTCTTATTTCATTTTTTGAATAAGCGCGTTGCGAAAACAGATATTTATTTATATATCTTTACCTTATTAATTTTATATAAATATCTAATAAATCATATTGTTAATTCCTTCACTTTCCACTGATTCAGTGCCAGACTGAAATCAGCCTATAGGAGGAAATGATGGTACGTATCTATACGTTGACACTTGCGCCCTCTCTCGATAGCGCAACAATAACCCCGCAAATTTACCCCGAAGGAAAACTGCGCTGTACTGCCCCCGTGTTTGAACCTGGTGGCGGTGGTATTAATGTCGCTCGCGCTATTGCTCATCTGGGCGGGAGCGCGACGGCTATATTCCCGGCCGGCGGCGCGACCGGCGAACATCTCGTCGCTCTGCTGGCCGATGAAAATGTCCCTGTTGCCACTGTCGAAGCGAAGGACTGGACCCGCCAGAATCTGCATGTACATGTGGAATCCAGCGGTGAGCAGTATCGCTTTGTCATGCCCGGCGCAGCTTTAAGCGAAGATGAATTTCGTCAACTTGAAGAACAAGTTCTGGAAATCGAGTCTGGGGCTATTCTGGTTATTAGTGGAAGCCTGCCACCAGGCGTGAAACTGGAAAAGTTAACGCAGCTTATTTCTGCTGCGCAAAAACAAGGAATACGCTGCATCGTCGATAGTTCCGGCGAAGCCTTAAGCGCAGCACTGGCAATTGGCAATATCGAGTTAGTTAAACCTAACCAAAAAGAACTCAGCGCACTGGTAGGTCGCGAACTCACTCAACCCGATGATGTGCGTAAAGCCGCGCAGGAAATTGTTAATAGTGGTAAGGCCAAACGGGTCGTCGTTTCCCTTGGTCCACAAGGAGCGTTGGGGGTAGATAGCGAAAACTGCATTCAGGTTGTGCCACCGCCGCTAAAAAGCCAAAGTACCGTCGGTGCTGGCGACAGTATGGTTGGGGCTATGACGCTGAAGCTGGCAGAAAATGCCTCGCTTGATGAAATGGTTCGTTTTGGCGTGGCTGCCGGTAGTGCCGCAACACTCAATCAAGGAACACGCCTGTGCTCCCATGACGATACACAAAAAATTTACGCTTACCTTTCCCGCTAATCGAGACATTCCCCCCTCGGTTGGGGGAATCACCACAAACCTGTCAGCAATGCGTTTCTGCGACTATGCTAAAAAATCACGTGATAACAAAGAGGTGAATTATGGCTGGTGGCGATCTTGTCCGTTATGTCATTACCGTCATGTTGCATGAAGATACATTAACTGAAATTAATGAGTTAAATAACTTTCTGACACGCGATGGCTTTTCACTGACCATGACAGACGATGATGGGAATATCCATGAACTCGGGACGAATACCTTTGGACTTATCAGTACGCAAAACGAAGATGAGATAAGAGAACTCGTTGCCGGACTCGCCCAGAGTGCTACAGGCAAAGACCCCGAGATAAGGATCACAACCTGGGAGGAATGGAATAGCAACAAATAAAGATTTTTGGGCAATAATCAGTCTGTGGTGTGCGTTAGCTCGTGTTTTTACACCTTATTCTTGCGCTAACCTTATGATCTGGCAGACAGCATGGGAGAGACATCATGTGGCAGGTAATCAGTCGTCTTTTGAGCGAGCAGTTAGGTGAAGGCGAAATCGAACTGCGTAATGAACTGCCTGGCGGGGAAGTCCATGCCGCATGGCATTTGCGCTATGCAGGACGTGACTTTTTCGTCAAATGTGATGAAAGAGAATTGCTTCCCGGTTTTACCGCCGAAGCCGACCAACTGGAGTTATTGTCTCGCAGTAAAACCGTCACCGTACCCCGGGTGTGGGCAGTTGGCGCTGACCGTGACTACAGTTTTCTGGTGATGGATTATCTCCCTCCTCGGCCGTTGGATGCACATAACGCCTTTATTTTAGGGCAGCAAATTGCGCATCTACATCAATGGAGCGACCAGCCACAATTTGGCCTCGATTTCGATAACGCCCTTTCTACTACCCCTCAACCCAATACCTGGCAACGCCGTTGGTCAACGTTTTTTGCTGAACAACGGATTGGTTGGCAACTGGAGCTGGCAGCAGAAAAAGGGATCGCCTTCGGCAATATCGACGCCATCGTCGAGCATATCCAGCAGCGCCTGGCCTCACATCAGCCGCAACCATCACTGTTACACGGCGATCTATGGTCAGGGAATTGTGCGCTAGGTCCGAATGGTCCGTATATTTTCGACCCTGCTTGTTACTGGGGCGACAGAGAGTGCGATCTGGCGATGTTGCCGCTACATACCGAACAGCCTCCGCAAATCTATGATGGTTATCAATCAGTGTCACCGCTACCGACCGATTTCCTCGAACGCCAACCGATTTACCAGCTTTACACTTTGCTAAACCGTGCAAGGTTGTTTGGTGGTCAACATCTGGTTATTGCTCAACAATCATTGGATAGATTGTTAGCCGCGTGACGGGAGTCGATGATAATGGCCGCACCGCGCGGCCTTTGTATTAAATGAAACCGAGCAGAGAAAAGAACACGTATCCCGCAGCAATACAAATGACCGGCAGGATATAGAGTGAAAAAAACTGCGTAAAGATAGTATGGCGTGGAACGACAATGCGCGACTCGATCTGTTCACGCGTTAACCCCTCTTCCCCTTTAGCCTTCTCCAGAATGAGCTGATCTTCAACGCCTTCGCGCAAGAAGCGCACCTGACGACTCATGCGTGCTCCAGAGTCTTGCAACGCCAGACCGACAAAAATCAGGATAAAGATCACCCAGAACATAACGTTCACACCACCATTAAAATTGGGCGTCGGCGAGTTATACCAGAACAGATTCAAAAAAGGCGTATTCGCTTGCATCATATCGATCATGACATGGGCAAAGTCGAGCATTACCGCATTAATGCCTTCCTGGGTTTCTTGCCGGATATTCATAAACTTCAGCAAGGAAATCAACGTGGAAACAAGTGTTGGTATAAAAATCACCCAACCGAAAATCCTTTTCAAAATAGCAATGCGTCCAGCTTGTTGATACGTCATGAGTTCTCCTTGATTAAGACGCGTCGATTCACTTAGTTTACCTGTAGATATCTGTTTTCGCCCATTCTTTAAAGGCGATATGATAGGCGCTTAATCATAAGCACTGCTTAATACCTTACACATAATGCTCTAAAGGAGAGGTTGTAATGTCACCCCCACGACAGATTCTTGCTGCAATTTTTGATATGGATGGATTACTTATCGATTCCGAACCATTATGGGATCGGGCCGAACTGGATGTGATGGCAAGCCTGGGGGTGGACATCTCCCGTCGTAATGAGCTACCGGACACCTTAGGTTTACGCATCGATATGGTGGTTGATCTGTGGTATGCCCGGCAACCGTGGAATGGACCGAGTCGTCAGGAAGTGGTCGATCGGGTAATTGCCCGTGCCATTTCGCTGGTTGAAGAGACGCGTCCATTACTGCCTGGCGTGCGTGAAGCCGTTGCTTTATGTAAAGCGCAGGGCTTATTGGTTGGCCTGGCTTCAGCGTCACCGCTGCATATGCTTGAAAAAGTGCTGGCCATGTTTGACCTACGTGACAGTTTCGATGCCCTCGCCTCCGCCGAAAAATTGCCTTATAGCAAGCCACATCCGCAGGTTTATCTCGACTGCGCAGCAAAACTGGGCGTTGACCCAATCGCCTGCGTGGCGCTGGAAGACTCTGTTAATGGCATGATCGCCTCGAAGGCAGCACGAATGCGCTCCATCGTCGTTCCTGCACCAGAAGCGCAAAATGATCCACGTTTTGTGTTGGCGAATGTAAAACTTTCATCCTTGACAGAACTCACCACGAAAGACCTCCTCGGCTAATAAAAAGGGGCGTGGTGACACGGCCCCTGGTTGCTTATCTGAAATCACGTTTAACTGATGATTTTATCATCATATTATGATGAAGAGTTACACCGTCACCACTTCCGCGCACTGTATAAAAACCCTATACTGTACGTATCGACAGTTTAGTGAGTTTTATCATGACGGCGGAAGGTCACCTCCTCTTTTCTATTGCTTGTGCGGTGTTTGCTAAAAATGCCGAGCTTACACCCGTGCTGGCACAGGGTGACTGGTGGCATATTGTCCCTTCTGCAATATTAACTTGTCTGTTACCGGATATTGACCATCCAAAGTCGTTTCTTGGGCAGCGATTAAAGTGGATATCAAAACCCATTGCCCGCGCTTTTGGTCACCGTGGCTTCACCCACAGTCTGCTGGCGGTGTTTGCTCTACTGGCGACCTTTTATCTGAAAGTTCCGGAAAGCTGGTTTATTCCAGCTGATGCTCTGCAAGGTATGGTTCTCGGTTATTTGAGTCATATTCTTGCTGATATGCTGACCCCTGCTGGTGTTCCCCTACTCTGGCCGTGCCGATGGCGTTTCCGTCTGCCAATTCTGGTTCCACAAAAAGGCAACCAGTTAGAACGTTTTCTCTGCATGGCGTTGTTTGTCTGGTCAGTGTGGATGCCCCATTCACTGCCCGAAAACAGTGCCGTGCGTTGGTCATCGCAAATGATTAATACCTTGCAGATCGAGTTTCATCGCCTTATTAAGCATCAGGTTGAATACTAAAAAAACAAAAATCGCTTTTCTGGAATAAGCCATTCCATTTGAATATAAGAGCCAGCTCACAGTTCTGTTAATCTTGCTTCAACACTATGGCTACTGCGTAGCGATAGAAATAATAAGATCAGGAGAACGGGGATGAACTTTCCATTAATTGCGAACATCATAGTGTTCGTTGTGCTGCTGTTTGCGCTGGCCCAAACCCGCCACAAACAGTGGAGTCTGGCCAAAAAAGTGCTGGTAGGTCTGGTGATGGGTGTGGTTTTTGGCCTTGCCCTGCATACCATTTATGGTTCTGACAGCCAGGTACTTAAAGATTCTGTTCAGTGGTTTAACATTGTCGGTAACGGCTATGTTCAGCTACTGCAAATGATCGTCATGCCGCTGGTATTTGCCTCCATTTTAAGTGCGGTTGCCCGTCTGCATAACGCGTCTCAACTAGGCAAAATCAGTTTTCTGACTATTGGTACGCTACTGTTTACCACGCTGATTGCGGCGCTGGTCGGTGTACTGGTCACTAATCTGTTTGGTCTGACAGCTGAGGGGCTGGTTCAGGGTGGCGCTGAAACTGCGCGTCTGAACGCTATCGAAAGCAACTATGTCGGTAAAGTCTCTGACCTGAGCGTTCCGCAGCTTGTCTTGTCCTTTATCCCGAAAAACCCGTTTGCCGATCTGACCGGTGCCAATCCGACGTCAATTATCAGCGTGGTAATTTTTGCGGCTTTCCTGGGCGTTGCAGCACTGAAACTGCTGAAAGATGATGCGCCGAAAGGTGAACGAGTCTTAACCGCTATCGATACGCTGCAAAGCTGGGTGATGAAACTGGTTCGCTTGGTCATGCAACTGACGCCATACGGCGTTCTGGCACTGATGACCAAAGTCGTTGCTGGCTCCAACCTGCAAGACATCATTAAACTGGGTAGCTTCGTTGTCGCGTCCTACCTCGGTCTTATCATTATGTTTGCAGTGCATGGCATTCTGCTGGGTATTAATGGCGTAAGCCCACTGAAATACTTCCGTAAAGTCTGGCCAGTGCTGACGTTTGCCTTCACCAGTCGCTCCAGTGCTGCGTCTATTCCGCTGAATGTAGAAGCACAAACGCGTCGTCTGGGTGTTCCTGAATCCATCGCCAGTTTCGCCGCTTCTTTCGGCGCGACCATTGGTCAAAACGGCTGTGCCGGGCTGTATCCGGCAATGCTGGCAGTGATGGTTGCGCCTACGGTTGGCATTAATCCGCTAGACCCAATGTGGATTGCGACACTCGTTGGTATCGTCACTGTGAGTTCAGCAGGTGTTGCAGGCGTTGGTGGCGGTGCAACATTCGCCGCACTGATTGTACTCCCTGCAATGGGCTTGCCGGTAACGCTGGTGGCATTGTTAATTTCCGTTGAACCACTTATCGATATGGGCCGTACGGCACTGAACGTCAGCGGTTCTATGACCGCAGGTACACTGACCAGCCAGTGGCTGAAGCAGACCGATAAATCCATTCTGGATAGCGAAGATGACGCCGAACTGGCTCACCGTTAACCCTGGCTTATAACGCAAAACGCCTGTCATCCCGACAGGCGTTTTTTTACTCTTCGACCTCATTCTCTTGTCGAATCTGATTCGCCCAGCGCTGGGCCGCCTCCGGCACACTAAACGCCGGTGAGCGCAAGAATGACTCCCCCACCAGAACAAACGCTACATATTTGCCACGTAATATCCAGACATCACGAAACGAATCCATTTTAATCGCATGCTCCGGCGGCGCAGGTTCCGTGCGCGGGACATAGCTAATAATCGGGCGGTTTTGCTGACGTAGCGGTTTCTTCATTACTGGCTTCACTAAACGCATATTAAAAATCAGAAAAAATGTAGTTTAGCCGATTTAGCCCACGTCCGTCCTGCTTTGCGTACATCTTCAAATACTTTCGCCGACACCACCTCCAGAGCGAGACATCCCCGATGGTCTATAGTTAGAGGGTTTTTTGACCAAAAAAGCGGCCCTTTCAGCAATGAAATAAGGAGACGAGTTCAATGTCGCAACATAACGAAAAGACCCCACATCAGCACCAGTCCCCCCTGCACGACTCGAACGAAGCGAAACCAGGAATGGACTCACTGGCACCTGAGGACGGCTCTCATCGCCCAGCGGCTGAACCGACCCCGCCAGGCGCGCAGCCTACCGCGCCAGGCAGTCTGAAAGCCCCTGATACGCGTAATGAAAAACTCAATTCCCTGCAAGATGTACGTAAAGGTAGTGAAAATTATGCGCTGACCACCAATCAGGGCGTGCGCATCGCTGACGATCAAAACTCACTGCGTGCCGGTAGCCGTGGTCCAACGCTGCTGGAAGATTTTATTCTGCGCGAGAAGATCACTCACTTTGACCATGAGCGTATCCCGGAGCGTATTGTTCATGCGCGAGGATCTGCGGCTCATGGTTATTTCCAGCCGTATAAAAACTTAAGCGATATTACCAAAGCCGACTTCCTGTCTGACCCGAACAAAATCACCCCAGTATTTGTCCGTTTCTCGACCGTTCAGGGTGGTGCTGGCTCGGCAGATACCGTGCGTGATATTCGCGGTTTTGCCACCAAATTCTATACTGAAGAGGGTATTTTTGACCTTGTCGGCAACAACACGCCGATCTTCTTTATTCAGGATGCGCATAAATTCCCCGATTTTGTTCATGCGGTAAAACCGGAACCGCACTGGGCGATCCCACAGGGAGGTAGCGCCCACGACACATTCTGGGATTATGTTTCCCTGCAACCGGAAACGCTGCATAACGTGATATGGGCGATGTCGGATCGCGGGATCCCGCGCAGCTACCGTACGATGGAAGGTTTCGGCATCCACACTTTCCGCCTGATTAACGCCGAAGGGAAAGCGACGTTTGTGCGTTTCCACTGGAAACCACTGGCAGGTAAAGCCTCGCTGGTATGGGATGAAGCGCAGAAACTCACCGGACGTGACCCGGACTTCCACCGCCGTGAGCTGTGGGAAGCCATTGAAGCAGGCAATTTCCCGGAATACGAACTGGGCTTCCAGTTAATCCCGGAAGAAGACGAATTCAAGTTTGATTTCGACCTTCTCGATCCAACCAAACTTATTCCGGAAGAACTGGTGCCAGTACAGCGCGTCGGCAAAATGGTGCTTAACCGCAACCCGGATAACTTCTTTGCCGAAAACGAACAGGTAGCTTTCCATCCAGGGCATATTGTCCCCGGTCTGGATTTCACCAACGACCCGTTATTGCAGGGGCGTTTGTTCTCTTATACCGATACACAAATTAGTCGTCTTGGTGGGCCAAATTTCCATGAAATTCCGATTAACCGCCCGATCTGCCCTTACCATAATTTCCAGCGTGACGGCATGCACCGCATGGGAATCGACACCAATCCGGCAAACTACGAACCAAACTCGATCAACGACAACTGGCCGCGCGAAACACCGCCGGGGCCGAAACGCGGCGGATTTGAATCATACCAGGAACGTGTTGAAGGCAACAAAGTCCGCGAACGCAGCCCATCGTTTGGCGAATATTATTCCCATCCGCGTCTGTTCTGGCTAAGCCAGACGCCGTTTGAACAGCGCCACATTATCGACGCCTTCAGCTTTGAATTGAGCAAAGTTGCTCGTCCGTATATTCGTGAACGCGTCGTTGATCAACTGGCACATATCGATCTCGCTCTGGCGCAGGCTGTGGCGGAAAATCTCGGTATCGAACTTACTGATGAACAACTGAATATTACCCCGCCACCAGACATCAACGGTCTGAAAAATGCCCCAACATTAAGCCTGTATGCCATTCCTGACGGTGATGTCAAAGGCCGTGTGGTAGCGATTTTGCTTAATGATGAAGTGAGATCGGCAGACCTGCTGGCCATTCTCAAGGCGCTGAAAGCCAGAGGCGTTCATGCCAAGCTGCTTTATTCACGGATGGGCGAAGTAACCGCCGATGACGGCACGGTATTGCCAATTGCTGCTACCTTTGCCGGAGCGCCTTCGCTGACGGTGGATGCGGTCATTGTCCCTTGCGGTAATATTGCGGATATCGCAGACAACGGCGATGCGAACTATTACCTGATGGAAGCCTACAAACACCTTAAACCGATTGCGCTGGCGGGAGACGCCCGCAAGTTCAAAGCGACAATTAAGGTGGATGACAAAAGTGAAGAAGGGGTTGTGGAAGCCGACAGCGCCGACGGTAGTTTTATGGATGAACTGTTAACGCTAATGGCGGCGCACCGCGTCTGGTCACGTATGCCTAAGATTGACAAAATTCCGGCGTAAATATGGGTGGCGAAATTGCGCCACCTTTGCCTGATGCGCTGCGCTTATCAGGCTTACCGGATGCTCATAATGCTTTGAAATTTAAATATATTGTATGCCGAACAAGGTGTTTACGCCGCATCCGGCAAAACAGCCTTACCTACACATCCAGATAACTACCCAACCGATAACCACGCTCGGCAATGGCATACTTCAACGACGCCGATGTTAACACATCCAGTTCCGCTAACCGTGGGAAACAGTAAGCACTCTGGCGAATTGTATTATCGACAAACGCAGGATGGCACATCACTTCCAGTGAGCGTTCACCGCGATGACTGGAATCATCCAACACTTGCAGGAACAGTGATTCACTGATCTCTTCACCATAGAATGCACTACTGAAGCCCTGTGAACTGCGCAGATTTGCGGGTAAATCACCGTCGTTAAATACTGGCTGGCGATCAATACGCAACGCAATCTCCTCTTCAGCCGCAAACTTCGCCACAATCGGGAAAATCTGCGGGAACATATGCACATGATGATGACTATCAAGATGTGTTGGTTTGCGGCCAAACAATTCAATGAATCGCAGATACTGGCTGGCGAGTTCCTGGGAAATTTCTTCCAGTGGTAAGGCATCATCTTCTGCCAGCTGCCAGATCCATTTCCCCAACACACCTTGCCGGGTAAGCCCAGGCATCTCAGTCAGCGGCTTACCCAGTGTAAGGACAAAGTGCATCCCAACTGCCAGACTCGGCTCATCACGACTTAACCGCACCGCATGGTCGATAGCTTCCCCATTTACCAGCGCCGTCGTTGAGGTGACAATACCATTACGACAGGCCTCGATAATGCCGTAGTTCTGGCCTCTACTTAAGCCAAAGTCATCAGCATTAACAATCAGTAAGCGTTCCATAATCAGCCTCAGTTAATGTGCTTTTTTGAGTTCTGCAATGCAGTCAGCAAAGTTTGGCAACCACTTCTCATGCGCCAGAATCATCTCTCTTGCCAGCAGTTCCGCGTCACGATCGGAATGCACCAGCGGGCTAAGGTTGAGCGCCAGTAACACATCGTTAAATTCACCGCTAAGGGCTGCGTGACTGGCGGCAATCTCAAAACCTTTGATGGTATGAATCAAGCCCATCACTTTGTCATCGAAGTGTGTAATGCGTGGATGTGGCGTCGCGCCATCGCGCCCCAGTGTACAGGTCATTTCTACCGCCCAGTCTGCCGGAATATTATCAATATGCCCATGATGTGGGATATTAACGTAATGTTCCGCTTGCTTGTCGTTGTAGATAGCATTAATCACTTCACACGCCGCATCTGAGTAATATGCCCCGCCGCGCTGTTCCAGTTCTTTCGGCTTAACTTTCAGGTCCGGATTTTTATACAGGTCAAAGAGTTGTTTCTCGACTTTCTGTACCACCTGTGCACGTGCACCGCCTTTATAATACTCACCCATTTCAATCGCCAGCATCTCTTTTTGCTTGAAGTAATAAAGCAGATACGAGCACGGCAACAGATTCAGTGAGCGAATTAAGCCTTCGCTAAACGGCAGATCGAAAATATTTTTTACGCCAGACGCTTTTAACTGCCCGGATGCCACACCATCAAGCAATTCGGCAAAGCGAGACTTGCCATTTACCAGAACATCTTTAATAAACACCATGTGGTTCAGCCCGAACAGATCGATAGATAAATCATCGTTCTCATTCAACGCTAAAACATCGCTGATAAACATCTTCATGCCAATCGGAATATTACACACGCCGATAAAGCGTTTAAATCCGGTATGACGATAAACGGCTTCGGTGACCATTCCCGCTGGGTTCGTAAAGTTAATCACCCAGGCATTGGGGCAGAGTTCTTCAACATCTTTGACTATGTCAAAAATCACCGGAATAGTACGCAGACCTTTAAACAGGCCACCTGCACCGTTGGTTTCCTGGCCGAGATAACCATGACTTAACGGAATACGTTCATCGAGTTCGCGTGCTGGTAATTGACCTACGCGCAGCTGGGTGGTGACGAAATCGGCATCTTTCAATGCTTCGCGGCGATCAAGCGTTTTATAAAGCTTCATTGGTACACCAGCGTTATCAATCATCCGCTGGCAGAGATCGAAAATAATATCCAGCTTCGCTTTACCCTCTTCGATGTCCACCAGCCATAATTCACTCACCGGCAATTCGTGATAACGTTTAATAAACCCTTCCAGTAATTCCGGGGTATAGCTGCTCCCGCCACCAATAGTGACGACTTTTAATTTCTGGCTCATAATTTCTCCCTTCATTAGGAAATACTGATATTCGTCGTGCCTGCCGCTAAGTCAGGAATAACCCGGAAACACCAGGTTATACAGAGCAAGCATGTAAATTTAGTGTTCTGATACAATGGCTACTGATTAAATTCAGTCAATTTTTTACGATAGCTATTGGGTGTAAACGAGGTCAATTTCTTAAACGTTTTAATAAACAGACTGGGGCTACTATAACCGGCTTCAAATGCAATATCTGTTACCGAATAGTTGGTCATTTCCAGTTGTTTTTTGGCAAAATTAATGCGAATTTCATTAATAATTTGCATTGGCGTTTTGCCATAATATCGCTGGGTCGCACGCGTCAAATATTCCTGCGATTTCGCCGACAGTATCACCATATTTTCCAACGCATTTTCACTAAACTGCTCTTTATCATGCATCTTTTCAACCGTGCTTTTCAGCCACTGAGGCACATCATCAATTACCTGTTCTTCACGGTAATGACGTAAGCGGTTGATAACATAAAAAGTCACTGTCTCAACAAACTCTTCCAGCCCGGTTTCACGGAAATTCAGTGAAGAGATGACCGTTTCCACATAGGTGAGAAAAGCGCTATTGGTCCGGTATACCTGTGATGCGACAAAGCAATAAGGCAACAACGGCAGATAATGCTGCTCAAAAAAACGTTTGCTGATCCCAACATTTAATATACGCGTGGCGCCAAACTCATAAAAACTTTGATGGTGCGAGCCCAACGGAATAAAGACAAAATCGCCCCGCTCCAGCAACACGCGTTTACCGTTTATCTCTTGGTAATAACGACCAGTTAACACCAGGGTGAATTCATAATAGTCGTGTTGATGCAGCCCACTGATACTCTCAGTTTTGTTGTAGATAAACACATGGAAGTTTTTGCCATTAAACAGTTGTTGTTCACGGGCTGTGGCAATTTCCGGCGCGTTAATCACTGACTGCATCATCAACTCCTTATGCCTTCAATTTTTCATGAAGCTCAATTAATTCGCTAATCAGTTCACGTGCAAGCATTGAGGTCATTAAATGATCCTGAGCGTGGACCAGCACCAGACTCACTTTCATCTTACCTTCGCCCGCATCGCCTTCAATCAGTTTCGTCTGTACCAGATGCGCTTCATTCAACGCCATTCGTGACTGATCCATCATCGCTTTTGCTGCCGCAAAATCGCCCTGCTTTGCCTGTTTCAGCGCCGCATACGCCAGACTGCGCGCCTGCCCGGAGTTGATGATAAGCCCCATCACCACTTCTTCCAGTTCTTCGGCTTCGGTTTGCGTATCCGGGATATTGTCGAGATCCATCATACTCAGTTCCTCACTTTCCTTACCCGGCACAGCGTTACCTGTGCCGATATCGATTAAAATTTCAGCGCGTTAGCAATATCTTCTTCACTCTCTTCTTTATCAATCACGTTTTGTGCTTTGTTAGCCACCACAACAAATGGCAGATAAATCAGCGTGGCGATACCGAGGTTAAAGAGTGCGACCAGTAAGGCGGCGACGCTACCGTTGGTGTTAAAGAAGGCTCCCAGACCGGTTGGCATGGTCCACGGCGCAATGTTGGTCACTGGTGGAATAATGCCCATGTAATATGCCGCCAGGGTGATTGCCGCCAGAATCGGTTGTACCAGCACAAACGGGATAAACATCACCGGGTTCATAATAATCGGCAGACCAAACAGAATCGGTTCGTTAATCTGGAAGATGCCTGACGGCAGAGCCAGTTTTGCCACCTGACGATAATCAGCACGGCGAGAAGCAATAAAGATAGCCAAAATCAGGCCCAGGGTCGCGCCACTACCACCGAGGAAAATAAAGGAGTCCAGCATCGGCTTGGCCCAGATATGGAAGGTCTTACCGGCAGCTAATGCCGCTTCGACGGAACCATATTGCTGGTAGGTCGCGATGTTTTCCAACGCCCACGGCGTCATGATGCCGTTGTCCAGTGCAGTCAGCGCCAGCGCGCCGTGAATACCGAAGAACCACAGCAGTGGAACAAAAATCACATACGCCCAGCCGACCACGCTACCCAACGATGCCAGCGGCGTCGAGATGGTATCCATGATGATCTGATGGAAGTTTGTGCCCCAGGTCGTCAGCGCCCAGGCAATAATCCCCATCACGGAAAGAATAATAAAGCCGGGAATCAATGCAGAGAAAGAACGCGATACCGACGCAGGTACGCTATCGGGCAGTCTAATTACCCAGTTGCGGCGGACAATAAAGGTAAACATTTCTGCCACCACCAGGCCGATAATAATCCCGGAGATGATATTCGCGCCGCCTAACCAATTAGCGCCGACGGCATAAGCCTCGCCGACGCTATAAGGCGTGACGGTCATAAACGCCGCAACGGATAACAATCCCGCTGCCAGCGCATCGACTTTACGCTCTTCTGCCAGCGCCATGCCGATAAAGAACGGTGCCATTAAAGACATAATCCCCAATGTTCCGTTATAAACATTTCCGCCAATACCTTTCAGACCATTGAGTGTTTCAATGGTCGAGGCGTCGAGGCGAATACCTAAGGAATAAAAAAACGACCCCTCCCCAAAGCTAAGGAAAACGTTATTAATTAATACAAACATCGCCCCTGCGAGGGTTAACGGCATTAAGCGAATAAAACCGTTTTTGATTGCATTAACGTGCGGCTGCTTTCCTATTTTAACTGCAAAAGGGAGGAGTACCTTTTCAAGCGATGCAATAACATTACTCATAGAAAAATACCCTTAAAAACCGCAACTTAAATATCGCGGTATAGATTTATGAAATAACTCTTTGACGGGAAAATTTAAAAATTAATTTGCTGCGGCTTTTTTAATTGCTGCAACTGCAGCCTTAAGCACGCCTAAACCATCGACTTTGCCATATAACAGCGAGTCAATTACTTCCACCGGTTTATTGGGTAACAAACGCTGAATTTCGGGCAACATATAAGCAATCTGTGGCCCTAATAAAACGACATCGGCATTCAGCCCTTTTTCACCAGCCAGCGTTTCTGGAAATGCTTCAATAATGACCGGAACTTCATATTTTTCTGCCTGAGCGCGCATTTTTGATACCAGTAAAGAGGTAGACATGCCCGCAGAACAAAACAGATAAATGTGTTTCTTTTCCATAAAACTGCCCTCATCAACGATTATCTGTCAGCCAGACACTCCGCAAGCCTTCACCTGCTTCCATGCTCTGGGTAACTTGCGAAACCAACATGACTTTTTTTGGTGGCTGAAAAGAGTATACGGTATTGACCTGAGCAATAGTATTTCTTTGACTATACAAATTGTCTCTCCTTGACCTGCTGTTATGACCACCTTCACATTTCGGTTAAATAATTCGCGTCAACAAATAAGAACACGCGCATAAAAAAACCGGCACAATGGCCGGTTTTCGTTGTGACTCAAGCTTTCAGATGAAGGAATTACTTCGCAGCCTGCGGATCAGTGTCGTATTCGGCACAGGTCTGATAGCCGGTATTGATCACATGCCCGGTATCATCTAACGCGACAAAATAGGTTTCTGCTTTACCATCACGTTGACCCAGAATGTAGGTCTGGCAAGTACCACGAGCATGGATCATGCTCACTTCAGACGAAGGTTTACCCGCAATTTGTGCAACCTGCGCCCGGCTCATGCCTTTTTTGACGTCTTTCACCACAGGCTGTACAAACTGGTCTTTGGTACGATCATACGCCGTACAACCTGCCAGCATGGTTAATACCGCCGCTGCACCCAGAATTCCTGCCATATTCTTGTTCATATTCCGTCCTCTTGTTTATCAGCGTGTTAGATAAGCCTGGAATACATCGGGGGCTTTTTCAAGCCTGAGAGCGAAACGGTTTCGCTTTCAGAGGATTCCTGTATGACGTTTTAACCACCATTCAACCTGCTGTCGCTTGTCGTTTCTGTAGCAACGGGTTAGCTTTAAGGAAGTTTTATTTTTCTGTCTGGAGGGGTTCAATGACATTGCAGCAACAAATAATAAAGGCGCTGGGCGCAAAACCGCAGATTAATGCTGAAGAGGAAATTCGTCGTAGCGTCGATTTTCTGAAAAGCTATCTACAAACCTACCCGTTCATTAAATCACTGGTACTCGGCATTAGCGGTGGTCAGGACTCTACCCTTGCCGGTAAGTTGTGTCAGATGGCAATTAATGAACTGCGCCAGGAAACCGGTAATGAATCACTGCAATTTATCGCCGTGCGCCTGCCCTACGGTGTTCAGGCCGACGAACAAGATTGCCAGGACGCCATTGCCTTTATTCAGCCGGATCGCGTATTAACCGTCAATATCAAGGGCGCGGTACTCGCCAGTGAACAGGCATTGCGGGAAGCGGGTATCGAACTGAGCGATTTTGTGCGTGGCAATGAGAAAGCACGTGAGCGGATGAAAGCGCAATACAGCATTGCGGGTATGACTAATGGCGTCGTAGTTGGCACCGATCATGCGGCAGAAGCCATTACTGGATTCTTCACTAAATATGGTGATGGTGGCACAGACATTAACCCTCTGTATCGTCTGAACAAACGTCAGGGTAAACAGTTACTGGCGGCGTTAGGTTGCCCTGAGCATCTCTATAAGAAGGCCCCAACAGCCGACCTGGAAGATGACCGCCCGTCACTGCCAGATGAAGTCGCGCTCGGCGTAACGTATGAAAATATCGATGACTATCTGGAAGGGAAAAATGTCCCGGAACAGGTCGCCAGAACGATTGAGAATTGGTATCTGAAAACCGAGCATAAACGCCGCCCACCCATTACGGTTTTCGAGGATTTCTGGAAAAAATAAACAGTGCGGCCTCCCCGCCTGAGATTGTCGACACCAAACACTTTATTCATGCCGGATGTGGCGTAAACGTCTTATCCGGCCTGCAAAACTTTGCAAATTAAATACATTGCAGGAATCGAGTAGGCCTGATAAGCGTAGCGCATCTGGCAGTTTACATTTGTCATCGGCCTTGCCTCTTTTTTAATCGCCACCCACTCGCTATACTGGATAAATGACCAGCACTCGGAGTAAACAGTGGTACGGCGTTTAACTTCCCCGCGGCTCGAATTTGAAGCGGCGGCAATTTATGAATATCCCGAACATTTACGTTCATTTCTTACTGACTTACCCACCCGACCCGGTGTGTATCTGTTTCATGGCGAAAGTAACACTATGCCGCTCTATATCGGCAAAAGCGTTAACATCCGCAGCCGCGTCCTTTCCCATTTACGTACCCCGGATGAAGCGGCCATGCTGCGACAATCCCGACGCATTAGCTGGATATGTACCGCGGGCGAAATCGGCGCTCTGCTCCTTGAAGCGCGTCTAATCAAAGAGCAACAGCCTTTGTTTAATAAACGGTTGCGCCGCAATCGTCAGCTCTGCGCCCTGCAACTGAATGAAAAACGCGTAGATGTGGTGTACGCCAAAGACGTGGATTTTTCTACTGCGCCAAACCTGTTTGGCCTGTTTGCCAATCGCCGCTCGGCATTACAGGCATTACAGACAATCGCCGATGAACAAAAGCTCTGTTATGGCCTGCTCGGGCTGGAACCGTTAAGCCGCGGTCGTGCTTGCTTTCGGTCGGCGCTAAAACGTTGCGCCGGAGCGTGCTGCGGAAAAGAGAGCCATGAAGATCATGCTCAACGTCTGCTCCAGTCGCTGGAACGTTTGCGGGTGATCTGCTGGCCGTGGCAAGGTGCGGTTGCGTTGAAAGAACAGCACCCGGAAATGACCCAATACCATATTATTCATAACTGGCTGTGGCTGGGGGCAGTTAATTCGCTGGAAGAGGCGGCAACGTTGATCCGTACGCCTGCCGGATTCGATCACGATGGTTATAAAATTCTTTGTAAACCACTACTTTCCAGTCGCTATGAAATTACTGAACTTGATCCGGTGAATGGTCTGCAAGCCAGTTAATTTCACTGAACAGCAGTTTGCCTTGCGGTTGCAAAAGCCGCAGGGTGTGTTTGCCATCGTACCAGCACGCGCCCTGGTCGGTGGTTAACAATTTTTCGCCCAGTTGCCATGCCCCGCTAATCACAAACACCACCCCGCCGCGTGAGCCAAAAGTGGTGAACGTGCGATCGGCAATTCTGACTTTCGCCTTACAGGCATCCAGGCGCGTCATAATGTTGAAATCCATCGACATCTGCCCTTCCGTCAGTTTCGCTTTTACCACCTGGTCCGCCGCAAAAGCAAAAGGCTGTAACGGCTTTAAGGTATGGCTAAAACGGTCTGCGCTTTCAAGAAGCATCTCACCGCCTTCCAGCAGCGTCACACTTCTTTCCATCCCAGGAAATAAAGAAAATTCACCATTGGCCGCAATGGACGCAATGCTGGCACGCCAGTAAAAATCACGTTTCGCAGGGGGAAAACTACAGATCTCACGAGTTTCACCGGCAGCGTTTCGCCACAGGTTCACCGACATTTTACGCATATCAAAGTATTCCATACTCGCTCCGGGCATGCTCTTTTCATTGTTATCGCTCAGGCAACCGTGGATTGTTATCGGCAACTCGTATGATTTACCTTAACGTTTTCGCAAAAATGACAGACACAGGCGCATAAAAGAAAACCGCCGATCCTGTCCACCGCCTTACTGCAAGGTAGTGGACAAGACCGGCGGTCTTAAGTTTTTTGGCTGAAAGATTATTCAGCAGTTGCAGGCATTTTACCTTTTCCCGCTGGGCGTTCTGTCAGACGCTTCTCAAAATTAGCATTAAATTGCTTTTTCTGCTCCGGCGTCAGGATGTTGTAAATCTTGTTCTGGGTTTCCATATGCGCCAGCATGTTAGCTTTGCGCTGTTCTTCCATTTTAGCAATCTGCGCTTCAGCTTTTGCTTTGTCGAAAGTATCGCTGGCGATGATGTCATGCATTGCGCGGCGTTCTTCCAGCGGCGGACGTTTCATCTGGTCACGCTGGCCTTTCATGATTTCACGAATCTGCTGTTTCTGCGCGTCGGTCAGGTTCAGGTCTTTGAACATCATGTCCTGATGCGGACCGAACTTGCCTTTATGGTGCATCATCGGCTTCGCGTCAGCCGGTGCTGCGGTAGTGGTGTCAGCGGCGTGGGCCAGGTTAGCCGCGCCAAGAGCCAGGGTAGAGGCAACAAACAGTGCAGTTAATTTACGCATATTCTATATCCTTCCTTTCAGTTATTTGTTACGGCTTTCTTAAGTAACGTGCCGTGTTGACGAGATTAACTTTACTGAGTTTAGCGTCAATTAATCAGAGCAACGGTAAATCAATGAAAGTATAAAAAACATTTTTTCGCCAATTATGGAGAAAAAAAGAAAAATTGAAGGAAAGTGATGAATAAATATTACAAGACAATGATTTTGCAGAAATTATGAAGGACTATACCTGATAAATGGCGATAAATAAAGCAAACATCCAGGATTAATCCGTATTATTCCGAAAGTCGTTATTAAATACCCGCAGAAACCTTTCTGCGGGCAAGTGCTAGGTTATTTTTTCCAGCATTAATCCCGCGCGTAATCCCAACGCCACCAATGGATTGGGGAATAGCACATATTCAATATCATGAGTCACGGTAAAACGTTCCTCATCATCCTGCGCCAATAACGTTCCTTTCTTAAACGGCGTGAAATTCAGCGTCTCGCTCGCCATATGCAACTCGAAGGCAGCAGTGTGACGGGTAATCTGCGAAACCACCCGGTAACGCTGGGGCAGTTTTCTCTCTATACCGACACTTGCCCCTGCTAACAGCGCAGCAATTGCATTGGTGGTTGGCGCAAACTGACGAAGATCGTTTTGCCCAAACGGCAGTGCTTTGCCTAGCTCCAGCGTACACGCCAGTGCGCCAAAATGTTGGCAGCTGAAATGGGTAAACGTGCCGCCGGGCGCCTGATGAAATACCAACGCCTCTAGCCCTGCCGCGCCCAGCCATATCAGAAAACTTTCGTCCCAGGGAATTTCTCGTTGCGGTAAAACACCAAACCGCTGGTGGTACGAGCCGCGGATGGCTGTATGCAGATCAAGATGCCAGCGAAATGACTCCTTCCCCTGCTGATAAAAATCTTCCAGGCACTGTTCCAGCTCGCGGGCGCGGCAGGTTTCGCCGCTTTCGGCAAATTGCTGCCAGCGTCCGCCAAACATCCGGTTTATATCGCTATGGCAATAGCGCTTTCCTTGCTTGAGCGCAGGGGGATTTCCGAGGATTGCCAACAAGCGCCAGCGTAACTTAATTTCACCGTGATAAATTGCGCCAAGTAAGGCGTCCAGCATTTCTACGGGCGCCGTTTCATTACCGTGGATCCCCGCCGAAATTACCAACGCGCCTTGCGGTGGGATTAATGGCGTCAGTTCCAGCACGCCATCCCCCAGCCAGCGCCAGCGAATACCGTTGATTTCTCTCTCGGTGATGACAGGTTTTTTACCCTCTAATGTCAGAGTGAGAAAATTATCCATTCTCCCCTCCCTCACGCTGGAACGGATAAACCGAACCGAGATTCAATAATTGAGTCAACGCATCCAGTGCTTCCCGCCCTTCGCGCAGCAATTGCGGGTCGGCCAGATCGGCAGCACTCAGACGATCGCGGTAGTAACGATCCACCCAGTCATTGAGCGCATTAAACAGCGTATCGTTCATCATCACCGCCGGATTCACCGCCTGACGTTCTTCATCCGTCAACACAACGCGCAAACGCAGGCACGCAGGGCCTCCGCCGTTCGCCATGCTTTCGCGCAAATCAAAAACTTTTAGTGAGCTTATCGGGTTATCCGCAGCAAGGAGTTCATTGAGATAACGCCATACTCCGGCGTGTTCCCGACACTCCTGTGGCAGCACCAGCATCATCGAACCATCATCGCGACTCAACAACTGGCTGTTAAACAGATAGGTCGAGACAGCATCCGGAACGGAAACCTGCGACGTCGGTACTTCTATCGCCATAAAGCCGTTGACCCGCGAACGCAGGTTTGCCAGTAATTGCGCCTGGCGAGCGAACGCCTGTTGATGGCAAAACAGCACCTGACGGTTACTCACGGCAATCACGTCATTATGAAAAACGCCCTGGTCGATAACGTCCGGGTTTTGCTGGGCGAAAATCACCTGCTGCGGATTAACCTGATTCAGCCTGGCTACCGCCTCGCTGGCTTCACGGGTCTGCCGCGCCGGATATCGGGAAGGCCGCGTACCGTTACCCTCTTCTCGCCCGTAAACAAAAATCTGCATGCCCGGTTCGCCGTAATGACCGCCGAGGCGATTGTGGTTTGCCGCCCCTTCGTCACCGAGCATCGCCACCTGTGGCAACGCCGAATGGATGGTGAATTTCTCTTTATCGTTAAAAATGGCGTTTAACAGCGATTCGGTGACGGGGGCTTCCAGCGAACGGTGAAATTTATTGTTCAGGTTGGCGACCGTGAAATGTACTTTGCCATCCAGCGTATCGGCGGATGGCGCTACCGTGGCCGCATTAGCTACCCACATTGGCGATGCTGAACTGACGCTGGAAAGCCAGTGTGGTGCCTGGCGGGCAACCTTTTCCAGTACCTGCTCATCGCTGCCGCTGAATCCCAACTGACGCAGCACCGGAATAAACGGACGCTCGTGCGGCGGGATCACCGCCTGGGGAAATCCCGCATCGGCAAGGGCTTTCATTTTCAGTAAGCCTTGCTTCGCCGCCAGTCGTGGATTCGATACCTGAAAACGATGACTGGTGGAGGCTTCATTACCAAACGACAGGCCAGCGTAATGGTGCGTCAGCCCCACCAATCCATCGAAATTGACTTCCCAGGCATTCATCGCGCCACCTCATCAGAAAAATCAAGCCCGGGGTTAAGCATTGTGGGCAACGTTAACGAGTCCGACTCCAGGCTCGCCATCGGCCAGGCACAATAATCCGCCGCATACCAGGCGCTGGGGCGATGGTTGCCGGAAGCGCCAATGCCGCCGAATGGTGCTGTACTGGCGGCTCCGGTAAGCGGTTTGTTCCAGTTAACAATTCCTGCCCGCGCTTCCAGTAATAGTTGCTCGAACTTTTCCCGTTTTGGGGAAACCAGCCCACAAGAGAGGCCAAAGCGGGTGTTATTCGCCATCTTTATCGCCCCATCAAAAGTGTCATAACGCCATACGCGAAGTAGCGGCCCAAACACTTCTTCATCCGGCACGCCTGAAACGCCCGTCATTTCAACGATCCCCGGCGTCAGCAGCGATGTTCCCGCTTGTAGCAAACGTGGCGCAAGCAGCGTTTGCCCGCCCAATGCTTCCAGTTCCTGCCTGGCAGTAACAACCTGCTGTGCGGCCTGTTCAGAAATCAGCCCACCAATAAACGGCTGCGGTTCGTCATCCCATTTCCCCGGCGTTAACCGCTGGCTGACGGCAACAAGGCGAGCAAGAAACGCATCGCCCTGCGCCCCGCTTTTCACCAATAAACGGCGGGCGCAGGTGCAGCGTTGCCCGGCAGTGACAAATGCCGACTGGATAGTCAGATGGACAGCGGCGTCGATATCCACCACGTCATCAATAATCAGCGGGTTATTGCCGCCCATTTCGAGGGCAAGAATTTTTTCCGGCTGACCGGAAAGCTGGCGATGTAACTGGTAGCCGGTATTGGCGCTGCCGGTAAACAGCAAGCCGTCGAGATCCTCCAGCGCACTGAGCGCCTGACCGGTTTCGCGCCCACCTTGCACCAGGTTCAGCACGCCCGACGGCAAGCCTGCCTGCTGCCATAAACGCATGACTGCCTCGCCGCTCCAGGGGGTTAGTTCGCTGGGTTTAAAGATTATCGTGTTACCTGCCAGCAGCGCCGGAACGATATGCCCGTTAGGCAGATGCCCGGGGAAATTGTACGGTCCAAACACCGCCAGCACGCCATGTGGACGATGCCGCAAGCTCTCCGCTCCATCCGGCATTTCACTACGCTGCTCTCCCGTGCGAGCGTGATACGCCTTGATTGATATCGCGATCTTATTGATCATCGCCGTCACTTCGGTTGCCGCCTCCCAACGCGGTTTGCCGGTTTCTCTGGCAATAATCGCCGTTAATTCGGCTTTGTTGCTTTCCAGCAGTGCAGCAAATCGTTCAACTCTTACCTGACGATCGCCAAAAGAGAGCCGCGCCCAACGCGGAAACGCTGCGCGAGCGGCCCGACAAGCCTGCTCAACCTGAGCCGCATCGGCATCATTGCCCTGCCATAACACCTCGCCCGATACCGGATTACGCTTCACGCGCTGTGCGCCCTGGCCCGTCACCCAGTCACCGTTGATCCATAAAGTCATGCTGTTTTCTCCTCTGCACACAGGCGCACCAGACGAACGCGATCCCCGGCGTGGCATTTGAGGGCATCCAGTTGTGCGGCGGTTAAAATCAAACGTTCGGTCGCCGGATCGGCTCGCACCAGCAACACGCGGAAATGGTGATAATTTTCATTGGCGACCAGGCAAGCCGGAAAATCTCCCTGTGCAGGTTGTCCTTCCGCTACTCCCACCAGCCGACTTTTGCGGATAGCGCGAACGCGGTCAATGTCACACTCCAGCGTCGGCCCGCCGTCGAAAATGTCGATATAGTTGCGGTAGCGAAAGCCCTCTTTTTCCAGCACCGCCCGCGCGGGCGCAGTTTGCGGATGAACCTGACCGATGACGTCCTGGGCTTCCTGGGATAAAAAGTCCGTATAGATCGGATGTTTCGGCATCAGTTCTGCAATAAATGCCTTTTGCCCGGTGCCGCAGAGAAAATCGGCGCGGCTAAAATCCATCGAAAAGAAGCGTTTACCGAGGCTTTGCCAGAACGGTGAATAGCCGTGTTCGTCAATCACCCCGCGCATTTCCGCGACCACTTTGTCATTAAACTTGTCGCGAAAAGCCGCCATAAACATAAAGCGCGATTTCGACAACAAATAGCCGTTGCCCTCTTTGCGCCAGTCCGGGTCGAGAAACAGCGTGCACAGCTCGCTGCTGCCGGTGTGATCGTTACTGAGAAACAGCGTCGGCAACGCGTTATAGACATTCAGCTCTTTTGAGGCGTGGACCAGCGTGCCGACGCGATAGTTGTACCAGGGATCGTTCAGCCCAACTGCCACCTCTATGGCGCAAATTCCCGCCACAGTACCTGTTTCACTCTCTTCCAGCACAAACACATAGCCCTGCTCGCTTTTGGGCAGTTCGCCCTGCCAGGTTTTGATTGCCCTTTCGATACGTGCCGAAAGCGTGGCTTCATTGGCGGGAAGCGACGTCAGGCCGCCGCCCGTTTTGCTGGCAAGCTGCATCAGCGCTGAGACATCTGATCGCTCAACGGGACGGATGACCATCATGATGAACCTCGGCTAACAAAGTGTTCGCAAGCAGCTGCAAAGCGATCCAGTCCGGTCGTCACCTCTTCTTCGCTGACATTCAGTGCAGGCGCAAAACGCACCACGTTGCCACCCGCAATCAGTACCATCACGCCCGCTTTCGCCGCTTCCTGAGAAATTTGTTTCGCTTGCCCGGCGTAATCGGCATTCAGCACACAGCCAATCAGCAGACCTAAGCCGCGAACTTCACTGAACAAACCGCAGCGGTGATTAATGGTATTAAGACGTTCAACAAACCAGTCATGACGCTGTTTAACGCCATTAAGCACCTCTGGCGTGTTGATGAGATCCAGCACTTTGCCTGCCACCGCCGAGGCCAGCGGATTGCCGCCATAGGTGGTGCCATGAGTGCCAACGGTCATCACGCTGGCGCATTCTTCGGTTGCCAACAGAGCGCCAACGGGGAAACCGCCGCCCAGCGCTTTGGCGGTAGTTAACAGATCTGGCGTCACGCCGTAGTGCATATAGGCATACAGTTCCCCGGTGCGCCCGACGCCCGTTTGTACTTCATCAAAAATCAGCAAAGCATTGTGGCGGTCACACAATTCACGCAGACCTTGTAAAAACGCGTTGCTGGCGGGTACCACACCGCCTTCCCCCTGGATGGGCTCGACAATCACCGCACAGGTGGAGTCATCAATCCGCGCGCTGGCAGAGTTAATATCGTTATACGCAGCATGACGGATATCCGGCGGCAGTGGCGCAAAATCCTGTGAATAGGCTGGCTGCCCGCCTGCGCTGACGGTAAACAGCGTGCGCCCGTGAAACGCATTTTTAAACGCCACGATGCCGCTCTTATGGCTGCCGTAGCGGTCGTGGGCGAATTTACGCGCCAGTTTTAGCGCCGCTTCGTTGGCTTCCGCGCCGGAGTTACAAAAGAAGACGCGATCGGCAAACGTGGCGTCGATCAATTTTTTCGCCAGTCGCAGTACCGGTTCGTTGGTGTAACCGTTGCCGGTATGCCAGAACTTACTCGCCTGTTCGTTCAGCGCCTCGCGCAGTTCCGGATGCGCATGACCCAATGCGTTTACCGCAATGCCACCCGCGAAGTCGATATACTCTTTCCCCTGCTGATCCCACAAGCGCGAACCTTCGCCACGTACCGGTATAAACGGTGCCGGAGCGTAAACAGGTATCATCCATTCATCAAAGTTTTCACGCGTAATTGGCTGAGACATAGCGACCTCTACAGTAAATAATTCGTTATTTATATGTTAATAATGAGTAATGTTTGCGCTGTAAATGTAGATTGCAGGGTTCATGCCAGCCAGGGGGAAAAGTGCATAAATGACGGTCACCAACTGGAAATCAATGAGTTACAACCGAACAATATGCACCTTAAGTGCATATAAAGTGAATATGTTTGCCATGTAGATGAATAATTAGAATAAAAAACGCAATGTTATGCAGAAGTAAAATATAATTCTGGAATTGTGATCTTTGACGAAATTTACTGGAAATTACTGCGCCATTCTGACGCAACTCGCACCAAAAGCGGGCATTTTCTGCGCCATCGTTGACATCATTAACAACCATCGATCAAATCACTTAACAACAGGCAGTAAGTCAGACGAATTTCTGCTAACATCCACGCACTCATTATCAGAATAAATGGCAGCGACTATGAAATTTGTCTCTTTTAATATCAACGGCCTGCGCGCCAGACCACACCAGCTTGAAGCTATCGTCGACAAGCACCAGCCTGATGTGATTGGCCTGCAGGAGACAAAAGTTCATGATGATATGTTTCCGCTCGAAGATGTGGCAAAGCTCGGCTACAACGTGTTTTATCACGGGCAGAAAGGCCATTACGGCGTGGCGCTGTTGACCAAAGAGACGCCGATTGCCGTGCGTCGTGGCTTCCCAGGCGACGGCGAAGAGGCACAACGGCGGATTATTATGGCGGAAATCCCCTCACCGCTAGGCAATGTCACCGTGATCAACGGCTACTTCCCGCAGGGCGAAAGCCGCGACCATCCCATAAAATTCCCGGCTAAAGCACAGTTTTACCAGAACCTGCAAAACTACCTGGAAACCGAACTCAAACGTGATAATCCGGTGCTGATTATGGGCGATATGAATATCAGCCCCACCGACCTGGATATCGGCATTGGCGAAGAGAACCGCAAACGCTGGCTGCGTACTGGTAAATGTTCTTTCCTGCCGGAAGAACGCGAATGGATGGACAGGCTGATAAGCTGGGGGCTGGTCGATACCTTCCGCCATGCGAACCCAGAAACGGCAGATCGCTTCTCGTGGTTTGATTACCGCTCAAAAGGTTTTGACGATAACCGTGGTCTGCGTATCGACCTGCTGCTTGCCAGCCAGCCACTGGCCGAATGCTGCGTAGAAACCGGCATCGACTATGAAATCCGCAGTATGGAAAAACCGTCAGATCACGCACCTGTCTGGGCCACCTTCCGCCGCTAATTTCTCCGTTCTCCTGGCTCGCACTGGGTCAGGAGAATTAACCTTGAGAAAAATCAACAAACTGTCAGTAATGATTTGTTGCCCGCCGTCCTTTGTTATACCGTCACTGCGTTTTTTAGTTGTCTGACCACTTCTCTATTATCAAGTTTGATATAGGAAACTCCACGATGAACGCTGAGCGTAAATTTCTTTTTGCCTGTCTGTTTTTTGCGCTGATAATTTACGCTATCCATGCTTTCGGTTTATTCGATCTACTCACCGATTTACCCCACTTACAGACACTCATTCGCCAGAGCGGATTGTTCGGTTATAGCCTCTATATTCTGTTATTCATCATCGCCACCCTCTTTCTGCTACCGGGCAGCGTACTGGTGATCGCTGGAGGAATAGTTTTTGGCCCGCTAACAGGAACGCTACTTTCGTTAATTGCCGCCACGCTGGCCTCGTCGTGCTCATTCCTGTTGGCGCGCTTTCTGGGGCGTGATTTACTGTTGAAATACGTCGGTCATTGCCACACTTTTCAGGCTATTGAAAAAGGCATTACGCGTAACGGTATCGATTTTCTTATTCTGACCCGCTTAATCCCGCTATTTCCATACAATATTCAAAATTACGCTTACGGATTAACCGCCATCGCCTTCTGGCCTTATACCCTTATTTCGGCATTAACCACTCTGCCTGGAATAGTGATTTATACCGTGATGGCCAGCGATCTTGCCAGTGAAGGCATTACGCTGCGCTTTATTTTACAACTCTGTCTGGCGGGCCTGGCGCTGTTTATTCTCGTCCAGCTCGCCAAACTCTACGCCCGACACAAACATGTGGATCTGTCTGCTTCGCGCCGCAGCCCACTTACTCACCCTAAAAATGAAGGATAGAACGATGTTGCAACATTATTCAGTGTCATGGAGAAAAGGACTGGCTGCGCTGTGTTTACTGGCCGTTGCGGGGCTTAGTGGCTGCGATCAAAAAGAGAATACGGCGGCAAAAGTGGAATACGACGGGCTTTCGGACAGCCAGCCGCTGCGTGTCGATGCAAATAACCATACGGTAACCATGCTGGTACAAATTAATGGGCGTTTCCTCACAGACGATACCCGCCACGGTATTGTGTTTAAAGATGGCTCCAACGGACATAAATCGCTGTTTATGGGTTATGCCACGCCGAAAGCATTTTATGAAGCCCTGAAAGAGGCAGGTGGTATGCCGGGCGAAAACATGACGATGGATAATAAAGAAACGACTCATGTCACAGGCAGCAAACTGGATATTTCAGTTAACTGGCAAGGGGCGGCAAAAGCGTATTCCTTCGATGACGTGATTGTTGACAGTAATGGCAAGAAACTGGACATGCGCTTTGGCGGTAATTTAACGGCAGCTGAAGAGAAAAAAACGGGCTGCCTGGTATGTCTGGATAGTTGCCCGGTCGGTATTGTCAGCAATGCGACATACACTTATGGTGCGGTGGAAAAACGCGGCGAAGTGAAATTTACCGGCAATGCGCAGGTATTACCGCCAGATAACACGCTGGCAACGGTGACCTTTAAAATCGCTGAATAAACCTGGATAAAGGATGATGAAAATGCCATCACGCAAAATCTGGTACTACCGTGCCGCCCTCATCATCCTGTTGTTTGCCACGCTGCTGGCCTGGGCGCTGCTTCCCGGCGTCCATGATTTTATCAATCGCAGCCTGGCGGCGTTTGCCGCCGTGGACCAACAGGGTATAGAACGCTTTATTCAGTCTTATGGCGCTCAGGCGGCAGTGGTCTCGTTCTTCCTGATGATCTTACAGGCCATTGTCGCGCCGCTGCCTGCGTTTTTAATTACCTTTGCCAATGCGTCGCTTTTTGGCGCGTTCTGGGGCGGTTTGCTGTCGTGGACCAGTTCGATGGTAGGCGCGGCGCAGTGCTTTTTTATCGCCAGAGTGATGGGCCGCGAAGTGGTGGAAAAATTAACCGGCAAAACCGTACTCGACAGCATGGACGGCTTTTTTACCCGCTACGGTAAACACACCATCCTGGTATGCCGGTTATTGCCTTTTGTCCCTTTTGATCCAATCAGCTATGCTGCCGGTTTGACTTCAATACGTTTTCGCTCGTTTTTTATCGCCACCGGGCTCGGTCAGTTACCAGCGACTATTGTTTATTCCTGGGCGGGCAGCATGTTAACAGGCGGTACTTTCTGGTTTGTCACCGGACTGTTTATTCTGTTTGCCCTGACCGTGGTGATTTTTATGGCGAAAAAAATATGGCTTGAGCGCCAGAAGAGGAATGCCTGATGGGGTTACCACCGCTTAGCAAAATCCCTTTAATTTTACGTCCACAGGCGTGGCTGCATCGTCGCCATTACGGCGAGGTGCTAAGCCCCATCCGCTGGTGGGGGCGGATCCCGTTTATCTTTTATCTGGTGTCGATTTTTGTTGGCTGGCTGGAGCGCAAACGCTCACCGCTCGATCCAGTGGTACGATCGCTTGTCAGCGCGCGTATCGCGCAAATGTGTCTGTGTGAGTTTTGCGTGGATATCACCAGTATGAAAGTCGCCGAGCGTACCGGCAGCACCGATAAATTGCTGGCGGTAGCTGACTGGCGACAAAGCCCGCTCTTCAGCGACGAAGAACGGCTGGCGCTGGAATACGCCGAAGCGGCAAGCGTTACGCCGCCAACGGTCGATGATGCCCTGCGCACCCGACTGACTACGCATTTTGACGCCCAGGCGCTCACCGAGCTGACGGCATTGATCGGCTTGCAAAATCTGTCAGCCCGTTTTAATTCTGCCATGGACATTCCCGCTCAGGGGCTGTGCCGTATTCCTGACAAACGTTCTTAAGGAGAGATGATGCGCCATTGTGTATGGTTGCTGGGGTTGTTATCGCTGTTTTCTTTGGCAACACATGCCAGTGACTGGCAGGAAATTAAAAATGAGGCCAAAGGGCAAACCGTCTGGTTTAACGCCTGGGGCGGCGACACCGCGATTAACCGCTTTCTCGACTGGGTTAGCGGCGAGATGAAAACCCATTACGCTATAAACCTGAAGATTGTTCGTCTGGCGGATGCCGCAGACGCGGTGACGCGCATTCAGACCGAAGCTGCTGCCGGACGTAAAACGGGCGGCTCGGTGGATCTGCTCTGGGTGAACGGCGAAAACTTCCGTACCTTAAAAGAGGCTAATTTACTGCAAACTGACTGGGCGGAAACGCTACCCAACTGGCGCTATATCGACACACAGCTGCCAGTGCGGGAAGATTTTTCTGTGCCGACACAAGGTGCGGAATCGCCCTGGGGCGGCGCACAGCTGACATTTATCGCCCGACGCGATCAGACACCACAGCCACCGAAAACGCCACAATCCTTGCTGGAATTTGCCAAAGCCACCCCTGGTACGGTTACCTATCCGCGCCCACCGGACTTTACCGGCACCGCGTTTCTTGAACAGCTGCTGATTATGCTGACGCCCGATCCCGCTGCATTAAAAAAAGCGCCGGACGATGCCACTTTCGCCCGCGTCACTGCGCCATTGTGGCAATATCTTGATGCACTGCATCCGTATTTGTGGCGCGAAGGAAAGGATTTCCCGCCTTCGCCCGCGCGGATGGATGCTCTGCTGAAAGCCGGCATATTGCGCCTGTCGCTGACCTTTAACCCCGCACATGCGCAGCAAAAAATATCCAGCGGCGATTTACCCACCAGCAGTTACAGCTTTGGCTTTAGCGAGGGAATGATTGGCAACGTGCATTTCGTCACCATTCCAGCCAACGCAACTGCCAGTGCTGCGGCAAAAGTCGTCGCCAACTTCCTGTTGTCACCTGAAGCACAACTGCGTAAAGCGGATCCCGCTGTCTGGGGCGATCCTTCGGTTCTCGATCCGCAAAAACTACCTGCCGGGCAGCGTGAAACATTGCAATCAAGAATGCCGCAGAATCTGCCGCCGGTACTGGCGGAACCGCATGCTGGTTGGGTAAATGCGCTGGAACAAGAATGGCTACGCCGTTACGGTACGCATTAATTTTTTTGCTGTGGGTGGTGATGGCGGTGATTTACGCACCGCTGGTTCCGTCGGCTTTCACGCTGATAACACCTGCCATGTCGCTGACGCACTGGCAGATGTTATTTGCCGATCCGCAGCTACCACAGGCATTACTGGCAACGCTGGTGTCGACAACCATCGCGGCGGTCGGCGCTTTGTTTATTGCCCTGCTGGTGATAGTAGCGCTATGGCCTGGGCCGAAATGGCAGCGTATGTGCGCCCGTCTGCCGTGGCTACTCGCCATCCCCCACGTGGCTTTTGCCACCAGCGCCCTGCTGCTGTTTGCTGACGGCGGCCTGGTTTATCAGTTTTTCCCTTTTCTCATTCCGCCGATGGACAAATTGGGTATCGGTCTGGGCCTCACCCTTGCGGTGAAAGAAGGCGCATTTCTGCTGTGGATCTTATCGGCAGCACTGAGTGAAAAACGCCTGGTGCAGCAAGTTATTGTACTGGATTCGCTGGGCTACAGCCGCTGGCAATGTCTGAACTGGTTGTTGTTGCCCTTCGTCGCGCCTGCGCTGGCAATGGCGATGCTGGCGATTGTCGCCTGGTCGCTTTCGGTCGTGGATGTAGCGATTATTCTTGGGCCTGGTAATCCACCGACGCTGGCGGTAATTAGCTGGCAGTGGTTAACCCAGGGCGACGCCGATCAACAAACGAAAGGCGCACTTGCCAGCCTGCTGCTGATGCTGTTACTCGCCGCCTACGTTTTGCTTGGTTATCTGTTATGGCGCGCCTGGCGATGCACGCTCCCCCGGGAAGATGGCATTCGCATGCCATCCACGCCTTTATTGCCAGGGAAGATGCTGGCGAAGTTGTTACCCTTAACTGGCGTGCTGTGTGTGATTCTGCTGGCGATCCTCGCGGATCAATCAACGATCAATCACGAGGCGCTGCTCAATAGCCTGACAATGGGACTGGTGGCGACACTCATCGCTTTGGTTCTGTTGCTGCTGTGGCTGGAATGGGGGCCACAACGTCGCCAGTTGTGGCTATGGTTGCCCATATTATTACCCGCCTTGCCACTGGTGGCAGGCCAGTACACGCTGGTGCTATGGCTCAACCTGGATAGTAGCTGGACGGCGGTGGTGTGGGGGCATCTGCTGTGGGTAATTCCGTGGATGTTGTTTATCCTGCAACCCGCCTGGCAGCGCATTGATTCACGGTTAATTTTGATTGCGCAAACACTGGGCTGGTCGCGTGTCAAAATCTTCTTTTACGTGAAATGTCCGCTGATGTTACGCCCTGCGCTGATTGCCTTCGCTGTCGGATTTTCAGTCAGTATTGCGCAGTATATGCCAACGCTGTGGCTGGGAGCCGGACGTTTCTCGACGCTCACCACCGAAGCGGTGGCACTAAGCAGCGGCGGCAGCAACGGTATTCTCGCCGCCCAGGCTTTATGGCAACTGCTATTGCCGCTTATTATTTTTGCCCTGACCGCGTTAGTCGCAAAATGGGTAGGTTATGTCAGACAAGGACTCCGCTAATGCTCTGCGTGAAAAATGTTTCGCTACGTTTACCAGAAAGCCGCTTGCTGACAAACGTTAACTTTACAGTCAATAAAGGTGACATTGTCACGTTAATGGGTCCCTCAGGCTGCGGTAAATCTACGCTGTTTTCATGGATGATTGGTGCGCTGGCCGGGCAATTTTCTTGTACAGGTGAGCTATGGCTCAATGATCAACGTATCGATACCCTGCCCACCGCCCGGCGTCAGATTGGCATTCTTTTCCAGGATGCACTGTTATTTGACCAGTTCAGCGTCGGACAAAATTTACTGCTGGCGCTACCGTCGACGCTCAAGGGGACTGACAGGCGCAATGCCGTGAAAGACGCGCTTGAGCGAGCGGGACTGGCTGAAACTTATCACCAGGACCCTGCGACATTATCAGGCGGTCAGCGAGCGCGGGTGGCCCTGCTGCGCGCCCTTCTCGCACAGCCAAAGGCATTATTGCTTGATGAACCGTTCAGCCGTCTTGACGTAGCTCTGCGCGATAATTTTCGTCAGTGGGTATTCAATGAAGTTCGCGAGCTGGCGATCCCCGTCGTTCAGGTAACCCACGATCTTCAGGATGTTCCTGCCGATAGTCCCGTTCTGGATATGACGCAGTGGTCAGAAAATTACAACAAACTGCGATAACGCAAAGTTTTTCCCGATGTGTCAGTTCAGAATGGCGCACTCAAAACTACAATGTCGGGATTTTCGATGAAACGTGTTTCTCAAATGACCGCGCTGGCAATGGCTTTAGGGCTGGCTTGCGCTTCTTCGTGGGCCGCTGAACTGGCGAAGCCTCTTACACTTGACCAGCTTCAACAACAAAATGGCAAAGCGATTGATACTCGCCCCAGCGCGTTTTATAACGGCTGGCCACAAGCCCTAAATGGCCCTTCCGGTCATGAACCTGCCGCCTTAAACCTTTCTGCAAGCTGGCTCGACAAAATGAGCACTGAGCAGCTCAACGAGTGGATCAAGCTACATAACCTGAAAACGGATGCCCCGGTGGCGCTGTACGGTAATGACAAAGATGTCGATACCGTCAAAACGCGACTACAAAAAGCAGGCTTTACGCATATCTCTATCTTGAGTGATGCACTGAGCGAACCTTCCCGACTGCAAAAACTGCCTCACTTTGAACAGCTGGTATATCCGCAGTGGCTGCATGACCTGCAACAAGGTAAAGAAGTTACGGCGAAACCTGCGGGTGACTGGAAAGTGATCGAAGCGGCCTGGGGCGCACCTAAGCTTTACCTTATCAGCCATATTCCCGGCGCTGACTACATCGATACCAACGAAGTGGAAAGCGAACCGCTGTGGAACAAAGTTTCTGATGAACAGCTTAAAGCAATGCTGGCGAAGCACGGCATTCGTCATGACACCACGGTCATTCTGTACGGGCGTGATGTTTACGCCGCAGCGCGCGTGGCGCAAATTATGCTCTACGCTGGCGTGAAAGATGTCCGCCTTCTGGACGGCGGTTGGCAAACCTGGTCCGACGCAGGTCTGCCCGTTGAGCGCGGTACGCCACCGAAAGTGAAAACGGAACCGGATTTCGGCGTGAAGATCCCGGCACAACCGCAACTGATGCTCGATATGGAACAGGCGCGCGGTCTGCTACATCGCCAGGATGCATCGCTGGTGAGCATTCGTTCGTGGCCAGAATTTATCGGTACGACCAGCGGTTACAGCTACATTAAACCAAAAGGTGAAATAGCCGGGGCACGTTGGGGACACGCAGGCAGCGACTCGACCCATATGGAAGATTTCCATAACCCGGATGGCACCATGCGCAGCGCCGATGATATTGCCGCTATGTGGAAAGCGTGGAATATCAAACCAGATCAGCAAGTTTCATTCTACTGCGGCACCGGCTGGCGCGCGTCTGAAACCTTTATGTACGCACGCGCCATGGGCTGGAATAACGTCTCCGTTTATGACGGTGGCTGGTACGAATGGAGCAGCGATCCAAAAAATCCGGTAGCAACCGGTGAACGCGGCCCGGACAGTAGCCAATAACACGGCAATTACTGACGCTGAAGCGACTTCAGCGTCAGATATCCACTCCAAATCCGCGTAAATGTTGTCATCCAACAAAGCGCGCCAAATATCCATGCAAACCACGGGAAATATTCCGGAAAGAGACAACTTAAAACAAACAGCAAAATCGTCTCGCTGCCTTCTGTTAACCCGCCCAGATAGTAAAACGATTTGTGCGCATAACCGGGATTATCAATCTGATGTTTCGCCGCCAGTGCAGCAAATGCGAGAAAACTGCTGCCCGTGCCGATAAACGCAAACAGCAGCCAGCCGCCCGCCAGCGCATTTTGTTCCGGTGCGGCGAGAATAAACCCGAACGGTACCAGCGCGTAAAAAAGAAAATCCAACGAAATATCGAGAAAGCCCCCCGCGTCGGTTAACCCTCTGCGCCGCGCCAGCGCACCGTCCAGACCATCAAGCAACCTGTTCAGTAAAATGGCAATCAGCGCCGCCAGATACCAGTCCAGTGCCAGAAACGGCAGTGCCAGCACGCCGATGGCAAATCCCACTAACGTTAAACCATCAGGTGTAATGCCAGGTTTATCCAGAACCCGCACGCACTGATGCAACAAAGGCTTAATTCGGGGATGAAGATGGCGGTCTAACACGGGTACTCCTTAAGAAATAAAACCCTTCAGCTCGGGCAACACTGCGGATATTATGGCATTTTTCCTGTATTCGACCGTGTGTAATTTATGGAAATGATTGATGTTGTTGCCGCCATTATCGAACGGGATGGCAAAATTTTAATCGCGCAACGCCCTGCGCATAGCGATCAGGCGGGGTTATGGGAGCTTGCTGGCGGTAAAGTCGAACCAGGAGAAAGCCAGCCGCAGGCGCTGATACGCGAGCTGCGTGAAGAGCTCGGTATCGATGCTATCATCGGGAAATATGTAGCCAGCCACCAACGGGAAGTTTCAGGGCGTATTATCAATCTTCATGCCTGGCACGTACCCGACTTCCACGGGACGTTACAGGCACATGAGCATCAGGCGTTGGTCTGGTGCTCACCTGAAGAGGCGATGCAATATCCGCTGGCCCCTGCTGACATTCCACTATTAAAGGCGTTTATGGCTTTACGCGCCGCCAGACCAGCGGATTAGTGCTAATGGTTTTATCATCCCGCTGGCATTGCAACAGTATTCCCTCTGCTTTAATCACTGCCCCTTCAGAATAGTTTTGATCCTGATAAACGCAGCACTGGCTACAAGGCTGCGCCGACTGGCCGCCAGAATTAAACACTTCCGGCGGCACATTTACCTGCACATCCGGACGATAATGCTGATTAGCCAGCGCAAAAAACGGGAATACCAACGCTACGGCGAGCAATACTCGATTCACAGGAAACTCCTTATATTTCGTTGTCTCTGCTACTGATAACGGTAACCTGGCGGGAAAACTTTAGCGTCTGGTTGCCGGATGCGACGTGAATGCCTTATCCACCAAATGTCCCCATTTTGGTAGGCCGAAGAAGATGTATCCGGCATTAGGCGGCGTTTATAAATTCCTCACATTATTAATTTGCTTTCCGGTGCCATTTTTTACTTGCTTACCGTCACATTCTTGATGGTATAGTCGAAAACTGCAAAACAAACAACATACGCACAATCGTCTTAATATATAAGGGTTTTATATCTATGGATCAGACATATTCTCTGGAGTCATTCCTCAACCATGTACAAAAGCGCGACCCGAATCAAACCGAGTTCGCGCAGGCCGTTCGTGAAGTAATGACTACTCTCTGGCCTTTTCTTGAACAAAATCCCCAATATCGCCAGATGTCATTACTGGAGCGCCTGGTTGAACCGGAGCGCGTGATCCAGTTTCGCGTGGTATGGGTTGACGATCGCAACCAGGTGCAGGTCAACCGCGCATGGCGCGTGCAGTTCAGCTCCGCCATCGGCCCGTACAAAGGCGGTATGCGATTCCATCCCTCAGTTAACCTCTCCATTCTTAAATTCCTTGGCTTCGAGCAAACCTTCAAAAATGCCCTGACTACCCTGCCGATGGGCGGTGGTAAAGGCGGCAGCGATTTCGACCCGAAAGGGAAAAGCGAAGGCGAAGTGATGCGTTTCTGCCAGGCACTGATGACCGAACTGTATCGCCACCTGGGCGCGGATACCGACGTTCCGGCAGGTGATATCGGCGTTGGTGGTCGTGAAGTGGGCTTTATGGCAGGGATGATGAAAAAGCTGTCTAACAATACCGCCTGCGTCTTCACCGGTAAGGGTCTTTCTTTTGGCGGCAGTCTTATTCGTCCGGAAGCCACCGGTTACGGTCTGGTTTATTTCACTGAAGCAATGCTGAAACGCCACGGTATGGGTTTTGAAGGAATGCGCGTTTCCGTTTCTGGCTCCGGCAACGTCGCCCAGTACGCTATCGAAAAAGCGATGGAATTTGGCGCTCGCGTGGTCACGGCATCAGACTCCAGCGGCACAGTGGTTGATGAAAGCGGATTCACAAAAGAGAAACTGGCGCGTCTTATCGAAATCAAAGCCAGCCGCGATGGTCGAGTGGCAGATTACGCCAAAGAATTTGGCTTGGTCTATCTCGAAGGCCAACAGCCGTGGTCCGTGCCGGTTGATATCGCCCTGCCTTGCGCCACCCAGAACGAACTGGACGTAGATGCCGCGCATCAGCTTATCGCCAATGGCGTTAAAGCCGTCGCCGAAGGGGCAAATATGCCAACCACCATCGAAGCGACTGAACTGTTCCAGCAGGCAGGCGTACTGTTTGCTCCGGGTAAAGCGGCTAATGCTGGCGGTGTAGCAACATCGGGCCTGGAAATGGCGCAAAACGCTGCGCGTCTGGGCTGGAAAGCCGAGAAAGTCGACGCCCGTTTGCATCACATTATGCTGGATATCCACCACGCTTGTGTTGAACACGGCGGTGAAGGTGAGCAAACCAACTACGTACAGGGCGCGAACATTGCCGGTTTTGTGAAGGTTGCCGATGCGATGCTGGCGCAAGGTGTGATTTAAATCATTAGCGCCGCATCAGGCATCTGCCGGATGCGGCGTGAACGCCTTATCCGGCCTAAGAAAGGTGCTGTATCAGTGAGTTGTGATTCAGGCATCCGACCTTTATGTTATCACTCCACTGCCCGCTTCTTCTGATGGCGGACTTTTTTTCGCACTACGTTTACGCGGAGCAGCCTTTTTCTTATCAGCACTGCCACCACTGCCCGGAGCCACTATGCCGCGAAACTGCCGTACCGGCGTACGTTTGGCTTGATCAATTAGCTGATATAGCGTCCCCACCAGCGGCTGCATAAAGTCCTGGTAGCGACACTGCTTTTCGCTGATTTGCGTCAGCACCGATTCCCAGTGCGCGGTCATGTCCGGTCGCGTAGCCATTTCTGGCAGCGAATGGAATAACGCTTTTCCGGCGTCGGTGGAGTGGATATAGCGCCCTTTTTTGCTCAGGAAACCACGCTTGAACAACAGTTCAATAATCCCGGCACGCGTTGCTTCTGTCCCCAGACCATCGGTCGCACGAAGGATCTTTTTCAGATCTTTGTCCTGCACAAAGCGCGCGATCCCGGTCATCGCGGAGAGCAAGGTCGCATCGGTGAAATGACGTGGCGGCTGGGTTTGCCGCTCTACCACTTCACCTTTTTCACACAGCAACTCATCGCCTTTCGCGACTACAGGCAGTGGTGTGCCGTCGTTTTCTTCATCGCGCTCTTTGCTGCCTAACAGCGTGCGCCAGCCTGCTTCGGCAAGAAAACGGGCTTTAGCGACAAATTTGCCTTTGGCTATTTCCAGTTCGATAACACACTTGCGGAACACCGCATCCGGGCAGAACTGCATCAGGTATTGACGAGCAATCAGGTTATAGACCTTCGATTCGTTCTCCGTCAGGTTGATGGCAGAACTACGCGCGGTCGGGATAATGGCGTGGTGAGCATCGACCTTTTTGTCATCCCAGCAGCGGTTGCGTAAATTCGGGTCAACCACCGGCTGCGGCAATAGCCCCGGTGCATGAACGCTGATGGCATTCATCACCGCGTGGCGTCCGGCAAAATGTTCTTCTGGCAAATAACGACAATCGGAACGCGGATAAGTGATTAGCTTGTGCGTTTCGTATAGCTTCTGGCAGATATCAAGCACGTTCTGCGCACTCAGACCAAAGCGTTTTGCCGCTTCAATCTGCAACGCCGAAAGCGAAAACGGCAGCGGCGCGGATTCTGATTCCCGTTTATCGTTATAGCTGGTGACAATAGCCGGTTGACCGCTGATGCGGTTAACCACATGCTCCGCCAGCGGGCGATGCAATAAACGCCCTTCTTCATCCTGGTACGGCTCGCACGCTTCGCTAGGCTGCCAGATGGCGGTAAATCGTTCATCGGCAGGCGTCACAATGTGCGCTTTGACTTCAAAGAAATCTTTTGCCACGAAGTTTTCTATTTCTTCATCGCGCCGCACCACCAGCCCAAGAACGGGAGTCTGTACGCGCCCAACAGAAAGCACACCCTGATAGCCAGCATTGCGACCGAGAATGGTATACGCGCGGGTCATATTGATACCGTATAGCCAATCGGCACGCGCTCGCGCCAGTGCAGAAACGCATAGCGGTACAAACTCGCTATTGGAGCGAAGACGATCGATCGCCCGCTCAACCGCCTGCGGGTTCAGGTCGTTGATCAAGCAACGCTGAACTTGCTGGCGCTTTTCCGGTGCCAGTTGCAGGTAGTCCAGCACTTCATCCACCAGCAATTGCCCTTCACGATCCGGGTCACCGGCATGAACAATTTCGCTGGCTTCATGCAGAAAGCGTTTAATGACGTTAAGTTGTTTGGTTACGGAGGGGCGCGGTTGCAGTTGCCACTTTTCCGGGACAATCGGCAAATCCGCCAGATTCCAGCGCGCATAGCGGCTGTCGTAGACGTCTGGTTGCGCCTGCTCAAGCAGGTGACCGATACACCAGGTCACCACCTGACCATTGCCGCACTCGATAAAGCCATCGCCTTTACGGTGCGGTTTGGGCAGGACATCAGCAATAGCGCGTGCCAGACTCGGTTTTTCGGCTATAAACAACCGCATTGAATTAACGGATCTCAACCATGGCACGACCGCCACGCGCAGGCACCAGCTCGCCAATCGCCGTCAGTTCAATGCCAAACTCGGCTGCGGTAGCTTTGACTTCATTTTCAGCTTCCGGCATAACCGCCAGCAGCAGACCACCAGAAGTTTGCGGATCGCACAACAGATCGCGTACTTCACGCGGCATTTCGCCCATCAAATGGCCGTAACTGGCAAAGTTGCGTTCGGTGCCACCCGGCACAGCGCCCAGTTTAATGTACTCTTCCACGCCCGGCAGTTTCGGGATCGCTTCATAATCGACGCGAGCCTGCACGCCTGCCCCCTGGCACATTTCACTCAAATGGCCCAGCAGACCAAAACCGGTGACGTCGGTCATCGCTTTTACGCCTTCAATGTTGGCAAATGACGCACCCGCGATATTCATCCGGCACATCACTTCCGTCGCCAGCCCCTGATGCTCTGGTTTGAGCAGTGATTTTTTCTCAGCCGTGGTGAGAACGCCAATCCCCAGAGGTTTCGTCAGGAACAGTTTGCATCCGGCTTGTGCGGTACTGTTTTTCTTCACTCGCTCGGTCGGTACGATCCCCGTAACCGCCAGACCAAAAATCGGCTCCGGCGCATCGATGGAGTGACCGCCAGCCAGCGCAATACCCGCCTGACGACATGCATAGCGTCCACCTTCCGTCACTTCGCGGGCAATTTCCGGGGAAAGTTTATTAATCGGCCAGCCAAGGATCGCAATGGCCATAATCGGTTTGCCGCCCATCGCGAAGATATCGCTGATGGCGTTAGTCGCCGCAATGCGACCAAAATCGAAAGGATTATCAACGATCGGCATAAAGAAATCGGTGGTGCTGATGACACTGGTGCCATTACCAAGATCATATACTGCCGCATCGTCGCGGGTTTCGTTACCCACGAGCAAATTCGGATCAACAAACTTCGCCTGCTCGCTGTGCAGAATGGTTTCCAACACTTTTGGGGAAATTTTACAGCCGCAACCTGCTCCGTGGCTGTATTGGGTCAAACGAATCGAGTTCTCGCTCATGGACATCTCCTGTCAATGCAATCCGGGTATGGTAACCTTCATTCCGTGAAGTGATAAGTGAGAGTGTCTGAATTCCTGCGCCTTTGCTCATAATCCAGACAGTTTTGCGAAAATTATCAAAAATAAGTCACAAACGGCGTCGGATCCGGAACGTTAATCGACGTTGACGCTTTCAATTGCGGCGTGCCGAGATAGAGAAAGCCGACAATTTTATCCTGCTCCCGGCAACCGAACGCCTCGCGCACCACCGGACTTTCGGTTAACCCGCCACTACGCCAGATGCCGCCAAAGCCCTGGGCAACCGCCGCCATTTGCATCGCCATAACCGCGCAACCTGCTGACATCTCCTGCTCCCAACGCGGGACTTTATGATTTTCTTCACATTTCGCCACCACGGTGATGATGAGCGGCGCACGGAACGGGGCATTACGGGCTTTGTCGATAGCTTTATCATCACTACCCGCAGCAATTGCACCCTGTTGCAGCACGATACTGAAACGTTCGCGGCCTTGCCCTTCAATCACAAAAAAATGCCACGGTTGCATGGACTTATGGTCCGGTGCACGCATTCCGGCACGCAGGATATTTTGCAGTTGTTCGCCAGTCGGCGCAGGTTCAGCCAGACGTGAGGCGCTTCGGCGGTTGATCAATAGTTCGAGTGCATCCATTTGATTAACTCCTGTCATGATGTTTATTCACAAAATTAACACGAGAGTGGATTTTGTTACAGCACAGTCCGCGATTCCTGCTGACAAGTGCCGGTTGGGTCATTACGATAACCACATCTATTGCACCTGCAACAGGTGTGACCTTTAGTCTGGGAGAATACATGCGAACCCTTTGGCGATTTATTGCCGGATTTTTTAAATGGACGTGGCGTCTGCTCAATTTTGTCCGTGAAATGGTACTTAACCTGTTCTTTATTTTCCTCGTGCTGGTTGGCGTGGGGATCTGGATGCAGGTCAGTAGTAGCGATACCAAAGAAACCGCCGGTCGTGGCGCACTACTGCTCGATATTTCAGGCGTGATCGTCGATAAGCCCGACAGTTCGCAGCGGTTTAGTAAGTTGAGCCGCCAGCTGCTTGGCGCCAGTTCCGATCGTCTGCAGGAAAATTCGCTGTTTGATATCGTGAACACGATTCGCCAGGCTAAAGATGACCGGAATATCACCGGTATCGTGATGGATCTGAAAAACTTTGCGGGCGGCGATCAACCTTCCATGCAATATATTGGTAAGGCTCTGAAAGAGTTTCGTGACAGCGGTAAACCGGTTTATGCCATTGGTGAGAACTATAGCCAGGGGCAATATTACCTCGCCAGTTTCGCCAACAAAATTTGGCTGTCCCCGCAAGGCGTGGTTGATCTGCACGGTTTTGCCACCAACGGTCTGTACTACAAATCGTTGCTGGATAAGCTGAAAGTTTCCACCCATGTGTTCCGCGTGGGTACGTATAAATCTGCCGTTGAACCGTTTATTCGTGATGATATGTCCCCGGCGGCTCGCGAAGCCGATAGCCGTTGGATTGGCGAACTGTGGCAAAACTATCTCAACACCGTTGCCGCTAACCGCCAGATCTCTGCCCAGCAGGTATTCCCTGGGGCGCAAGGGCTACTTGCTGGCTTAACCGAAACGGGCGGCGATACTGCGAAGTACGCGCTGGACAACAAACTGGTCGACGCGCTGGCAACGAATGCCGAAATTGAAAAAGCCCTGACCAAAGAGTTTGGCTGGAGCAAGGCTGATAAAAATTATCGCGCCATCAGTTATTACGATTACGCACTGAAAACTCCGGCAGATACCGGCGACAGCATCGGTGTCGTCTTCGCTAATGGCGCGATTATGGATGGCGAAGAAACTCAGGGGAATGTTGGCGGCGATACGACTGCGGCACAAATCCGTGACGCTCGCCTTGATCCGAAAGTGAAAGCGATCGTTCTGCGCGTAAACAGCCCTGGCGGAAGCGTAACGGCTTCTGAAGTGATTCGCTCTGAACTGGCAGCTGCCAGAGCCGCTGGCAAGCCTGTGGTTGTGTCAATGGGCGGTATGGCAGCATCCGGTGGTTACTGGATCTCCACGCCGGCCAATTACATTGTGGCTAACCCGAGCACCCTGACCGGTTCTATCGGGATCTTCGGCGTGATCACCACTGTAGAAAACAGCCTTGATTCGATTGGTGTACATACCGATGGCGTGTCTACATCACCATTGGCAGATGTTTCCATCACTAAATCACTGCCGCCAGAAGTGCAGCAGATGATGCAATTGAGCATTGAGAACGGCTATAAACGCTTTATCACGCTGGTTGCTGATTCGCGTAATTCGACGCCAGAGCAGATTGATAAAATCGCCCAGGGCCATGTCTGGACCGGTCAGGATGCAAAAGCGAATGGGCTGGTCGATAGTCTCGGTGATTTCGATGATGCGGTTGCCAAAGCGGCTGAACTGGCAAAACTGAAACAATGGCATCTGGAATATTACGTCGATGAACCGACCTTCTTCGACAAGGTGATGGACAATATGTCAGGTTCAGTACGGGCAATGCTGCCAGATACGCTCCAGGCCATGCTGCCTGCGCCGCTGGCCTCGGTCGCTTCAACCGTTAAAAGCGAAAGCGACAAGCTGGCGGCCTTTAACGATCCGCAAAACCGTTACGCGTTTTGCCTGACCTGCGCCAACGTGCGTTAATTCCTGCAAATATGTGGCCGATATGCTGTCGGCCACACTCCTGAACCGGACTGTCTTTCACTCCCTCTCTCCACTACATTCCCTTGCTCATTTAGCATCTGTTATGGAGTCATCAGTGAATAAGGCACCCTCTTTAATTGCCGCTATTGTCCTCGGACTGGGGATCAGCGCCTGTGGTTATTTTGTTGGCGATGGTGTTAAACATCTAAAAACCAACAACCGTTATGTGAACGTGCGGGGGCTTTCAGAAAAAGAAGTTCGCGCAGATACGGCTGAATTAACAATTGCTATCAACTTTAAGGGTAATGTTCCTGGCGAACTGTTCCCGAAACTTGAAGATGCGCAGAAAAAGATTGTTGCCGAATTCCACGCTCAGGGGATTAACGACAAAGAGATCAACGTGGGTCAATGGACAAGTAAGCGAACGGATGCCTTTTACCTCAAAGATGATCCGACGATGCCACGCTATAACGCTGACGGGTCTGTTACGATAAAAACGCATAACGTTGCTGCCGTCGAAAAAGTCGTCGCGAAACTAAACGACCTGCAAATCGCCACAGATGGCGCGATCGCTGATAGCAAAATCGCCTATCGCTTTAATGGTATTGGCGCAGTTCGCGCGGAGATGATTGCTGCCGCAACGAAAGACGCACGCAACGCAGCATTACAGTTTGCGACGGATTCAGGTAGTCAGGTGGGGTCCATTAGCGATGCGTCACAAGGCGTGTTCCAGATTTTCGCCAGTGGCAGTGATGAAGATGATCCCTCGGCGATAAACAAAACGGTGCGTGTAGTCACGACCGTAACCTATGCGTTGCAGGATTAACCATTTTTCTCCGGCGGAACGCTAATCCCTCTGTTCCGCCGGGCTTTTCTCATATCCACAGAGTATCCAGGTGCGCTTGCTGCCCCTCACGTATATACTTTTGCTCTTTCGGTATCATTCATATCAATATCATGCAAAAGAAATCAATTTACGTTGCCTACACGGGCGGGACCATCGGGATGCAGCGTTCCGAGCAGGGATATATTCCGGTGTCGGGCCATCTACAACGCCAGCTGGCGCTGATGCCAGAGTTCCATCGCCCGGAGATGCCGGATTTCACCATTCATGAATACACGCCGCTGATGGATTCTTCTGATATGACGCCAGAGGACTGGCAGCATATTGCTGAAGATATTAAAGCGCACTATGACGAGTACGATGGTTTTGTCATTCTGCACGGCACCGACACGATGGCGTATACCGCCTCTGCGCTGTCGTTCATGCTGGAGAACCTCGGAAAACCGGTTATTGTGACAGGGTCACAAATCCCATTAGCCGAGTTACGCTCTGACGGACAAATCAATTTGCTTAATGCGTTGTACGTTGCGGCGAACTATCCCATCAACGAAGTCACACTCTTTTTTAATAATCGCCTGTATCGCGGCAACCGCACCACCAAAGCCCATGCCGATGGTTTTGATGCCTTCGCGTCACCAAACCTTCCACCGTTACTGGAAGCGGGTATTCATATTCGCCGTTTAAATACACCGCCCGCCCCACACGGCACTGGTGAGCTGATCGTTCATCCGATTACACCACAGCCGATCGGCGTAGTGACGATTTATCCGGGGATTTCTGCCGACGTCGTACGTAACTTCCTGCGTCAACCGGTTAAGGCGTTGATTCTGCGCTCTTATGGCGTGGGTAATGCGCCGCAAAACAAAGCATTCCTGCAAGAATTACAAGAAGCCAGCGATCGCGGAATTGTGGTGGTTAACCTGACACAATGCATGTCCGGTAAAGTCAATATGGGCGGTTATGCCACCGGTAACGCCCTCGCCCATGCCGGTGTTATTGGCGGTGCGGATATGACCGTAGAAGCCACGCTAACCAAACTGCACTACCTGCTCAGCCAGGGACTGGATACCGAAACCATTCGCAAGGCCATGAGCCAAAACCTGCGCGGCGAACTGACGCCGGATGATTAAGGAGACTGTAATGCCCCAACGAGCTCTGTTACTGGTCGATTTACAAAATGATTTCTGCGCTGGCGGTGCGCTGGCTGTTGCCGAAGGCGATAGCACGGTTGATGTTGCTAATGCCCTGATAAGTTGGTGCAAAGCACGCGGTGAAGCGGTCGTCGCCAGTCAGGACTGGCATCCGGCCAATCACGGCAGCTTCGCCAGCCAGCAAGGTGTAGAGCCTTATACACAGGGTCAGCTTGATGGCCTACCGCAAACCTTCTGGCCCGATCACTGTGTGCAACACAGCGAAGGTGCAGCGTTGCACCCTCTGCTGGCGCAAAAGTCGATTGATGCCGTGTTTCACAAAGGCGAAAATCCTTTAGTCGACAGTTACAGTGCCTTTTTTGATAACGGGCGGCGGCAGAAAACCGAGCTCGATGGCTGGTTGCGCGACCATGAAATCAATGAACTGATCATTATGGGGCTGGCTACGGACTATTGCGTGAAGTTTACCGTCCTGGACGCGTTACAGTTAGGTTATAAGGTGAACGTGATTACCGATGGCTGTCGCGGTGTGAATATCCAGCCGCAGGACAGTGCGCACGCGTTTATGGAGATGTCAGTTGCCGGGGCAACATTGTACACGCTGGCAGACTGGGAAGAGACGCAGGGATAAAATTAGTCAGATCCATCTCTGGCCTACAATTCCTTAATTACATCGTAGGCCAGATAAACACGCCAGCTGCGTCTGGCAATTGACACAATCAGCGAAAATTCAATTCACACCAGAAATTCGTTCCAGCGACACCTTTCGCGTTTCGATGCCAAAAATGGAGAGGACCAGCGCACATAACACCAACATGACACCAAGCACCATAAAGACCGTTATCGAACCATAATGCGTTAATAACGCCGCGACGCCATACGGAGTGAAGACCGCGACGATTCGTCCTACTGCATTAACAAATCCCGAGCCGCGCAGGCGTAAATGGGTTGGCCAAAGTTCCGGGATATACACCGCCGACGCGAAACAAACATACATATAAAGAAAGAAGATCATCACCAGGCCATAGCCTAAAATAGCCCATTCTGTAGTTTGTATAGAATATATATATCCCAACACAGCAATAATTATAAGCAAAGACGAGCCAAATAATCGGCGAGGAAAGTGATCAATAACTAATGCAGCTATAAATATTCCAACCGGAGCACCAATCATAATAACAGCGGTCATTAATATCGATTTATCAACATCAATACCAGAGTTAACAAATATGGTCGGTATCCATACGGTGATAGTATAAAGCGAAATATTCATTGCAATTAAAACCGTAATCGCGACTAACGTGCGCCGCAACATCTCGCCTTTAAATAGCAACCAAAAAGTACCACTGATTTCATGACTCCGACTTTCGCTTTGCCTCAAAGCAAGTGGTGGTAGATGAATACCCTTCTCTTTTTCGATTTGCTGCTCTACTTCACGAAGTTGCCTTTCTGCTCCCGGTAATTGTCCAATACCCGCCAGCCAACGAGGCGACTCAATAAAATATTTACCAGAGAGTAACCATGCTAATATTATCCCAATACCGCCCAGCAGAAACATTATGCGCCAACTGAAGAAAGCGATAACGACAACGCCAATCGCCGCTGACAACATGGGCGACCAGTTGCCGACAAATGAGAGTCGCGCGGACCATTTTCCACGAACCAGAGCGGGAATAAACTCAGTAAATGAAGCATAGCCAACCATAATCAGCGCCCCCATTCCTGTCCCCATAAGGAAGCGAAAGAAGATGAGCCAGTACATATCAGGGACGAAAGAAGCGCCTGTCGCCGCAATACCGACAATCAGAAGGTTCATGCGAAATGCCCGACGCCGTCCACAGTAATCACCAATGAATCCACCGGCAAGCGAACCGATGAAATAACCAAACATCAATGCCGACGTAAAAGCAGCATTGAGGAAATTATTTGACCATCCATTGCTTACCAGCTTTGCTAAAACAACATTGCCTGAATAACTTAAAAACCCCGTTAATAACAGACTAAAGCTGATTATGCCAAATATACGATAATGAAACCGGGCCAAAGGCAAGCGGTCCAGTCTTGCGCCAATTTGATCATATTGTTCCATTTGGTGCCTCGAATTTTGCTAAAAAAGGTAGCAATTGCGGCAAACTCACTTGCCGCATTTTTATCATCATTTTATTTCACGGGCGCTGGAACAAATAACATTGACAACGTGTGTTTAAGCTACCACACAAGCTGGATATTATTGTCTTTGCAAAACTCTTCCCATTCTGCACCCGGTGATTTATCAGTTATTATGTAATTAATATGACTAAAGTCAGCTAACTGAACAAAAGCTTTGCGATCAAACTTGGAGTGATCGACTAATAACGCAACTTCTGTCGCCTGGCGGATCATTGTCTTTTTGATCTCCGCTTCCGCTTCGTTCGAGTCCAGCGCGCCACTGTTAATATCAAGACCTTTACAACTCATTACCATAATATCGACGTGATAACGACTGATGATCTCTTTAGTAATTCGTCCTTGCAGAGAAAGCGTGTTTTTGTTCAGTTCCCCACCGGTTGAAACAACTTTAATTTCTGACTGAGCCAGAACATGAATAGCTTCTGCCGAGTTGGTTAGCAACGTCAGATCACTACGGTCCTGCAACAATTTGAGCAATTCCATAACGGTACTACTGGAATCGGCTGCCATCGTCGTTTTATTGTCGATAAACGGCAGCGCCTTGCGAGCAATAAGCTGCTTCTCTTCATAAAACGACGAAGCTCGCTTATAGAAATGGATATTTTCCGTCAGCATCGCTGTATTTAAAACAGCGCCACCATAAGTTCTGGTCAAAAAGCCTTCATCTTCCAGCTTCTCAAGATCGCGGCGAATAGTTTCTTCGGTTACCTGAAAAATCGAGCTCAAATTCGAAACCGTTACTTTTTTATCGTTGGCAACCATCTGTTTAATTGCCTGAATCCTGTCTTTTGCCGCCACGATTACACCCCTGTCTCTTTTTACATCACATTAGCGCGATTATCGCATAAGCGATGTTTACTTTCAAAATAACCTGTTTGAATCACAGATTTTCATCACGGTTTTCACAGAAACAGAGGTGGATCGTGTGGGGTAGTTAACGCTCCAGGGCCTCTGCCATTTCCCTCATCAATGTTGCGTCTGCATCCGATAAGTTGATATTCAGCGCCGCCACATTTTCACGTACCTGTTCAGGCGCAGTTGCTCCGCTAAGAATGGAGATTAAATCGCTCTGTTTTAATATCCACGCCAGCGCCAGAGTAGGAATTGTGCACTGATAACGCGCACAAAGTGGCCGCCACTGTTCAAGCATATCAATCACTTTGAGCATGTTTTCACGCTGGAACCAAACTTTATTTGCCCGTGCGCCGCCTGGAATATAATCGCGAGTGATGGTACCTGTCAGCAGCCCCTGCTCTAACGGTGAATAGACCTGAACCACAATGCCGTTATCCCGACATAGCGGCAGCAGTTCGTTTTCCATTGCCCGATCGAGGATGCTATATTTCGCCTGAATAATATCCAGCTCACCATATCGCAGATATTCGCGTATATGATCAGCTTCGACATTAGCAGCGCCTATCGAACGAATCTTCCCCTCAGCCTTCAGCTCATTAAGTACTGCTACGGTTTCTGCAATCGGCGTAAAACAAGGTGGCACCGACTGCCAGTGCGTCATGTAAATATCGATGTAGTCAATGCCGAGACGTTGCAAGCTGGCATCGACTTCTTCGCGGATAGATTCAGGAGAGAGGTTTTTGTACAACTGACGATCGCCGACTTTGTTGAATAAACTGCCTTCTCGTTCCCAGACAATACCGCATTTCGTTTCGACGACAATTTGTTCGCGTGGCAATTGTTTTAACGCCTGGCCGACAATAACTTCACTATTGCCAAAGTTATATCCTGGCGCAGTATCAATCAGGTTAATACCGCAACGATGAGCTTCAATAATCGTATCAATACAAATTTGCCGATCGAGATCGCCATTCCATGCAGGACCACCGCCAATGGCCCATGTCCCCAACCCCATCCGTGAAAGCGTTATATCCGTTGTGCCTAAAGGTATCATTTTCATTTGCCTTCATTACCCTTCATATTCTTCCAGCAATTGTTCGACCAGCTTTCTGTTTTTCACACCGGTGGTGGCACCAACACTCAGTACCGATATAGCTGCCGTTGCATTGGCAAAGCGCGCGCATTCACGCAGCTCTTTACCTTCCAGCAGTGCCGCAATAAAACCAGAAGCAAAGTTATCGCCCGCGCCAATGGTGTCGATGGCCGTAATTCCCGCTACTGCTGGTACCGTCATCGTCATTTCACCACGCTTGATAAAGCAGCCGTTTTTACCCGTCTTAATTACTACCGTTTTTACACCGCACTCAAGAAAGCAGTCAGCAATTTCATCCAACGTCTCTTTTCCGGTGAGTAATTTTGCCTCGGCAAAATTTGGAAACAGATAATCGACATAACGCAATGCTTCGCGAATATCATCCAGTGTTTCATTCAGACGAGGCTTGATCATATCGGCACAAATGATCATCTGCCGGGCTTTCGCTTGCGTAAAAATTTCAGTTAGCGCTTTACCATCCAATAGTGGACTGTTGAATATACTTGCTAGCGATAATAACTTTGCCTGAGAAAACCGTACAAAGTCGACATCATTAATATTCAATTTCCACAAACTGCCGTTGCGATTAGTGACAAATGTCCGCTCGCCATCCTCCGTTACAAGTCCAACGTTAATAGAGGTATCTACGCTGACGTCCTGTTTCAGGCTTTGAATATCAATATTCTCTTTGCAACAATGGTCGAGAATAAATTGTCCTGCGGCATCTTTACCAATGCGGCTCATTAATGCCGTGCGATGCCCCAGGCGAGAAATAATCGTTGCTTCATTGATTGCGTCGCCTCCCGTGGTCATTGCTATTCTTTCAAGCGGATAAGAATCTACGTCAAAAATTTTTTTACTGACCGGCTGTAATGGAATATCAATGATAGCGCCACCTATACATATAACTTCAAGATTGTCCATTACATTATTCCGCCTTGCCGTCTGAACCAAATAATTTGATTTTTTCTAATGCCCTTTCTTTAACTGCTTTACGGACTTCTCGCTCCAGGTGCAAGAAAGGCTGATCCTGATTTTCTTTCACTGCCACCATTGCGGCCTGGCACAGTTCAGTATGAATATTGATTTTCGCTATACCCAATGAAATCGCGGTTTTAATATCAGCATCACTGATCCCCGATGCGCCATGTAAAACCAGCGGAACAGAAACGGCATCGCGCACGCGTTTGACGACCTCAAAGTTCAATTGTGGCTCTGACGTATAAACCCCATGCTGGTTGCCAATGGCGACAGCCAATGAGTCACAGCCCGTGCGTTCAACAAATTCTGCGGCCTGGTCAGGATCGGTATAGTGATAGCCCGCCAGCGCTTCCTCATAAACGGTTTCATTACCGACATGTCCTAATTCCGCCTCTACCGGAATACCCAGCGGATGGAAGAAATCAACAGCCTCTTTGGTTAAACGAATATTTTCTTCGAAATCAAACGCGGATGCATCACGCATTAAGGAGTTCATTCCATGAGTCCAGGCGTTATGGATAATTTCCATACTCCGGCCATGATCCCAGTGGGTAATTACCGGTACCGTTGCTTTTTGTGCCATTGATACCATCATATGCGAGAAATCTTCGAATGAGGTATTTCCGACAAATCCCGTACCAAAAGAAATAATAACCGGTGATTTTGCTTCTTCTGCTGCGTCGATAACCCCCATTAACATTTCAGCATTCCATACATTAAAATGGGCAATAGCATAATGTTTATTGGTGGCATCATTTTCCCAAAATCTGATATCTGCTAGCATATTCCGTTCTCCCGTAGTAATTAATCGCTAAGTTTAATAACGCCTTTAATAATGTCGCGTTTGTTGTTAACCGACTCTTCAAATGCCTGTTGTACATCCTGGTAATCGTAAATATGCGTTACCATCGATTTCACATCGAATCGCCCTGATGAAATAGCTTCAATCGTGACCGGATAACGGTTGGCATAGCGGAAAACCGTCTGGATGGTGACTTCCCGATTGATTTTGAGAAAATTGATGGCCGAATCGCCGGGTACTGTGCCGACAATCATAATTTTTCCACCGCGCATCACCAGATAGGGAGCTTGTTTTACCGTTACCGCAGAACCCGCAGTTTCAAAAACAATATCTGCGCCCATGTCTTCGGTAAATTGCTGACAGCACGCAATAGTGTCTTGTTTAGCGCCATTGATGACCATTGCCGCGCCAAGCTGTTCCGCCATTGCCAGACGTTTTTCCAGCACATCAACGACGGCAATTTCTGTTGCTCCCAGGCATTTGCACGCTTGCAACGTCATCAAACCAATACAACCTGCTCCCAGAATAATTATCTTCTTACCCGGTTTAACATCTGCCAGCATGGCGGCGTGCATCCCGACCGCCGCAGGCTCCACCAGCGCCCCTTCCATCGTGTCCATATTGTCGGGCAGTTTGTAAGTAAAGCTCTCCGGATGACACAGATAGTGCGTTAATGCGCCGCGGTAGTTGGGTTGTGTCGCCATAAAATCAACGTCCGGGCAGATGTTATATTTGCCTTCCAGACAGTAACGACAGTGACCGCAAGGAACGCCAGGTTCGATATTTACCCGATCCCCCGGTTTAAATTTGCGCACGCGGCTCCCCACAGCCACAACCGTCCCGGCGCATTCATGACCAAGGCCAATTTCTTGATTTGGGTCTTTAGGCGGAATAAACGGGCCTGATTCAAAACCATGTACATCTGAACCACAAATACCGACATATTCTACTTTAATCAAAACTTCATCTTCTTTAGGCACAGGTATTTCCGCTGAAATAATTTTCATTGTGCCCGGTACCTGCAATATTGCTTTTGAATTTTTCATTTTGAATCCACCAGTATTATTTATTGGCTACTGCATCAATACTTAAACTTTCAACGGAAACACCTTTGGTTTCAATTCCAATGGTGGCGATAGCAATTGCGACAATAATTGAAACCGCCCCCAGAAGAATAAAGACACCCGTTACGCCATAACTACTGAGCAGCACTGCGACGGCATAAGGTGCGGCAATACCACTGATTCGCCCTACCGCATTCGCCAGACCGGAGCCACGGAGTTTGGCCTCTGTCGGCCAGATCTCAGGGACATACACTGCCGAGGCATAGCAAACATACATATAGACGAAAGTAATCAGGAAGAAACCAATCAACGTTATGAGCAACATACTGGTTTGCAGTGAATAGATATACCCGAGCACCGCAATCAGAATTAACAGCCCAACACCCATTGTTTTGCGCGGAATTTTATCCATCACCAACATGGCAATAAAAATGCCAAACGGCGCGCCAAACATACTCATAGTATTTAAGACAATGGAGTCTTTTAAATTAATTCCCTGGGTCATGAATATCGTTGGCAACCAGTTAATTAACGTGTACTGCACAACGTTCATGGCAATAAGTACACAAGAACCTAAAATAACGCGTCTTAGTAATACTCCTGTCAGTAAGGCAGAATACGGCACCGCTTGTGGCGCTTTACCGTCATCAGCAATAACCACTGGCGGTAAGTGTTTACCCGTCTGGCGTATGACGCCTTCTTCTATACTCCGCATGACTTTCTCGGCTTCCTGATACCGTCCGCGCGATTCCAGCCAGCGCGGGGATTCAGGAAAGTAGCGCCAGGCCAGCGCCGTAGCGATAAGCGACAATATTGCAGGAATAAGCAGTTGTACCCGCCAGTTCCACTCTGCGCTAATCAACGGCGTGAGTCCCATCGCTATCAATGAACAGAGCGGATATGACCAGTTGCCAATAAAGGAAACCCGACTGGACCACGTTCCACGATTTCTACCGGGCATATATTCGGTGAAGCCGGCAAACAGAGTAACCAGTAATGCCCCCAGCCCGACACCCATCACAAAGCGGCAGGCAATCAAGAAATCCATATTCGGCGAGAAAGCGCCAATGACCATAGAGACAATATGAATGGCCTCATAGAGGATGAACGCGTTTCTGCGACCGGTTTTGTCACCGATGATGCCGCCCACCAGCGCACCGAGAAACATTCCGGCGGTCGTGATTGCCGAGAATGTGGCGGTGGTGGAATTATCTGTCCAGCCCAACTCTTTCAGCTGCGCGAGGATCAAGCCACCAACGGCATTACTCCAGCAGACAAGCAAGCCAAATGCAACGATGGCAAACATTGACGAATGCCAGCGGCAATCCGGTAAGCGATCCAGCCGTGCACCACAATGCGGTTTTGTTATCTGTTCCATGCGATAACGTTCCTTCAGGAGAGTAGTTATTCATCAAAGTCGTAAGTCATGATCACTTTGATTGCGGTTTTATCGACCATCGCATCAAACCCTTCGCGCCATTGCGAAAGGCCAATACGATGCGTGATCATCGGTTTGACGTTGATAGCACCGCTGGCTAATAGCCGGATAGCGTTACGCCAGGAGGTGGAGTCATAGGCCATATGCCCAATGATGCTTTTGTTCCATGCGGTAATGTCATTAATCGAGAAATCAAGAGGTTTGAAGCCCATTCCAACGCGTACCACTTCCCCATTCGGGCGGAGCATTTCGATGGCTTGTTTCAATGCGATATTGGCACCGGAGCATTCAATCACCAGTCCCAAATTGTCTTTGCCACAAATTTGCTGGCAGCGCGCCACCACATCTTCGGTAGAACCATTTACTACTGCCGTTGCCCCCAGTTCTTTTGCAACCGGGAAGCGGACCGCCACATCTTCTTGCAGACCAACGACGACGATATTTACCGCCCCCATAATCCGCGCCATTTGTACGGAGAACAGCCCGAGTGGGCCAGTGCCGATGACGACCACATCCTGACCAGGAAGGAATTTCGATTGCTGCGCGATGGATTTGTAGGCATTACAAATAGGGTCAAGTACGGCTGCGTCCTCATAATCAACACCATCAGGGATTTCCCACAACGCATGACGATGAATTTTGAGAATTTCACCAGGAACCAGACAATATTTGGAAAAACCACCGCCCCAGGTATTGTTATCCAGACCAAGGTTTACTTTTTCTGTACAACACAGAAAATCACCCTGCTCACAGGCCGGACAAACGCCGCAAACGTGACCGCTGTTATCCGACACGACGCGTTGCCCCACTTTCCAGTCTTTGACTTTTTCACCAACCTGCGCAATACAACCTGCAAACTCATGGCCGCGGATAGAGTTAAACTCATCAGAACCGCTATCAACGTTGTAGTGTTTCATGTCTGCGCCACAGATAGCTGCGGCTTTAATTTCAATCACCACATCTTCCGGGCCACAAACGGGCCGTGGGACATCAATCATCTTGTAGCCGCCAAAGGCCTTGCCAAACCGAGCCAGTGCTTTCATTGCGTCATCCTTTGTGTTTTGTTTTGCTTAGATGACCATCATACTTACCCACATGATTTTTGAGGTCAACATTAAATCTTCAAAACACAGATAATGATCTGCGATTTACAACTTAGATCACAAATACGCAGAAAACCTGAGAATGGGTTACAGATTGATGGAAGGCGGTACGCAAAAGAGGGAAATTCAGCAGTGATCCCTACTTACGAAAGAAAGGATTCAGGGATGAAAAATTCAGGGGGTTAATACAAACGTGAAGCTCCGGAAAGGTTTAAAGCTACAAACGAAATCGACGAGGGATTGGACAATTAATTTCAGGCAATCCCCTTTATTAATTACCTGTAAAGGGGATAACTCCATCACTTAAACATAGCAATTGGCTTCGCCGTAATACCAAAATCTTCTTTCAGTTGCTGCTTGCTCTTCATCACCATCTGACCGTTGGTGTCGATGGTCATATGCTGCGCGTCGGTATTGTTTCGAGCTTGCCAAAGCATGACCAGTTGCAGGCAGTTCTCTTTTTGTTGTTCGGTCAGCGCAACGCCATCTGGCCATTTTCCCAGTTCAACAGCGGTCGATAAACGCTGATAAACCTCAGGCGTCATGCTGTTGATCATTTCATCAAGATTCATGATTTTTCCGCTCCTGTGGAATAAGTTGCTGAATCGTTTTTTCAACCGTTGATTTCTTCGCCATTTTCACCATCAGTGAAACGTAAAGAGGCTGAGTTAACACAATAACGTTCGCCTGTGGGCTGCGGCCCATCAGGAAAGACATGTCCAAGATGGGCATCACAGTTACCGCAACGAATCTCGATGCGCTGCATTCCATGTGACAAGTCTTTGATATAACGAATTGAATCTTCACTCACCGGTTCGTAAAAGCTCGGCCAGCCACAACCTGAATCATATTTAGACTGGGAGTGAAACAGAGGGGCATCGCAGATCAAACAGTGGTAAAGGCCGTCACGCTTATTGTGCAGTAAACGGCCAGTAAATGGCGGCTCGGTCCCGTGATTCTGTGTCACGTAAAACTGCATCTCGGACAATTTCTTTTTCAGTTCGTCTGCCGAAGGTTTGTTAGCCATTTGCTCACATCTCACTTTAATCACGCTCACATTACGCGACCAATTCTAACAAAACATTAACACCAACTGGCAAAAATTTGTCCTAAACTTGATCTCAGCGAAATGGCAGCGCCCAAATCGTGATGAAAATCACATTTTTATCATAATTGCCCTTTAAAATTCTCGGCGCCGCCCTCATGTGGTTTCAGGCACAAAGGAAGAGTGAGGCAAGTCAGTCGCGTAATGCTTAGGCAGAGGATTGATTTGTCGCAATGATTGACACGATTCCGCTTGACGCTGCGTAAGGTTTTTGTAATTTTACAGGCAACCTTTTATTCACTAACAAATAGCTGGTGGAATATATGACTATCAAAGTAGGTATCAACGGTTTTGGCCGTATCGGTCGCATTGTTTTCCGTGCTGCTCAGAAACGTTCTGACATCGAGATCGTTGCAATCAACGACCTGTTAGACGCTGATTACATGGCATACATGCTGAAATATGACTCCACTCACGGTCGTTTCGACGGCACCGTTGAAGTGAAAGACGGTCATCTGATCGTTAACGGTAAAAAAATCCGTGTTACCGCTGAACGTGATCCGGCTAACCTGAAATGGGACGAAGTTGGTGTTGACGTTGTCGCTGAAGCAACTGGTCTGTTCCTGACTGACGAAACTGCTCGTAAACACATCACCGCTGGTGCGAAAAAAGTGGTTATGACTGGTCCGTCTAAAGACAACACCCCGATGTTCGTTAAAGGCGCTAACTTCGACAAATATGCTGGCCAGGACATCGTTTCCAACGCTTCCTGCACCACCAACTGCCTGGCTCCGCTGGCTAAAGTTATCAACGATAACTTCGGCATCATCGAAGGTCTGATGACCACCGTTCACGCTACCACCGCTACTCAGAAAACCGTTGACGGCCCGTCTCACAAAGACTGGCGCGGCGGCCGTGGCGCTTCTCAGAACATCATCCCGTCCTCTACCGGTGCTGCTAAAGCTGTAGGTAAAGTACTGCCAGAACTGAATGGCAAACTGACTGGTATGGCGTTCCGCGTTCCGACTCCGAACGTATCCGTAGTTGACCTGACCGTTCGTCTGGAAAAAGCTGCAACTTACGAGCAGATCAAAGCTGCCGTTAAAGCTGCTGCTGAAGGCGAAATGAAAGGCGTTCTGGGCTACACCGAAGATGACGTAGTATCTACCGATTTCAACGGCGAAGTTTGCACTTCCGTGTTCGATGCTAAAGCAGGTATCGCTCTGAACGACAACTTCGTGAAACTGGTATCCTGGTACGACAACGAAACCGGTTACTCCAACAAAGTTCTGGACCTGATCGCTCACATCTCCAAATAAGTTGAGATGACACTGTGATCTATAAAGAGCGACTTCGGTCGCTCTTTTTTTTACCTGATGAAATGAAGTTAAAGGACTGCGTCATGATTAAGAAAATTTTTGCCCTTCCGGTCATCGAACAAATTACCCCTGTCCTCTCCCGTCGTAAACTGGATGAACTGGACCTTATTGTGGTCGATCATCCCCAGGTAAAAGCCTCTTTTGCATTACAGGGCGCTCATCTTCTCTCGTGGAAACCTGCGGCTGAGGAAGAAGTTCTGTGGTTGAGCAACAATACCCCGTTTAAAAATGGTGTCGCCATTCGCGGCGGCGTACCGGTTTGCTGGCCGTGGTTTGGTCCGGCTGCACAACAAGGTCTGCCTGCGCACGGTTTTGCCCGTAACCTGCCGTGGACGCTGAAATCACATAGTGAAGATACCGATGGCGTGGCGCTGACTTTCGAACTGACACAAAGCGAAGAGACGAAAAAATTCTGGCCGCACGACTTTACGCTATTAGCGCATTTCCGCGTGGGTAAAACCTGTAAAATCGATCTTGAATCACATGGCGAATTTGAAACCACCTCTGCCCTGCATACCTACTTTAATGTTGGCGATATTGCCGGGGTGAGCGTCAGTGGTCTGGGCGATCGCTACATTGATAAAGTGAATGATGCAAAAGAAGGTGCACTAACTGACGGGGTCCAGACATTCCCGGATCGTACCGACCGCGTGTATCTGAATGCCCAGGATTGCAGTGTGATTAATGACGAGGCGTTAAATCGTATTATCGCCGTAGGCCACCAGCATCATCTGAACGTCGTTGGCTGGAACCCAGGACCGGCGCTTTCTGTCAGCATGGGCGATATGCCGGATGATGGCTACAAAACATTTGTTTGTGTGGAAACAGCTTACGCTTCAGAAACTCAAAAAGTCACCAAAGAGAAACCTTCACATCTGGCGCAATCCATTCGCGTTGCCAAACGTTAATTTGCGTTAGTCACTGTGCCGGATGCATGCATCCGGCCTTGCAGCAAATCACACCATATCCAGCGCAGTTTTTCCTTTTGGTGCCGGGTACGCTTTTTCCAGCATCGCCAGTTCTTCCCCTGAAAGCGTCAATTCCAACACTGCCGCATTTTGTTGGACATGTGCGACAGTTGCCGCTTTCGGAATCGCCATCACGCCCTGATGGCTGATCACCCACGCCAGCAGAACTTGCGCCGCAGTGACATTGTGAGCATGAGCAATTTCGTTGACCACTGCGTTTTTTAGCAAGCCATTACGTAAGCGCCCAGCCTGCGCCAATGGACTGTATGCCATCACTGGCATATGTTGTTGCTGACACCAGGGTAGCAGATCATATTCAATACCGCGCGAGCCGAGATGATAAAGCACCTGATTGGTAGCGCATTGATTTCCCCCTGGCACCTGCCAGAGTTCCTGCATGTCGGCATAATCAAGATTAGAAACGCCCCAGCGACGAATTTTGCCCTGGGCGATCAGTTTTTCCATTGCCGCAACAGTCTCTTCAAACGCGAAACTGCCAGACCAGTGCAATAAGTAGAGATCGAGATAATCGGTATTGAGACGACGTAAACTGGCTTCGCAAGCGTTAATGGCTTTTTGCCCGCCGGCATTCCACGGATAGACTTTGGAGACGAGGAAAACCTTATCACGCAGGCCGGATAAAGCTTCACCAACCACCTTTTCGGCACCGCCTTCGGCATACATTTCAGCGGTATCAATGAGAGTTAAACCAAGATCAATGCCCGCACGCAGTGCATCAACTTCGGTTTTACGCTGACTGACCTCTTCGCCCATATACCATGTTCCCTGCCCTATGGCTGGCAGTGAGACATCGCCACTAAATTGAATCGTTTTCTGTTGCATCGCTTCCTCCCAGTTTTTGCACCACCGTAATGCAAAACAGGGCATTACGCCCTGTTTTTATGCACAAAATGCCCTGGAAAGATGCATTATCAGAATTTGTAGGTGATCCCGGTAGAAATCAGGCCAGTCCAGGATTTATCCACCATCGGGCTGTCGGTAACTTCGTCAGACAGGCGGGTATAGCGCGCGGTGCCATAAACGTTCCAGTCGCCGAGGAAGTTGTAGCTGGCGCTCAGCTCCAGATACGGGCTCCAGCTGTCATTCGGGTTATAGCCACGCAGGCCGCTGCGAGCGGACTCTTTACGCGATACGCCATAATAGTATTCGTTATGGTTTTCGCTGTTCCACTGAACACCGATACCCGGGGTCAGAGTCAGACCACCATTGGTGTAACGGTATAACCAGGCAGTATCCCAGACAATGCCGTTGCTGTTATCCAGGGTATCGCCAGCCAGGGTGGTACGCAGGTAACCATACTGGGTAAAGTGAGCGTAAGACAGACCAGCCATCATGGTGCTCTTGCGGTCATCCAGGTGACGCATTTGGTGATCGCCGCTGTCTTTGGCTTTGAAGTAGAGCGGCGACCAGTAAGCGGTAATCGAAAGTTTATCCGTTGCATCATTCCACAGGTAGTAACCACCACCTAAGCCACGGAACCAGAAGTTATCGCCTTCGTAGTTGATTACTGGTACTGGGTAAACATCGGTATCGTAATCTTTATAAGGGTGTTCAACGACACCTACGCCTGCGCCCAGGGAAAAATTACCTTCAGCGTGTGCTACGCCTGCAGACGTTGCGATAAGCACTCCAAGTGCCAGAAGTTTGAGTTTGGTCACAATTAATTATTCCTTAAACAAATGTTTAGCGGGCGACAAAGTTTACCCGTCAATACAACGAAACCCAAACTTTTTGCGTTTTCATTTCAAAAGGTAACTGTTTAATTTTCCTGACGCTGATGACGCGGCGCTTACAGCCGAATGAATTTTGCGTTTCTGGCGGCATTATTCTTTACATTAGTTATGCAATTTTTATGGATGAGTTGTTGATATGCCATTGAAATTCAGAAAGCCGTGCAGGCAAGTTTCTCAATTGCCATCTACGCTTAATTTTGAAGGTGTATCACCGGGCACGTTGTTCTCATGGTCGGCAGGATGGCATGAGAGTTGCTGTGTTTTAGCAAGAGACGTCGTTCAGTTTACCTCTTCCGGGAGCCTCTACTATTCATATGAACGGCTCTTAACCTGTGCTAAAAAACGAAAGGACGGCATACCATGAATATATTCGATCACTATCGCCAGCGATATGAAGCTGCCAAGGACGAAGAGTTCACACTGCAGGAGTTTCTTACCATTTGTCGGCAAGATCGCAGTGCTTATGCCAACGCGGCAGAGCGGCTATTGATGGCTATTGGTGAGCCTGTCATGGTCGATACAGCCCAGGAGCCCAGACTTTCTCGACTCTTTTCTAACCGGGTCATCGCACGTTATCCGGCATTTGAAGAGTTTTACGGCATGGAAGACGCGATTGAACAGATTGTCTCTTATCTGAAACACGCGGCTCAGGGGCTGGAAGAGAAGAAACAAATCCTGTATCTGCTGGGGCCTGTGGGTGGGGGTAAGTCGTCACTTGCTGAACGACTGAAATCATTAATGCAACGCGTGCCTATTTATGTATTGAGCGCCAACGGTGAGCGAAGCCCGGTTAACGATCATCCGTTCTGTCTGTTCAATCCACAGGAAGATGCGCAGATCCTTGAAAAAGAGTACGGCATTCCACGCCGCTACCTTGGCACCATTATGTCGCCGTGGGCGGCAAAACGTCTGCATGAATTTGGTGGCGACATCACTAAATTCCGCGTGGTCAAAGTGTGGCCGTCTATTCTGCAACAGATTGCCATTGCCAAAACGGAACCGGGCGATGAGAACAACCAGGATATTTCCGCGCTGGTGGGGAAAGTGGATATTCGTAAACTCGAACACCACGCCCAGAACGATCCGGATGCCTACGGCTATTCCGGTGCGCTGTGCCGCGCTAACCAAGGGATCATGGAATTTGTTGAGATGTTCAAAGCACCGATTAAAGTGCTGCATCCTCTGTTAACCGCCACTCAGGAAGGTAACTACAACGGGACGGAAGGTATCTCCGCCCTGCCGTTCAACGGGATTATTCTCGCCCACTCGAACGAATCTGAATGGGTGACTTTCCGTAATAATAAAAACAACGAAGCCTTCCTCGACCGTGTCTATATCGTGAAGGTGCCGTATTGCTTGCGTATTTCCGAAGAGATCAAAATCTACGAGAAATTACTTAATCATAGTGAATTGACCCACGCGCCATGCGCGCCAGGCACGCTGGAAACATTGTCACGTTTTTCCATTCTTTCGCGCCTGAAAGAGCCAGAAAACTCCAGCATTTATTCGAAGATGCGCGTTTATGATGGCGAAAGCCTGAAAGATACCGATCCGAAAGCCAAGTCATATCAGGAATATCGTGATTACGCGGGCGTCGATGAAGGGATGAACGGTCTGTCTACGCGTTTCGCGTTTAAGATCCTCTCCCGCGTGTTCAACTTCGATCACGTGGAAGTGGCGGCTAACCCGGTTCATCTGTTCTACGTTCTTGAACAGCAGATTGAACGCGAGCAGTTCCCGCAAGAACAGGCCGAACGCTATCTGGAGTTCCTGAAAGGCTATCTGATCCCGAAATATGCCGAGTTTATCGGCAAAGAGATTCAGACGGCCTACCTTGAATCCTATTCTGAATATGGGCAGAACATTTTCGACCGTTATGTCACCTATGCGGATTTCTGGATTCAGGATCAGGAGTATCGCGACCCGGATACTGGTCAATTGTTTGATCGCGAGTCGCTGAACGCCGAGCTGGAGAAAATCGAAAAACCGGCGGGGATCAGCAATCCGAAAGATTTCCGTAACGAGATCGTCAACTTTGTACTGCGTGCCAGAGCGAATAACAGTGGGCGCAATCCGAACTGGACCAGTTACGAAAAACTGCGCACGGTCATTGAGAAGAAAATGTTCTCCAATACCGAAGAGTTGTTGCCGGTCATTTCGTTTAACGCCAAAACCTCAACCGACGAGCAGAAGAAACACGACGATTTTGTCGACCGTATGATGGAAAAAGGCTACACCCGTAAACAGGTACGTTTACTGTGCGAATGGTATTTGCGCGTACGTAAATCGTCTTAACAACAACGGCCCTGTGCGCATGCGCCGGGCCTACAACGACAGCGAACCGTGGGCCAGACAGGCGGCAACACAGGCGTAGCATACAGTTGGCAAATGCAGTACGGGGGGCATATGACCTGGTTTATTGACCGGCGTCTGAACGGCAAAAATAAAAGCATGGTGAATCGCCAGCGTTTTTTACGCCGTTATAAAGCGCAAATTAAACAGTCGATCTCCGAGGCCATTAATAAGCGTTCGGTGACCGATGTCGACAGCGGCGAGTCCGTTTCCATTCCAACGGAAGATATCAGCGAACCAATGTTTCATCAGGGGCGTGGCGGCTTGCGCCATCGCGTTCATCCGGGCAACGACCATTTCGTACAGAACGACCGTATTGAGCGGCCTCAAGGCGGCGGCGGTGGTTCTGGTAGCGGTCAGGGCCAGGCCAGCCAGGACGGTGAAGGTCAGGATGAATTCGTCTTTCAGATTTCGAAAGATGAGTATCTCGATCTGCTGTTTGAAGATTTGGCTTTACCAAATCTGAAACAAAACCAGCAACGCCAGTTGACCGAATTTAAAACGCATCGCGCGGGTTATACCGCTAACGGCGTTCCGGCCAATATTAGCGTGGTACGCTCATTGCAAAATTCGCTGGCGCGACGTACCGCGATGACCGCGGGCAAGCGGCGGGAACTGCACGCGCTGGAAGAAAATTTAGCGATAATCAGCAATACTGAACCTGCGCAACTGCTGGAAGAGGAACGCTTGCGCAAAGAAATTGCCGAACTGCGAGCTAAAATTGAACGTGTTCCTTTCATCGACACTTTCGATTTACGCTACAAAAATTATGAGAAACGGCCCGATCCCTCCAGCCAGGCAGTAATGTTCTGCCTGATGGACGTTTCTGGCTCGATGGATCAGTCCACCAAAGATATGGCCAAACGTTTTTACATTCTTCTGTATCTGTTCCTGAGCAGAACATACAAGAACGTAGAAGTCGTTTACATTCGCCATCATACCCAAGCGAAAGAAGTTGATGAACATGAGTTTTTCTACTCACAGGAAACGGGCGGCACCATTGTTTCCAGCGCACTGAAACTGATGGATGATGTGGTAAAAGAGCGTTATAACCCGGCGCAGTGGAATATCTATGCTGCGCAAGCATCGGACGGCGACAACTGGGCTGATGACTCTCCGCTGTGCCATGAGATACTGGCGAAGAAATTACTGCCAGTTGTTCGTTATTACAGCTATATCGAAATTACCCGCCGTGCGCATCAGACATTGTGGCGAGAATATGAGCACCTGCAATCTACTTTCGAAAACTTTGCGATGCAGCATATCCGCGATCAGGATGATATTTATCCGGTATTCCGTGAACTGTTTCATAAGCAAAACGCAACTACTAAAGACTAATACCATCAGCCAGGTCATTATTACCTGGCTGATTTTTAGCTTACTGTAAATTATTTAATTTATTACATACGTTAGCTTACAATTGGTTTAAATATGACAGCGCAACCTTTACACAATTTAGTTCCAGAAAACAATCATTCGGAAAAATGATTCGGTTAACACGTATTTTCCCGGGGTTATTCTTTAATTATTTTTTATTGATAGTGAAAATTGATCCTGGTCAAAACTATATATCTCGAGCATCAATAAAATTCAGCACTCACATTGCTCTCCTTTTTATGATTTCTATGTGTACACAAAAGCTAAAAGCACAAAGCTTTTTTATTTTCAGTTTACTGCTGACATTGATTTTATTTTGCATCACCACCTTATATAACGAAAACACCAATGTAAAACTCATCCCGCAGATGAATTACCTGATGGTTGTTGTGGCTTTGTTTTTCCTTAACGCCGTCATTTTTCTATTCATGCTAATGAAATATTTCACTAACCGTGAAATTTTACCAACACTCATTTTAAGCCTTGCATTTTTAAGTGGCATTTTCTATTTAACTGAAACCATTGTCATTATTCATAAACCTATCAGTGACAGTACGCTTATTCAGGCTAAATCAAATGATGTTTCCATATTATATCTGTTTCGCCAGCTAAGTTTCATTTGCTTAACAGCGTTAGCTCTCTTCTGTTATGACCGAAAAAGTATTCTAACGAACAACAAGAAAAAAACCTGCATCCTGTTGTTGGCGCTGATACCTTTCATGTTGTTTCCCTTACTGGCACACAACCTGAGCAGTTATAATCCTGACTATTCCTTATACGTCGTAGATTACTGTCCGTATAGCAATTCTGCGAGCTGGGGAATTAACTACACAAAAATTTTGGTTTGTCTGTGGGCATTTTTGCTGTTCTTTATTATCATGCGCACACGACTAGCAAGCGAACTTTGGCCGTCAATAGCGTTATTATGTCTGGCATCGCTCTGCTGTAACTTACTTCTGCTGACTCTGGATGAATACAATTACACCATTTGGTACATCAGTCGTGGTATCGAAGTTTCCAGCAAACTGTTTGTTGTGACTTTTCTGATTTATAACATTTTTCAGGAGCTGCAACTCTCCAGCAAACTGGCGGTTCATGATGTGTTGACCAATATTTATAATCGTCGTTACTTTTTCAACAGCGTAGAGTCATTATTGTCGCGACCTGTTGTGAAGGATTTTTGTATCATGCTGGTAGATATTAACCAGTTCAAACGCATCAATGACCAATGGGGGCATCATGTGGGTGATAAAGTGCTGGTTTCAATTGTCGATATTATCCAGCAAAGTATCCGCCCCGATGACATTTTAGCCCGTCTTGAGGGGGAAGTATTTGGCCTGCTATTTACCGAACTCAATGCTGCCCAGGCAAAAATTATTGCTGAACGTGTGCGTAAAAATGTCGAACTCCTGACCGGCTTTAGTAACAGGTATGCTGTTCCTGAACCAATGACTATCAGCATTGGCAGTGTTTTTTCCACCGGAGATACGCACAATCTTTCACTTGTCATGACAGAAGCAGATAAAGCCTTACGTGAGGCGAAAAGCGAGGGAGGCAACAAAGTGATTATTCATCGTCTTTGAGTGCAAAAATATTCACAGCCATGCTTTTTGCGTGGCTTTTGCATACAATTAATATCTAATACCACTAAATTTCTCCTCCCCAACGGCACAGAGATGAGTATAATTAGCGCCCCTGTGCCAGGCCGCAATCGAACTTTAACTGGTTTTCTCATTTCACTAACCGAAGGAGTGCCATTTATCATGAAATTGCACCATAGAATGCTCCGGCATTTTATCGCCGCAAGTGTCATTGTGCTGACATCTTCCTTCCTTATTTTTGAACTTGTCGCCAGCGACAGAGCGATGAGCGCCTACTTGCGCTATATCGTCCAGAAAGCGGATTCCTCCTTTCTCTATGATAAGTATCAAAATCAGAGTATTGCCGCACATGTCATGCGCGCACTTGCTGCTGAGCAGTCAGAGGTGTCGCCAGAACAGCGACGTGCTATCTGCGAGGCTTTTGAAACGGCCAATAATACTCATGGATTAAATCTGACGGCCCATACTTATTCTGGCTTGCGCGGGACATTACAGAGCGCATCCGATGACTGTGACACAATTGTGGAAGCAGCGGCGCTATTACCCGCATTTGATCAAGCGGTGGAAGGCAATCGCCATCAAGATGAATATGGTTCCGGTCTTGGGATGGCCGAAGAGAAATTTCACTATTATCTCGATCTCAATGACCGCTATGTCTATTTTTATGAGCCGGTCAATGTTGAATACTTCGCCATGAATAACTGGTCGTTTTTGCAATCAGGAAGCATTGGCATTAACCGTAAAGACATTGAAAAGGTGTTTACCGGTCGAACCGTATTATCGAGCATTTACCAGGATCAGCGTACCAAACAGAATGTGATGAGCCTGCTGACGCCGGTTTATCTCGCAGGTCAACTTAAAGGGATAGTGCTGCTGGATATCAATAAAAACAACCTGCGGAATATCTTTTACACTCATGACCGCCCTCTCCTCTGGCGTTTTCTCAATGTTACGCTTACCGATGTAGATTCGGGTCGGGACATTATTATCAACCAGAGTGAAGACAATCTGTTTCAGTATGTCAGTTACGTCCATGACTTACCTGGCGGAATTCGCGTTACATTATCCATTGATATTCTTTACTTTATTACATCTTCATGGAAAAGCGTTGTCTTCTGGCTGCTGACGGCATTGATATTACTGAATATGGTGCGCATGCACTTCCGCTTGTACCAAAACGTGACTCGCGAAAATATTAGCGATGCGATGACCGGATTGTATAACCGCAAAATATTGACTCCTGAGTTGCAGCAACGCTTGCAGCGCCTGGTTCAGGCAGGTTCTGCAGTCATGTTTATTGCTATTGACATGGACAAGTTAAAGCAAATTAATGACATACTCGGCCACCAGGAAGGTGATTTAGCGATTACTTTATTGGCACAGGCGATTAAACAGTCGATTCGTAAAAGCGATTATGCTATCCGTCTCGGCGGTGATGAATTTTGCATCATCCTGGTCGATTCGACGCCACAAATTGCTGCGCAATTGCCTGAACGTATTGAAAAACGCCTGCAACACATCGCACCGCAAAAAGAGATCGGCTTCTCTTCCGGCATTTATGCGATGAAAGAAACCGATACGATTCACGATGCTTATAAAGCGTCCGATGAACGTCTGTATGTCAATAAACAGAACAAAAACAGCAGTTCATGATAATCTTCTGTGGTTGTTTAGTTATAAATCCAGGAGCGTGAAATGACTGAAGTGGCTAAAGGAAGCGTGACGCATCAGCGCTTAATCGCTTTATTATCACAAGAAGGCGCTAACTTCCGCATCGTCACCCACGAAGCGGTGGGCAAATGTGAAGCGGTGTCAGAAATTCGCGGCACCGCTTTGGGCCAGGGCGCCAAGGCGCTGGTGTGTAAAGTCAAAGGTAATGGCGTTAATCAACATGTATTAGCGATACTTCCTGCCGATCAACAGGCCGATCTGAGCCGACTCGCCAGTCACATTGGCGGGTTACGCGCCTCGCTTGCCAGCCCGGCGGAGGTCGATGAACTCACGGGCTGCGTTTTTGGCGCCATCCCGCCTTTCAGCTTCCACCCCAAACTCAAACTGGTCGCCGACCCACTACTCTTCGAGCGATTCGATGAAATTGCCTTCAATGCGGGAATGCTGGATAAATCAGTTATTCTTAACACCGCAGATTATTTACGCATTGCGCAACCAGAGCTGGTCCATTTCCGCCGTACTGTATAACTAGCTGGTCCGTTCAAGTAGCAAAACTGACAGTACCAGCACAACCGCAATGGCAAAAAACGATGACGTGATAATCAGTGTCTCAATGAACATTTGATCGTTCATGGTTTTACCCCTGGAGATAACTGTTTTCACGTTATTGTTAGCGTACGCAAATGGCAGTTTGATGACAATTCTCCCTATTTTTTATGCAAAAAGTGTAATTAATGTCTGATTCCTGCCCTCAGCAAGCGTAAAGTACGGGGGATAATTATTTTTTGGCAAGGAAACCACGATGTTTGATGTCACTTTGTTAATCCTCCTCGGATTAGCTGCGCTGGGCTTTGTCAGCCACAACACCACTGTCGCCGTTTCAATTCTGGTGTTGATCATTGTCCGCGTCACACCGTTGAGCACCTTTTTCCCCTGGATTGAAAAACAAGGGTTGAGTATCGGGATAATTATTCTCACCATCGGCGTTATGGCGCCAATCGCCAGCGGGACGCTGCCACCATCAACACTTGTTCACTCGTTTCTGAACTGGAAATCATTAGTCGCGATTGCCGTAGGCGTGATTGTTTCCTGGCTTGGCGGACGCGGCGTCACGTTAATGGGTAGTCAGCCACAACTGGTAGCCGGATTGCTGATGGGTACGGTTTTAGGCGTAGCGCTTTTTCGCGGTGTGCCCGTCGGCCCGCTTATTGCTGCTGGCCTGGTTTCGCTGATTATTGGTAAGCAGTAGTTTTTGCCGCAGCCGCCATAACCATAAAAACAAAGTGCTATAGTGGCGTAGCAATGTTGCGTGAAAGGGAGAACAAACACGATGAATATTCAGTGTAAACGCGTCTATGATCCGGCTGAACAAGGCGATGGTTATCGCGTACTGGTCGATCGTCTCTGGCCGCGTGGTATCAAAAAAACAGATTTAGCACTTGATGAATGGGACAAAACCATCACGCCTTCAACGGAATTACGCAAAGCCTTTCACGGCGAAGTGATCGATTTTGAAACCTTTCGCGAACAATATCTTGCAGAACTGGCGCAGCATGAGCAAGAAGGGAAACGACTGGCGGATATTGCCCGCCAGCAGACACTAACCCTACTCTATTCGGCAAAAAATACCACGCAAAACCATGCTCTGGTGCTGGCCGATTGGCTACGCAGTTTGTAATTCTCGCCCGGCATCCGGTTGTTATTTTCTACCAGCCGGATGATCCCTGCGCCATAATGCCCATTCATCAATCGTTTCGCCGCCCGGTAATTTGCAATTGTTGCTGACCCCTTGCACTGTTTGTACCGGAATAAGCGAACCTCCCTTTTGCTGGCAGTAGACCGATGCAGGATTAGCCATTCCAACATGTGGCGGTTTAGGCGCATCGGGTTGAGAAGCAGTTGAACACCCCGCTAGGACTAACAGGCAAGGCAAAGCAAAACGGATAATTTTCATATAGTGATCTCACTCGTTTATCTACTCTTTAGAGTATCGCGGTATCGTTATGTTTTGCAGCACTATTTCTTTTACATTCATTCAAAATACATTACGTCTGGTTTCATCTTCGTTGATGATGTTTTATCATGCCTGCAAAGATTAAATATTCAGCATTTTACCTACCACCTCCTGGAGTTCTTTCGTGTCAGATCAGATCATTGCCCGCGTCTCGCAGTCACTCGTCTCGGAACAGTCTCTGGAAAGTCTGGTCCGGCAACTTCTGGAGATGCTAGAAATGGTTACCGACATGGAGTCGACGTATCTGACAAAAGTGGATATTGACGCGCGCCTGCAACACATTTTGTATGCCCGTAATAGCCAGAAAATGCACATCCCGGAGAATTTTACCGTTTCCTGGGATCACTCATTGTGCAAACGCGCAATTGATGAGAACTGTTTTTTCAGCGATGAAGTCCCTGACCGTTGGGGCGACTGCATTGCGGCACGCAATCTTGGGATCACGACATTTCTGAGCACGCCGATTCACTTACCGGATGGCTCATTCTACGGCACGCTTTGCGCCGCCAGCAGCGAGAAACGCCCGTGGAGCGAACGCGCGGAGCAAGTTTTGCAGTTATTCGCCGGGCTTATTACACAATACATCCAAAAAGAGGCGCTGGTTGAGCAATTGCGTGAAGCTAATGCGGCGTTGATTGCGCAATCTTATACTGACTCTTTGACGGGACTGCCGAATCGAAGGGCAATTTTTGATAATCTGACGACACTGTTTTCTCTCGCGCGGCATCTGAAACGTAAAGCCATTATTGCCTTTATCGATCTGGATAACTTCAAATTAATCAATGACCGTTTTGGTCATAATAGCGGCGATCTGTTTCTTATTCAGGTTGGCCAGCGCCTTAACACACTACATCAGAATAGCGAGATTATTGGTCGTCTCGGCGGTGATGAATTTTTGGTCGCGTCGCTGGCCGATGAAAATGCCGATATCCCGTCATTGCGTGAGCGTATTCAGCAGCAAATACGCGGTGAATATCACTTAGGTGATGTTGACTTGTTTTATCCTGGCGCCAGCCTCGGCATTATTGAAGTGGATCCTGAAACAACTGATGCCGACAGCGCCCTGCATGCCGCCGATATTGCAATGTACCAGGAGAAAAAACACAAAGAGAAAAAACCTTTTGTCGCGCATTCAGCTCTGGATTCCTGAGGCGTATTCACATCCTTTTGATTGGTGATAACATGCGAATCGGTATTATTTTCCCTGTCGTAATCTTTATTACGGCAGTCGTATTTTTAGCGTGGTTTTTTATTGGCGGCTATGCTGCCCCGGGAGCATAAAGATGAAAAAAACAACGATTATTATGATGGGTGTTGCGATTATTGTCGTCCTTGGTACCGAGTTAGGATGGTGGTAACACTGCAACTGTAAAAATAGCAAAGGCTGCGAAAAAGCAGCCTTTGTTTTATTTGAGCGTTAGCTTTTGACTTTTCTGTAGATAAACAGCACGACAAGCGCACCGATCACCGCAACCACGAAGCTGCCAAAGTTAAAGCCATCGACTTTACCAAAACCAAACAGTGTACTGATCCATCCGCCGACCACGGCGCCGACAATCCCCAACAGGATAGTCATGAAGAATCCACCACCATCTTTACCTGGCATAATCCACTTCGCCAGAATACCAGCAATAAGCCCAAAAATAATCCATGACAGAATGCCCATTTTATCCTTCCTTATCTGTTTTGTATTAGCGAGTTGGTCGCTAATAAAAAGCATAGCACAACATCAAAGAAGTAAAAATTGTGATGAGCATCACGCATATTTTTTTTTGCGATGGCGCATAAAATGGCGAATTTTTCTATCAGGTAAAATTACCAGCCACAAACATCATGTTCGTTTTCTGTGTCATAAGAGCGCACCGTGTTAACAAGATCTTTTAACACTTCCGCCGCAACTTCTGGCACCAGCAATGTCATCGGTGTCTCTGTTTCGTAATCAACAGAGACACCATTACTGTTATTGGTGACGGTTACGGTATACGTTGCTTTGCCCATAATTCATCTCCCGGTATGAATGACTTTCCGTTGTTTTGCGCCTTCCATCAGGACTTCAGGGGCAACGAAGAAGTCGATGTTGAAATAAGTATCGTCAGTCATGGCTTCAATGTTGTGCCATTTTTCCGGCGGGAACACCGCAAATTGCCCCGCTTCGATAAGGATCACCTGATCAGGTTCTGTGCTGTGTTCATCAGCATAGCCGAGATATTTGACCGCCCCATGCATAACGGACAATCGAGGGTAAACCCCGGGACGAGTTCCTTTATCAAGATGACGTTCGAATATTCCGGCAGGTGCGGTTTGTTTATTCCAGAAAGGTGTTGAGCGTGTATGAATGTAATTCTGTGGGATTTGTAGCATCCTTCTCCCTCCTTCGGTAAATGCGCTGAAAACCGTTTATTCCAGCCGTTTCAGGGTACGCCTGATAATTTGCATTTTAAATACCATTTATTGGTTACTTTTTAGCACTGCGTCAACGTCCAGGCGCGGTAGCGTTCAGGAGGGAAGCCCGCGGCATCGCGGGCAGAAAGCATTAAGATTGCAGCGTCGCCAGTCGAGCGGCAAAACCGACAAACATCAAACCAATCAGAGAGTTGCCTAGTTTTGCCAGTTTCTTTTTAGTGCGAATGTACTGCGTGACAAAGGCGCCGGAAATAATCAGGAAGCTCAAATAACAGAAGCTGACTATCTCAAGTGTCATCGCCAGAATAAAGAACGAAATACCCGTATGTGGCGCATTAACGTCGATAAATTGCACGAAAAATGACACGTAGAATAAAATAGCTTTCGGGTTGGTCAGGCTCAATATTAGTGCGCGCTTGAAAATAGCGCCATATTGCGGTTCATCCGATTTGGCCTCGCTATTGTTGCCCTTCAGGGTGGCGTAAAGAATTTTACCCCCAAGATAGAGCAAATAAAACGCGCCAAGATAACGTACGATGTTGAATAATATCGGTGTGGTCTTAATCAACGTTGCCACACCTGCCCACGCCAGAAACATTAATACCGCATCACCAATAAATACGCCGCAGGCTGCAAGATAACCACCTTTCACTCCACTGCTGACGCTATTTTTAAGCACAAACAAAGTATTCGGCCCAGGCACCAGCACGATAAAAATGGCCCCAACCAGATAGGTCCAGTAATTCAGAACCCCATATTCAGCGAACACGTTAACCTCTTTAATTTTCTTTGGGAAATGCGCGATTAAAGGTGAATATGCTAACCAATCTGTAGTGGCTTAGAAAGGAGAAAATCAGGTTTTAACCTGATAATAACCCGATAATTGAATCATTAATCAGGCGTGATCCAGTGAAAAATTCGGGTAGTGCTCGGCAAAATACTGGCGTAAAAACTCTACCGTTATCCGCACCTTCGCTGATGTTGCCAGCCTGGATACATACACCGCCCAGACATTCGCGGGCTGATAATACTCCGGTAGTACCTGCACCAAATGGCCACTGGCAATATTTTCGCTGACATCCCACCAGGAGCGCAGCGCAATACCCTGACCATCGAGACACCATTGATGCACTATTTCACCATGATTAGACGATAGCGGGCCAGTGACTTTAATGGCGTGGTTTCCTTCCTTATTGCGCAATTGCCAGACGCCAAATGGATGATCGCGCTCTTTTATAACCAGACAAGGTAACGCTGAAAGGTCCGTGAAATGTTTCGGCGCACCATGTTGTGCAATAAATTCCGGCGACGCGCAGAGGATACGGTAATTGGTCGCCAGTTTGCGGGCGATTAAGTTAGGTGCAATGTCATCACCAATACGAATATCGAGATCGACGCCTTCATTGACCAGGTCGACCAGTCTGTCTTCCACGTCAAAGCGTAATTCCAGTTGCGGATAAGCCTTTGCCAGCGCCGATAATGCCGGAGCTACAACTCGCCGTCCAAACCCAAAACTACTGATAACACGCAACATCCCTTGTGGCACGAGGCGCACGTCGGAGAGTTCATCCATCATCTGCCCGACATCCTGCAATATGCGCTGCGCCCACTCATAAATCCGCTCACCTTCTTCGGTGATCGTCACGCGACGAGTGGTGCGGTGTAATAACACCACGTTCAGCGTTTGTTCCAGTAAGGCGATACGCTTGCTAACGAAAGCCGGAGAAACCCCCATTTCTTCTGCTACAGCAGCAAAACCAGCCCGGCGAGCCACCAGCATAAAGACGCGCAAATCGTTCAGCAGCGGTAAATTATTCATGATTCGTGTTTTATGTTTCACCAGTTGCGGGGATTAATTCCTTTTCAGTCAATTATAGGATGAGGGTATTGTCAATTTTGATGGTCAGGAAGTGAGAACCCAATGATGAAAACGTTTCGGATCGCTGCAATACCCGGGGATGGAATCGGCAAAGAAGTCCTTCCTGAAGGGATTCGTGTGTTACAGGCTGCCGCTGAACGCTGGGGCTTTGCCTTAAGCTTTGAGCAGATGGAATGGGCAAGCTGTGAATATTACAACCATCACGGCAAAATGATGCCGGACGACTGGCATGAACAACTCAGCAGTTTCGACGCTATCTACTTTGGTGCCGTCGGCTGGCCGGATACCGTTCCGGACCATATTTCGTTATGGGGATCGCTGCTGAAATTTCGCCGTGAATTTGACCAATACGTTAACCTGCGTCCGGTCCGCCTCTTTCCTGGCGTACCTTGCCCACTGGCGGGGAAACAGCCTGGCGATATCGATTTTTACGTAGTGCGCGAGAACACGGAAGGCGAATACTCGTCTCTGGGTGGACGGCTAAACGAAGGAACGGAGCATGAGGTTGTCATCCAGGAATCGGTATTTACCCGCCGTGGTGTCGACCGTATTTTGCGTTATGCCTTTGAACTTGCACAAAGCCGCCCACGTAAGACGCTAACTTCTGCCACTAAATCGAACGGTTTAGCCATCAGCATGCCGTACTGGGATGAGCGAGTGGAAGCAATGGCTGAGAATTACCCTGGGATCCGCTGGGACAAACAGCATATTGATATTCTCTGCGCGCGTTTTGTGATGCAGCCGGAACGCTTCGATGTGGTGGTGGCGTCCAATTTGTTTGGCGATATCCTTTCCGACCTTGGCCCGGCCTGCACCGGCACCATCGGCATTGCCCCATCCGCCAACCTGAATCCGGAACGTACTTTCCCGTCGCTCTTCGAGCCTGTCCACGGTTCCGCGCCGGATATCTACGGGAAAAATATTGCTAACCCTATCGCCACGATTTGGGCCGGTGCAATGATGCTCGATTTCCTCGGCAATGGCGATGAGCGTTTCCAGCAAGCGCATAACGGTATTCTGGCAGCGATTGAAGAAGTGATTGCTCACGGGCCGAAAACACCCGATATGAAAGGCAATGCCACCACGCCACAGGTTGCCGACGCGATTTGCAAAATTATTTTGCGTTAAGGTCAAACCAGTTTATTTGAACCGCGTCACTGACGCGGTTTTTTTATTCATTCTCTTCAGTAAATAACCTGCGTCATTTCACCTTTTATTGTTTCCGTTTCGTGTTTTATGGCTTTCCGTATTCTTAATTGTTTAATTTATGTAACATGCAAATAATCAATTTGTTAAACACAACATGCAATTCATTACCCTGCACATAATTACAACTAGCAAAAGCCAGAGACGGGCTTTTATGCCCAGGAGATGACTCATGATGAGCAATGTTAAGAAAAAAGATGTGCCGCTGATAAGCATCAGCCTGGTGGCCATTCTTTTCATCGCAGCTGCATTAAGCCTTTTCCCACAACAATCGGCCGACGCGGCCAACGCAATATTCACTTTTGTCACGCGTACGTTAGGTTCCGCCGTACAGGTATTGGTTTTGCTGGCAATGGGACTGGTGATTTATTTAGCCACCAGTAAATACGGCAATATTCGTCTTGGCGAAGGAAAACCGGAATACAGCACGCTCTCCTGGCTGTTTATGTTTATTTGTGCCGGTTTAGGTTCTTCTACGCTTTATTGGGGGGTTGCTGAGTGGGCCTATTATTATCAAACGCCTGGTTTAAATATCGCGCCACGTTCACAACAGGCACTCGAATTTAGCGTTCCCTACTCCTTCTTCCATTGGGGCATCAGCGCCTGGGCAACTTATACGCTGGCCTCATTAATCATGGCTTACCACTTTCATGTGCGGAAAAATAAAGGGCTGAGCCTTTCCGGCATTATTGCTGCTATTACCGGCGTTCGCCCGCAAGGTCCGTGGGGAAAACTGGTCGATTTGATGTTCCTGATCGCCACTGTCGGCGCACTGACCATTTCCCTGGTCGTCACCGCCGCAACCTTTACCCGTGGGCTTTCCGCGCTGACCGGTTTACCGGATAACTTCACCGTGCAGGCATTTGTGATCCTGCTTTCCGGCGGCATTTTTTGCCTTAGCTCGTGGATTGGTATCAACAACGGTTTGCAACGTCTGAGCAAAATGGTTGGCTGGGGCGCCTTCCTGCTGCCATTGCTGGTTCTGATTGTCGGCCCAACCGAATTTATTACCAACAGCATCATCAATGCCATCGGCCTGACCACGCAAAACTTCCTGCAAATGAGCTTATTTACCGATCCGCTTGGCGATGGTTCATTTACCCGCAACTGGACCGTTTTCTACTGGCTGTGGTGGATCTCATACACGCCCGGTGTGGCAATGTTTGTCACCCGCGTTTCGCGCGGTCGTAAGATTAAAGAAGTTATCTGGGGCTTGATCCTCGGCAGCACCGTCGGTTGCTGGTTCTTCTTCGGTGTCATGGAAAGCTATGCCATTCATCAGTTTATCAATGGCGTAATCAACGTCCCACAGGTGCTGGAAACACTGGGCGGTGAAACTGCCGTTCAACAAGTTCTGATGTCGTTGCCAGCAGGTAAATTATTCCTCGCCGCATACCTGGGCGTGATGATTATTTTCCTTGCCTCGCATATGGATGCGGTGGCCTACACTATGGCGGCGACCAGTACGCGAAATCTCCAGGAAGGTGACGATCCTGACCGTGGGCTGCGTCTTTTCTGGTGCGTGGTGATCACACTGATCCCGCTTTCAATTCTGTTCACCGGCGCGTCGCTGGAAACGATGAAAACCACCGTCGTGCTCACAGCCCTTCCCTTCCTCGTCATTTTACTGGTGAAAGTCGGCGGATTTCTTCGCTGGCTGAAACAGGATTACGCCGACATTCCGGCTCATCAAGTTGAACATTATCTCCCGCAGACACCGGTAGAAGCATCGGAAAAAGATCCGCTGATCCCGGCAGGAACGGTATTCAAAGGCGACAACTGAACGCCATCATCCTAACGATAAAGGTATCCCTATGAGCAATCTGAGCCCTGACTTAGTACTACCCGAAAATTTTTGCGCTAACCCGCAAGAGGCATGGACTATTCCGGCCCGTTTCTATACCGATCAGAACGCCTTTGAACACGAAAAAGAGAACGTCTTCGCCAAAAGCTGGATTTGCGTCGCTCACAGTAGCGAACTGGCGAATGCGAATGATTACGTGACGCGTGAGATCATTGGCGAAAGCATTGTTCTGGTACGCGGTCGTGATAAGGTTTTGCGCGCGTTCTATAACGTGTGTCCGCACCGTGGTCATCAGTTGTTGAGCGGTGAAGGAAAAGCAAAAAATGTGATTACCTGTCCGTATCACGCATGGGCATTCAAACTCGATGGCAACCTGGCCCACGCACGTAACTGTGAAAACGTCGCTAATTTCGACAGCGACAAAGCGCAACTGGTCCCGGTGCGTCTGGAAGAATATGCCGGATTCGTCTTCATCAACATGGACCCCAACGCCACCAGCGTAGAAGATCAGTTACCCGGTCTGGGAGCGAAAGTGCTGGAAGCCTGCCCGGAAGTCCACGACCTGAAACTGGCGGCCCGCTTTACCACCCGCACGCCTGCCAACTGGAAGAACATTGTCGATAACTATCTCGAGTGCTATCACTGTGGTCCGGCGCATCCAGGTTTCTCCGACTCCGTTCAGGTTGATCGTTACTGGCACACCATGCACGGTAACTGGACACTGCAATACGGTTTCGCCAAACCGTCAGAACAGTCGTTTAAATTTGAAGAGGGTACGGATGCGGCATTCCACGGTTTCTGGCTGTGGCCGTGCACTATGCTAAACGTCACACCGATCAAAGGGATGATGACGGTCATTTATGAATTCCCGGTGGATTCTGAAACCACCCTGCAAAACTACGATATTTACTTCACCAATGAAGAGTTAACCGACGAGCAAAAATCGCTGATTGAGTGGTATCGCGATGTGTTCCGTCCGGAGGATTTACGTCTGGTTGAAAGCGTACAGAAAGGGCTGAAATCGCGTGGCTATCGTGGTCAGGGGCGCATCATGGCCGACAGTAGCGGTAGCGGGATTTCCGAACACGGTATCGCCCATTTCCATAATCTGCTGGCGCAGGTATTTAAGGACTAATGACATCGGCGGCGGTCTATTCCGCCGCCGGGCTGATTTTTGATGGAGTACAGCAATGTCAGACTATCAAATGTTTGAAGTACAGGTGAGTCAGATAGAACCGCTTACCGAGCAGGTGAAACGCTTCACGCTGGTGACAACCGATGGCAAACCATTACCTGCGTTCACCGGAGGAAGTCACGTCATTGTGCAGATGAGCGATGGTGATAACCAGTACAGCAATGCGTATTCGCTGCTGAGTTCGCCGCTCGATACAACTCATTATCAGATTGCCGTTCGACTGGAAGAAAACTCGCGCGGTGGTTCGCGCTTTTTGCATCAGCAGGTGAAAGCTGGCGATCAGTTGACCATTTCGACGCCTAATAATCTGTTTGCCCTAATTCCCTCGGCCAGAAAGCATCTGTTTATCGCGGGCGGTATTGGTATCACCCCTTTCCTGTCGCACATGGCAGAGTTGCAACACAGCGACGTCGACTGGCAGCTACATTACTGCTCGCGAAATCCAGAAAGTTGCGCATTTCGTGATGAGCTAGTCCAGCATCCGCAGACTGATAGAATCCATTTTCATCACTCATCGATCGGAACGCGACTTGAATTAGCGCGATTATTGGCGGATATCGAACCTGGCACACACGTTTATACCTGTGGCCCCGAGGCGCTAAATGAAGCGGTAAGAAGTGAAGCTGCACGTCTGGACATCGCCGCCGATACGCTGCATTTTGAGCAGTTTGCTATTGAAGACAAAACCGGCGATGCGTTTACACTGGTGCTCGCCCGTTCCGGTAAAGAGTTTGTGGTGCCGGAAGAGATGACCATTTTGCAGGTTATTGAAAATAATAAAGCGGCAAAAGTGGAATGTTTATGTCGTGAAGGGGTATGCGGGACCTGCGAAACGGCGATTCTGGAAGGTGAAGCTGACCATCGGGACCAGTATTTTAGCGATGAAGAACGCGCCAGCCAGCAAAGTATGTTGATCTGTTGTTCACGCGCGAAGGGTAAACGCCTGGTGTTGGATTTGTAGTTTGCCTGAAGCCGGACGCACCTGTCCGGCTCAGGAAGGTTTTACTGCGGATATTCCTGCAATAAATTGTGCAATGCTTCTGCCATCAGCTCACCGCGCCAGCCGGAAATCAGCTCCGGCAAATTGTTCTGCGGTTTCAGTTTCCAGTGCCAGTTCAGCAGCTGGTTGATTTGCCGACGCGATGCCAGCAATTCGGCGCTGATTTTGTGCGTTTCGCTCACGTCAGTAATCAGCGATTTAATCGCTTTAAACGCTTTGCGATAACCGGGCATGTCCATCAGGTTAAGCATCGGCTGCGGTAAGGCCTCTTCCGGCAATGCCTGCGCTTTTTCCACCAGCGCCAGCAGCGTTTTACCGTGGGAGCGGATTTCGCTACCGGATAAACCCAGGCTGTCCAGTTCTCCTAAACTTCCCGGCATATAACGCGCTACCGACCACAAATGCTCTTCACGCACGACAAAGTTCACCGCCAGATCGCGCTCCCGCGCCTTGCGCAGTCGCCAGTCGGCTAACAGTTGCAGACAGGCCAGTTGGCGCGTACGTAATTGCCAGGCATTGGTGATATCACGCCAGGCATCTTCCGGCGCAACGACTTCCTGACGACGCATTTGCATCAGGCGGCATTCATCCAGCGCCGCAGGTAACCAGCCAGAGGCTTCCGTTTCTACCATTAGCTTTGCGGTGATCGGTAACAAATACCAGACGTCCGCCGCCGCGTATTCGCATTGACGTTCGGTTAGCGGTCTTGCCAACCAGTCGGTGCGCGATTCGCTCTTGTCGAGCGTAACGCCGGTGTACTCTTCCACCATGGAAGCAAATCCCCACGACATCGGGCGTCCGCAGAAAGCAGCGAGGATTTGCGTGTCAATTAGGGGTTGTGGTAATTCGCCAAAGACATTGAGGAACACTTCCAGATCCTCACTGCCCGCATGGAGAAATTTGGTAATGGACGGATCACGCAGGATCGCTTTCAGCGGTGACCAGTCGGTGATCCCGAGCGGATCGATTAGCGCCAGATGCTCGCCATCGAAAAGTTGAATCAACCCCAGCTGCGGGTAATAGGTGCGCGTACGAACAAATTCAGTATCCAGGGCTATCGCCGGAAAGGCACGGACGGCTTCACACAAAGAAGCCAGCGCATCGTCCGTGGTAATCATTTGGTAATTCAAATTGTATTCTCTTTAGTGGGCGTCAAAAAAAACGCCGGATTAACCGGCGTCTGACGACTGACTTAACGCTCAGGCTTTATTGTCCACTTTGCCGCGCGCTTCGTCACGTAATTCTCGTCGCAAAATTTTTCCGACGTTAGATTTCGGTAACTCATCACGAAACTCCACCAGCTTCGGTACTTTGTAGCCCGTGAGCTGACGGCGACAAAAGGTCACCAGTGACTCTTCGGTAAGCGATGGATCTTTTTTCACTACGAAGATTTTCACCGCTTCACCACTGGAGCCGGAGGGTACGCCAACCGCCGCGACTTCCTGTACGCCAGGATGCTGCATGACGACATCTTCAATCTCGTTGGGATAAACGTTAAAACCGGAAACCAGAATCATGTCTTTTTTACGATCGACAATACGCAGGAATCCTTCTTCATCCATCACCGCGATGTCGCCAGTGTGTAACCAGCCATTTTTGATGATCTCATCGGTAGCATCCGGACGCTGCCAGTACCCCAGCATCACCTGCGGTCCTTTGACACAAAGCTCACCCGGTTGACCCGGTGGTACTTCGTTGTCGTCGTCATCCACCAGTTTGGCTTCCGTCGACGGTACCGGCAAACCGATGCTACCGCTATGATAATCAATATCATACGGGTTAACGCTGACCAGCGGCGCGCACTCGGTCAGGCCATAACCTTCCAGCAGATACTGTCCGGTCAGTTTCACCCAGCGTTCTGCCACCACTTGTTGAACAGGCATCCCACCGCCTGCGGAAAGGTGCAGACTGGAGAAATCCAGTTGCTGGAACTCTTTATTGTTCAGCAACGCATTGAACAAGGTGTTTACGCCGGTGATAGCGGTAAACGGATATTTCGCCAGCTCTTTCACCAGCCCCGGAATATCACGTGGGTTAGTAATAAGCAGGTTCTGCCCGCCCAGTTCAATAAACAGCAGACAGTTAATGGTCAGTGCAAAAATGTGATAGAGCGGCAGTGCCGTTACTACCAGTTCTTTACCTGGATGCAGCAACGGCCCATAGGTGGCGTTGACCTGTTCTAGGTTCGCCAGCATATTGCGGTGAGTCAGCATCGCGCCTTTCGCCACGCCTGTAGTGCCGCCAGTGTATTGCAGGAAAGCTAAATCTTCCGGCACCAGTTCGGGTTTGACGTACTGCATCCGGTAGCCGTTATGCAGGGCGCTACGAAATGAAATGGCATCTGGCAGATGGTATTTCGGCACCAGACGCTTGATGTATTTAACAACGAAATTGACTACCGTGCCTTTTGCCGTAGAAAGTTGATCGCCCATACGGGTCAGAATAACGTGCTGGACTGCAGTTTTATCAACCACTTTTTCCAGGGTGTGAGCAAAGTTAGACACGATAACAATCGCCGATGCGCCACTATCGTTAAGCTGATGCTCAAGCTCGCGCGGGGTATACAACGGGTTAACGTTTACGACAATCATCCCGGCGCGCAAAATGCCGAACAGCGCCACTGGATATTGCAATAAGTTAGGCATCATCAGCGCAACGCGATCGCCTTTCTTCAGCCCCAACCCTTGTTGCAAATAAGCGGCAAACGCGCGACTGCGTTCTTCCAGCTTGCGGAAGGTCATTACCTCCCCCATATTCATAAACGCGGGCTGATCGGCGTAGCGCGTGACCGACTGCTCAAACATATCTACCAGAGATTGATAACGGTCAGGGTTGATCTCCGTCGGAACGTCCGCGGGATAACGGTTAAGCCAAACCTTCTTCAATTCTTCACCTCTAAAATGCGTGTTCGTCGTCATCGCAACCCCAAGTAATAAACATGTTGTTAACATAATATTAACTCATCTTACCAGCTTGATAATTACCCAACGAAAAGGTTGCGAAGCGCGTCACTATTTATTTTTATCTTTACCGTAAGAATGCAGAAACAGCGGACCAGCCGCTGTTTCTTTTTCTTTAAAAACAAGCAATTATTCAGTTACAACTGTTTGTACTCTCGCGGGGCCGGGATTATACCAGCCCCATCCGCCGTAGCCATAGGGCCAGCCTCGCCCACCATAAAACCAGGGATCAATCGGCTGTGGCGGCATAATCACCTGCTGGGTTAAATGCCAACGTTTGTAACCCGTTGCCTGCATTACCATAAATTTATATGGCGTGTTGCCGATTTTTCCGTCAACCGTACCGGTGATTGGCCCGACAACTGTCACCAGCTGGCCTCGGAAATCGACCGGATCAAGAAAACCATTCACATCGGCATAAATGCGCCCACGCGACGGTTCTCCCAGCGTCGGTCTTGCTCCGCTGTCGAGTGGTACAGTGGCAATCTCCAGGCGGGTTTTCCCTTGCTGGTTTTGCACCGCAACCACTTTACCGCCAAATCGCGCTTCCTGACCAACGTACAGCTGCGGCGCATTCATCACCCGAACTAAATCTTGTTGCGGCGTTGGGCTACTGCCTTTAATGGCGTCCGGCACAGTGACACAACCGCTCAGTATTAGCGCAAACGTACCTGCCAGTATGCCTTTGATAACATTGTTTTGAACCGCCATGATGCGACTCCTTTTTTCTCAGGGCATACTCTTAAGATTCATTCTTTGCCCGGAAGTTTCTTCCATGCGACGTTGTTACGCAAATAAACCGGCTCGGCATGTTCCACCGCCACCGTTTTACCCTCGACAAACATCTGACAGGCAATCGGCAGCATATCTTCTGCAGCGGGCAGTAATACTTCTCCGTCGCGTAAAACCAGACCGCTTTCTTTACCGAGATCCGGCCAGGCTTGCCAGCCTGTACCCACGGTCGCCCATTCACCGGAAAGCTGTTGCATCCGTTCATGAACGAGTTCTGGTTTGAGTACGGCTTCGGTTTCTTCACCGTGCCAGACACCGTTTTCATCACGCTGATATTCGGCCCAGTAAACTTCGCCCATTCGCGCGTCAATGGCTGCCAGCACGCGGGTTGCGCCGTTTTTGCGCCACGCCCCTTGCGCCATCGTCATTAGCGTGGAGACGCCAATCATCGGTAGCTCCGCACCAAGTGCCAGTCCTTGCGCGATGCCAATACCGATGCGTACGCCGGTGAAACTACCGGGGCCGCGCCCGTAAGCCAGAGCGTTAATGTCAGTCAGGGAGGTTCCGCTGGCGGTCAGGATATCCTGCACCATCGGTAAGATTCGTTGAGTATGTTCACGTGGGCAAAGCTCGAAATGAGCATTGACAGTACCGTCGTTCCACAGGGCGACAGAGCAGGCCTCTGTCGCGGTATCGATAGCCAGAATTCGCATGGGTCTTCGTGCTTAGATCAATAAAAAGGCGCGCATCATACCATACTCCATCACAAATTACCTGGAGGATGGTATCGCAAGGAAACGAACCGCACGGGCAATATCACGGGTACGCGGCGCGGGCGGCAGGCTGGCAAGGAAAGTAGCGCCATAAGGGCGCATCACCAACCGATTGTCGCAAATCACCAGCACGCCGCGATCGTCGGCGTCGCGAATCAGTCGCCCTACTCCCTGTTTGAGAGTAATGACGGCATCTGGTAGTTGCACTTCATCGAACGGGTCACCACCACGCAAACGGCAATCTTCCATGCGCGCTTTTAACAGTGGGTCATCCGGCGAGGTAAATGGCAATTTGTCGATAATCACCAATGACAATGTATCGCCACGCACGTCCACCCCTTCCCAGAAGCTGCTGGTCGCCACAAGAAGCGCATTACCGGCGCTGACAAATTGCTGCAACAGTTGCCCTTTGCTGGTTTCCCCCTGTAACAATACGGGAAGCGTCATGGTGGCGCGGAACTGCTCAGCCAGATCGCGCATCATGGCGTGCGAGGTGCAAAGCATAAAACAACGACCGTTGTTGGCTTCGATGATCGGTCGCAGCATTGCTGCCAGTTGCCGTGCGGAACCTGGCTGGTTGGTTTTCGGCAGGTTGCGCGGCACACAGAGTAACGCCTGGCGGCTGTAATCAAAGGGGCTGGGTAACAGCAACGACTCGGCCTGTTCGATGCCAAGCCGCGAGGTGAAATGATGCAGATCGTCATTCACCGACAACGTTGCCGAGGTAAAGATCCAGCTTCCGGGCTTTTGCGCCATTAGCTCTTTAAATTTATCCGCCACGCTAAGCGGCGTGAGCGCCAAAGTAAAATGGCGCGAAGTGCATTCGTACCAGTAGCTGTAGCCTGGTTGGTTGATCTCTTTCAGCCGCTTCAGACGTGTACGATATAACGTGGCGCGTTCAAATGCCGCATCCAGCAAGGCGGAACGCCCCAAAGACAGTTTCGCCACGTCGTAACAGAGTTCAAGGGTGTCATCGAGCAGTAAAAACGCCCGCTGAATTTGTGGGTTGGCTAACAGTTCGCGCAGATTACCGCGATAACCTGGCTCGCCGAGTTGCAGACGAAAATCCTGCGCGCTCTGGGCAAGACGGTCGGCGCATTTTTGTAACTGTTGAGTGTCTTTTAATTCGGTGCGATAGGCGATGGTGATGTCTTTTGCCAGATCGAGCAGTTGTCGGCTGGAGAGCGACTGTCCAAAGTACTGGCTGGCAATGTCCGGCAGCTGGTGGGCTTCGTCGAAGATCATCACGTCTGCTTCCGGGATCAACTCGCCAAATCCACTTTCTTTAACCACCATATCCGCCAGAAACAGATGATGGTTCACCACAACCACATCAGCATCCATCGCTTTTTTACGCGCTTTGACCACAAAGCAATCTTTATACATTGGGCAGTCGCTGCCAAGACAGTTGTCGTTGGTGCTGGTGACCAGCGGCCACGCCTGCGAGTCTTCCGCCACGCTAACGCAGGTGCTGATATCGCCATCTACCGTCTGATTTGACCATGAACGCAGGAGGATCACATCGCTTAAGGTTTGTACTGGCAAATCTCCGCCCGCCAGTGCCTGCTGTTCCAGTCGTTCGAGGCAGAGGTAGTTTGAGCGCCCTTTCAGCAACGCCACGTTGCCAGTGTATTTCAGCGCCTTTGCCACCGTCGGCAAATCGCGGCTGTAGAGCTGATCCTGCAACGCTTTTGAGCCAGTTGAGATTATGACTTTCTTTTTCGCCCGCAGTGCAGGAGCAAGGTAGGCATAGGTTTTACCCGTACCGGTTCCCGCTTCCACCACCAGCGGCTGGCTTTTTTCAATCGCCTGGGTCACAGCGACTGCCATCTGTCGCTGTGGTTCACGCGGCTTAAAGCCTGGTATCGCTTTCGCCAGTTGACCGTCTGGTGCAAAATCGTCCGTCACACTACCCCCTGTTGATTTGAACAGGGATTATGTCAGGCCAGACTGGTTTTCGCCAGTTGAAGTGGTGACGGCAACCTCACATTGTGGCAGTCTTTGCAGCACAAAAATGTAAAGTTAATGAGGACATAATGATGACTATCGTTCGTATCGACGCTGAAGCCCGCTGGTCTGATGTGGTGATCCACAACAACACGCTCTACTACACTGGCGTACCAGAAAACCTCGATGCCGATGCTTTTGAACAAACCGCCAACACGCTGGCGCAAATTGACGCCGTGCTGGAAAAACAGGGCAGCAATAAATCGAGCATTCTGGATGCCACCATTTTCCTTGCCGATAAAAACGACTTTGCGGCAATGAATAAAGCATGGGATGCCTGGGTTGTAGCGGGTCACGCGCCGGTGCGCTGCACGGTGCAGGCGGGGCTGATGAATCCGCAGTACAAGGTTGAAATTAAGATTATCGCTGCGGTTTAATTCCTGAAAAAGAATTCTATCAAAGTAAAAATCAGACGATAATTGTTCGAAAATACTGGTCGGTTATAAACAAATCGGCCAGTGTTTAAGAGGATACTTTAGATAAATAATGAAATCCGTCAGGTAACTTATTTTTATGATTTCAACTGCATCTATACAAAAATGATATTAATCACCCAAATTAAACCATTCTGTTAACTCCCCGAGCCGTTTACTCTGACTTTTCTGCCCTTAACAATCTGGCTGGAGCGCGGCGATTTACCGTTAATTTTTTGCCATATCACTAGAAAACCCGCCATGACCTGCTACCTTTAAAATACCTGAATGTCAACAGGTTAACTAATGAGATATCGTTATAATCCCTTTGATATTAGATGCAATTTAAGGTCATATATAGCCTTATCAAAAACGTGGTTAATTTAAGGACAAGAATATGCCTGCTGCAATAGATAAAGCCCTGGATTTCATTAGTGCCATGGATGTATCAGCATCAACACCAAGCTCGATGAATGAAAGTACGGCGAAAGGAATATTTAAATATTTGCATGACCTGGGAGTCCCCGCGAGTACCGCCGATATTACTGCGCGAGCTGAACAGGAAGGCTGGAATCCTGGATTCACGGAAAAAATGGTGGGATGGGCAAAAAAGATGGATTCTGGCGAACGCGTGGTGATTAAAAACCCTGAATACTTCTCGTCTTATATGCAGGAAGAACTTAAAGCCCTTGTGTGAGTTAAAACTCCAGCTTTAAAAATCAATCCGGACGCTTTCATTGACCTCAGAAAAGCGTCCTTTTTTCTCGTCATCATAAACACAGCCAAAATTAATCAACAGATATGGCCCCGTGATTTTTGTTTCAACACAGCGGACCATTGTCATAACGCGCGCCGTCCAGGCACATACCGTCAAAAATGGCACGATGTAAGTTCATGCCGGAAAAATCTCTGCCGATGAGGCTATCCGTATCAAGATACAGGACGTCATCCGTGACGAAATCGATACGGATCATTTTGTGTTACTCGTCTTCATCCTCAAAACGCGCCACAATCCGCTCACCGGAATGGTTGGCACGCAACTCTTCTGCCACCAGCGCGATGGCCTGACCACTGCTCATCCCCTGTGCCATCAGTTCCTGAATACGCTCAACGGCTTTTTGCTGCTGTTCATGGGTGAGTGAAGGTAAACCTGCAAACATTGTTAACTCCTGCTAAATTGTTGGCGCTAATTATTTCATGCTACCCGGCACATAGCCAGTAGAGTCAGGACTGATGAAGACGTTATCTCCCGCTGTGATTACTTTACCCTGGCGTCAGGACGCCGCTGAATTTTATTTCTCCCGCTTAAGCCACCTGCCGTGGGCGATGTTGTTGCACTCCGGCTATGCCGACCATCCGCATAGTCGCTTTGATATTGTGGTGGCTGACCCCGTTTGCACTTTAACCACTCACGATAATGAAACCGTGGTATGTGAAGGAGAAATCAGCACAACGACCACTGACGATCCGCTCAAAGCGCTCCAGCAGGCACTGGACCGAGCAAACATTCACCCGTCGCATAATGGTGATTTGCCATTTCAGGGCGGCGCACTGGGGCTGTTTGGCTACGATCTGGGCCGCCGTTTTGAGTCACTGCCGGAAGTGGCGCTGAGAGATATCGACCTGCCTGATATGGCGGTTGGTATCTACGACTGGGCGCTGATCGTCGATCACCAGCGCCAGCGTATTTCGCTACTCAGCCATCGTGATGTCAATGCCCGTCTGGCGTGGCTGGACAGCCAGCAAATAGCGCCACAGCAAGATTTCCAGTTAACATCCGCCTGGCAATCCAATATGAACCGCGAGCAGTATGGCGAGAAATTTCGCCAGGTACAGGAATATCTGCACAGCGGCGATTGCTATCAGGTGAATCTCGCCCAGCGTTTTCACGCGACCTATTCTGGCGATGAATGGCAGGCGTTCGTTCAGCTTAATCAGGCCAACCGCGCACCGTTCAGTGCCTTCCTGCGTCTGGAACAAGGTGTGATTTTAAGCCTTTCACCAGAACGGTTTATTCTTTGTGATGGTGGTGAGATCCAGACCCGCCCGATTAAAGGCACGCTCCCACGCTTGTCCGATCCTCAGGAAGATAGCAAACAAGCTGAAAAATTGGCGAACTCACCGAAAGATCGCGCCGAAAACCTGATGATTGTCGATTTAATGCGCAATGACATCGGTCGCGTTGCTGTACCAGGCTCAGTAAAAGTGCCTGAACTGTTTGTAGTAGAACCGTTCCCTGCCGTGCATCATCTGGTCAGCACCATAACGGCACGCTTGCCAGAGCACTTGCATGCCAGCGATCTGCTGCGCGCGGCTTTTCCCGGAGGCTCAATCACCGGCGCGCCGAAAGTGCGGGCAATGGAAATTATTGATGAACTGGAACCGCAGCGACGCAATGCCTGGTGCGGCAGCATTGGCTATTTAAGCTTCTGCGGCAATATGGATACCAGCATCACCATCCGCACGCTAACGGCGGTTAACGGGCAGATTTACTGTTCCGCTGGTGGCGGCATCGTTGCTGATAGCCAGGAAGAAGCGGAATATCAGGAAACTTTTGATAAAGTTAATCGTATCCTGAAGCAACTGGAGAAGTAAGACGTGGAATACCGTGGCCTGACGCTTGATGATTTTTTATCGCGATTTCAACTATTGCGTCCGCAAATTAACCGGGAAACCTTAAATCATCGTCAGGCTGCCGTGTTAATCCCCATTGTCCGCCGACCGCAACCAGGCTTGCTGCTGACTCAGCGTTCCATTCATCTGCGCAAACATGCTGGACAAGTCGCATTCCCTGGAGGTGCAGTCGATGACACGGACGCGTCAGTTATCGCCGCTGCGCTGCGTGAAGCCGAAGAAGAGGTCGCCATACCGCCTTCAGCCGTTGAGGTTATCGGCGTGTTACCCCCTGTCGATAGCGTTACGGGCTACCAGGTCACTCCCGTGGTTGGCATTATCCCGCCTGATTTACCGTATCGCGCCAGTGAAGATGAAGTCTCCGCAGTATTTGAAATGCCGCTCGCCCAGGCGTTACATTTGGGCCGTTATCATCCTTTGGATATCTACCGCCGTGGCGATTCGCATCGGGTATGGCTTTCCTGGTACGAACAGTATTTTGTATGGGGAATGACCGCAGGCATAATTCGTGAACTGGCGCTGCAAATTGGTGTGAAACCCTGACTATACTTATCTTTACATCTACAAAACACTACTTGAGACAATCATCGCAATATTAGTTAAATCGCGGTTTTTGATTAGTTTAATTCATGTGAATAGTTAAGCCTGTCGCCGCGTTCCCTCTTACACTATGCGCTGTTATTCGTTCGTTACTGGAAGTCCAGTCACCTTGTCAGGAGTATTATCGTGATTAGTCTATTCGACATGTTTAAGGTGGGGATTGGTCCCTCATCTTCCCATACTGTAGGGCCTATGAAGGCGGGTAAACAGTTCGTCGATGATCTGGTCGAAAAAGGCTTACTGGATAGCGTTACCCGCGTTGCCGTGGACGTTTATGGTTCACTGTCGCTGACGGGTAAAGGCCACCACACCGATATCGCCATTATTATGGGTCTTGCAGGTAACGAACCTGCCACCGTGGATATCGACAGTATTCCCGGTTTTATTCGCGACGTAGAAGAGCGCGAACGTCTGCTGCTGGCACAGGGACGGCATGAAGTGGATTTCCCACGCGATAACGGGATGCGTTTTCATAACGGTAACCTGCCGCTGCATGAAAACGGCATGCAAATCCACGCGTATAACGGCGATACAGTTGTTTACAGCAAAACTTATTATTCCATCGGCGGCGGTTTTATCGTCGATGAAGAACATTTTGGTCACGATGCCGCCAACGAAGTGAGCGTGCCGTATCCGTTTAAATCCGCCACCGAGCTGCTGGCATACTGTAATGAAACCGGTTATTCCCTTTCCGGTCTGGCAATGCAGAACGAACTGGCGCTGCACAGTAAGAAAGAGATCGACGAGTATTTCGCTCATGTCTGGCAAACCATGCATGCATGTATCGATCGCGGCATGAACACCGAAGGCGTATTGCCTGGCCCGCTGCGTGTTCCGCGCCGTGCGTCTGCCCTGCGCCGTATGCTGGTTTCCAGCGATAAACTGTCTAAAGATCCGATGAATGTCATCGACTGGGTAAACATGTTTGCGCTGGCAGTTAACGAAGAAAACGCAGCGGGGGGGCGTGTGGTAACTGCACCGACTAACGGTGCTTGCGGCATCGTTCCGGCAGTGCTGGCATACTATGACCACTTTATTGAATCGGTCAGCCCTGATATTTATACCCGCTACTTTATGGCGGCCGGAGCGATTGGCGCACTGTACAAAATGAACGCGTCTATTTCCGGTGCGGAAGTCGGTTGCCAGGGCGAAGTGGGCGTTGCCTGTTCAATGGCTGCGGCGGGTCTTGCAGAACTGTTGGGCGGTAGCCCTGAACAGGTTTGCGTGGCGGCGGAAATTGGCATGGAACACAACCTTGGTCTGACTTGCGACCCGGTTGCGGGTCAGGTTCAGGTTCCGTGCATTGAACGTAACGCCATTGCATCAGTGAAGGCGATTAACGCCGCGCGGATGGCTCTGCGTCGTACTAGTGCACCACGCGTCTCACTGGATAAAGTCATCGAAACGATGTACGAAACAGGAAAAGATATGAACGCTAAATATCGCGAAACCTCACGCGGTGGTCTGGCGATTAAAGTCCAGTGTGACTAATACTTTATCCTCGCCCATCTGCAACGGATGGGCGAATTTATCCTCGCTTTCTCGTCTGCTGTAATTTTCCCCACTACACTTCCACTGTTGCGTCAGGCGTTTGTCGCCATACGCTTACCGGGTGGCCCGCATGCAAAAAGCACAACGGATCATTAAAACCTATCGCCGTAATCGAATGATTGTTTGTACGATTTGCGCACTCTTTACGTTTGTGGCAACACTGAGCGTGCGATTTATTTCACAGCGGAACTTAAATCAGCAGCGGGTAGTGCTCTTTGCCAATCACGCCGTTGAGGAATTAGACAAAGTCCTGCTTCCACTTCAGGCGGGTAACAACGTACTGCTTCCCCTGATTGGACTCCCCTGCTCAGTCGCCCATCTCCCCTTACGCAAACAGGCGGCAAAACTGCAAACTGTACGGTCAATTGGCCTGGTGCAAGACGGCACGCTTTATTGTTCCAGCATTTTTGGTTATCGCAATGTTCCTGCTGAAGATATCCAGGCTGATTTACCCGCGCCGCAGCCCCTTTTACGCTTAACTACCGACCGCGTATTAATTAAAGACAGCCCGGTATTGATTCAGTGGACACCTTTACCGGGCAATGGTCGAGATGGTGTGATGGAGATGATCAACATCGACCTGTTGATGGCAATGTTGCTGGAGCCGCAATTACCGCAAATAAGAACGGCCAGCCTGACGGTAGCCGATCGCCATTTACTCTATGATGATGGTCTGGTTGATTCTTTACCTCCGCTTAATGGCAATGAACGTTACCAGGTTTCATCGCAGAATTTTCCTTTTATCATCAGCGTTAGTGGACCTGGTGCGACAGCGCTGGCGTTGCAATATCTTCCCAGCCAGTTTCCACTAGCGGTACTGTTGAGTTTACTGGTGGGGTACATCGCATGGTTGGCCACGGCCCATAGAATGAGCTTTTCACGCGAGATAAATCTCGGGCTGGCGCAGCGCGAATTTGAGTTATTTTGTCAGCCCCTGCTCAATGCACGCTCGCAGCAATGTATTGGTGTAGAGATATTGCTGCGCTGGAATAATCCGCGTCAGGGATGGATCTCGCCGGATGTTTTTATCCCCATTGCGGAAGAACATCACCTGATAGTGCCGCTTACCCGTTATGTGATGATGGAAACCATCCGTCAACTCCACGTTTTTCCAATGAGCAGTCAGTTCCACATCGGCATTAACGTCGCCCCCAGCCATTTTCGCCGTGGCGTATTGTTAAAAGATCTCAATCGTTACTGGTTTAGTGCTAACCCGATTCAGCCACTAATCCTCGAAATTACCGAGCGCGATGCCTTACTGGATGTTGATTATCGGATTGCCCGCGAACTGCATCGTAAAAACGTCAAACTGGCGATTGATGACTTCGGCACCGGCAACAGTTCGTTTTCCTGGCTGGAAACGTTACGTCCTGACGTGCTGAAAATTGATAAGTCATTTACCGCAGCTATCGGTTCTGACGCGGTTAACTCAACGGTGACCGATATCATCATCGCGCTGGGGCAAAGACTGAATATTGAACTGGTGGCAGAAGGTGTGGAAACGCAAGAACAAGCGAAGTATTTGCGCCGTCATGGCGTGCATATTTTACAAGGGTATTTGTACGCGCAACCCATGCCGCTGCGTGATTTCCCGAAATGGCTGGCGGGCAGCCAACCGCCGCCCACCCGGCATAATGGGCGCATCACACCCATTATACCGTTACGTTAACGCTTACTCGTCTTCATCGTGCGCTGGTTGCTCTTTAACAATGCGAACCAGATCAACACGATAATCATTGGCTTCTACGATGGTGATATGCAGCGGTCCAACATCGATCACGTCGCCTGCGCGAGGAATGTGACCATTTGCCGAAATTACCAGACCTGCAACCGTCGCAATATCATCATCATCGGTAAGGTGCTCAACATCAAGCGCCTGCTGTAAGGCATGTAAGTCTGTACCACCTTTTACCAGCCAACCGTCGCCATCGATAACAATTTCCGGCGTTTCATCTGCATCCGGGAACTCACCAGCAATGGCTTCCAGTACATCCAGCGGCGTAACCAGACCTTGCACCACACCAAACTCGTTGGTGACGATAACAAAACTACCGCGAGCACGACGCAACACGCCCAGCAGGTTGATCGGGTCGAGGGTTTCCGGAACGATTATCGCCGGAGAAGCAGAAGCAATTGCCGTCACGTCGACACCGACTTCCAGTGCCACCAGCAGTTCTTTGGCACGCACGATACCGATGATTTCATCCAGCTCACCACGACACACCGGAAACAGGCTGTGCGGTGAAGAGAGCAGTTGCTGGCGGATTTCATCAACGCCAAGGTTAGCATCTACCCAACTGATCTCACCGCGTGGCGTCATAATGCCGCGCAGAGAGCGTGACGCCAAAGTCAGTACGCCGTTAATCATATAACGCTCTTCTTCGGCAAAGGCACCTTCTGGAACCGGAATTGGCACCGGGTTATCAGCATCGTGTTGAATATTTGCCTGACGTTTACCCCCCATCAAACGCAGAATGGCATCGGCGGTACGCGCACGCAGCGGTAAGGTAGACTGATGACGAATAAAGTTACGACGCGCAATCTGGTTAAACACTTCGATGATGATCGAGAAACCAATTGCTGCATACAGGTAGCCTTTTGGAATATGGAAACCAAAACCTTCAGCTACGAGACTCAGACCAATCATCAACAGGAAGCTCAAACAGAGCACTACAACTGTTGGATGCTGGTTAACGAATCGCGTCAGCGGTTTCGATGCCAGCAACATAACTGCCATCGCAATCACTACCGCAGCCATCATTACCGGTAGATGGTTGACCATCCCTACGGCAGTAATCACTGCATCCAGCGAGAAGACAGCGTCAAGGATGACAATCTGTGTGACGACCACCCAGAAACTGGCATAACCTTTACTGTGACCAGAGTCATGATCGCGGTTTTCCAGCCGCTCATGCAACTCGGTTGTCGCTTTGAACAGCAAGAATATCCCCCCGAACAGCATAATCAGATCGCGCCCGGAGAAAGAAAAATCCATTACGGTAAATAGTGGTTTGGTCAGCGTGACCATCCATGAAATCAGCGATAACAGCCCCAGGCGCATAATCAACGCCAGTGACAGCCCCAACAAACGCGCTTTATCACGTTGTTTCGGCGGCAGTTTATCGGCAAGGATGGCGATAAAAACCAGGTTATCGATACCCAGCACGATTTCAAGGACGACAAGCGTGAGCAGCCCCGCCCAAATCGAGGGATCCATTAAGAATTCCATGACAAGCTCCTGCTTAAGGAATAGCTAATCGGCGCCAGAAATAATGCAGGCGAAACGAGAAAATACAAACAAAAGGTGCGGCAAAAAATGCCAGTAAGGCAGGCGCTATATGGCCTGATGCTGAAGTGACGTCGGTGACGATCCATACTGCGGGCTGCAGCCCTATACTCCTTGGTTGTTAAACGGGAGTTAAACATATCAGAGAGATCTCTGATTTGGCAAAGATTTACCTTCCTTTGCAAATGAATGTGACAACATTTTTTACTCTTTCGGAATTTTGTCAATTCAAAGTTAATTTACGGATCTTCATCACATAAAATATTTTTTTCGATATCTAAAATAAATCGCGAGGCACAGGGGGTTTCTGGTTGTAGCCCTTATCTGAATCGATTCGATTGTGGACGACGATTCAAAAATACATCTGGCACGTTGAGATGTTAACAATAATAAGGAGGTAGCAAGTGACCATTGCTATTGTTATAGGCACACATGGTTGGGCTGCAGAGCAGTTGCTTAAAACGGCAGAGATGCTGTTAGGCGAGCAGGAAAACGTTGGCTGGATCGATTTTGTTCCTGGCGAAAATGCCGAAACGCTAATCGAAAAGTACAACGCTCAGTTGGCAAAACTCGACACCACTAAAGGCGTGCTGTTTCTCGTTGATACATGGGGAGGCAGTCCGTTCAATGCTGCCAGCCGCATTGTCGTCGACAAAGAGCATTATGAAGTGATCGCAGGCGTTAACATTCCAATGTTAGTGGAAACGTTAATGGCTCGTGATGATGACCCAAGCTTTGACGAACTGGTAACACTGGCCGTAGAAACAGGCCGCGAAGGTGTGAAAGCACTGAAAGCGAAACCAGTTGAAAAAGCAGCACCTGCCCCCGCCGCAGCGGCACCGAAAGCGGCTCCTGCACCGGCAAAACCGATGGGACCAAACGACTATATGGTAATTGGCCTCGCGCGTATCGACGATCGCTTAATTCACGGTCAGGTTGCTACCCGCTGGACCAAAGAAACTAATGTCTCCCGTATCATCGTAGTTAGTGACGAAGTGGCTGCGGATACCGTTCGTAAGACACTGCTCACCCAGGTTGCACCTCCCGGCGTAACAGCGCATGTAGTTGATGTCGCCAAAATGATTCGCGTCTACAACAACCCGAAATATGCGGGCGAACGCGTGATGCTGTTATTTACCAACCCGACAGATGTTGAGCGTCTCGTTGAAGGCGGCGTGAAAATCACTTCAGTCAACGTCGGTGGTATGGCATTCCGTCAGGGCAAAACTCAGGTGAATAACGCGGTTTCGGTTGATGAAAAAGATATCGAAGCATTCAAGAAACTGAATGCGCGCGGTATCGAGCTGGAAGTCCGTAAGGTTTCCACCGACCAGAAACTGAAAATGATGGATCTGATCAGCAAAATCGATAAGTAACGTATTGTGTTGATTATCACTCAGTTTTCACACTTAAGTCTTACGTAAACAGGAGAAGTACAATGGAGATTACCGCTCTTCAAATTGTGCTGGTATTTATCGTAGCCTGTATCGCAGGTATGGGATCAATCCTCGATGAATTTCAGTTTCACCGTCCGCTAATCGCGTGTACCCTGGTGGGTATCGTTCTTGGGGATATGAAAACCGGTATTATTATCGGTGGTACCCTGGAAATGATCGCGCTGGGCTGGATGAACATCGGTGCCGCTGTTGCACCTGACGCCGCCCTGGCTTCTATTATTTCTACCATTCTGGTTATTGCTGGTCATCAGAGCATCGGTGCCGGTATCGCGCTGGCAATCCCTCTGGCAGCAGCAGGCCAGGTGCTGACCATTATCGTTCGTACTATTACCGTTGCCTTCCAGCACGCTGCGGATAAAGCAGCTGAAAACGGTAACCTGACGGCGATTTCATGGATCCACGTTTCGTCTCTGTTCCTGCAAGCTATGCGTGTGGCTATTCCGGCCGTTATCGTTGCGCTTTCTGTTGGTACCAGTGAAGTTCAAAACATGCTGAACGCCATTCCGGAAGTGGTGACCAATGGTCTGAACATTGCCGGTGGCATGATCGTGGTAGTTGGTTATGCGATGGTTATCAACATGATGCGTGCTGGCTACCTGATGCCGTTCTTCTACCTCGGCTTCGTAACCGCAGCATTCACCAACTTTAACCTGGTTGCTCTGGGTGTCATCGGTACCGTTATGGCGGTGCTCTACATTCAGCTGAGCCCGAAATATAACCGTGTCGCCGGTGCGCCAGTTCAGGCTGCTGGTAACAACGATCTCGACAACGAACTGGACTAACAGGTGAGCGAAATGGTTGATACAACTCAAACTACCACTGAGAAAAAACTCACTAAGAGTGATATTCGTGGCGTCTTCCTGCGTTCTAACCTCTTCCAGGGTTCATGGAACTTCGAGCGTATGCAGGCGCTGGGCTTCTGCTTCTCTATGGTGCCGGCGATTCGTCGCCTCTACCCGGAAAATAACGATGCCCGTAAACAGGCGATTAAACGTCACCTCGAATTCTTTAACACCCAACCGTTCGTGGCGGCGCCAATTCTGGGCGTAACCCTGGCGCTGGAAGAACAGCGTGCTAACGGTGCAGAGATCGACGATGGTGCAATCAACGGTATCAAAGTAGGTCTGATGGGTCCGCTGGCAGGTGTAGGCGACCCAATCTTCTGGGGTACGGTACGTCCCGTATTTGCAGCGCTGGGCGCCGGTATCGCGATGAGCGGCAGCCTGTTAGGTCCGTTGCTGTTCTTTATCCTGTTTAACCTGGTACGTCTGGCAACGCGTTACTACGGCGTAGCATATGGTTACTCCAAGGGCATCGATATCGTTAAAGATATGGGCGGCGGCTTCCTGCAAAAACTGACGGAAGGGGCGTCTATTCTCGGCCTGTTTGTCATGGGGGCATTGGTTAACAAGTGGACACATGTCAATATCCCGCTGGTCGTCTCACGCATCACTGACCAGACGGGTAAAGAGCACGTTACCACTGTACAGACCATTCTTGACCAGTTAATGCCGGGCCTGGTACCGCTGCTGCTGACCTTCGCCTGTATGTGGCTGCTGCGCAAAAAAGTGAACCCGCTGTGGATCATCGTTGGCTTCTTCGTCATCGGTATCGCTGGTTACGCTTGCGGCCTGCTTGGACTGTAAGACTGTTGTACACTACCGGGGCCTTTTGGCCCCGTTTTTTTATCTGGAGGATTAATGACAATCACGGAACTGGTGCTGATTCTGTTCATCGCCGCACTGCTTGCCTTTGCGATATACGATCAGTTCATTATGCCCCGCCGCAATGGCCCCACCCTGCTGGCAATTCCTTTGCTGCGGCGCGGTCGCATCGACAGCGTTATCTTCGTCGGGCTGATTGTCATTCTTATCTACAATAATGTGACCAGTCATGGCGCACAAATTACCACCTGGTTATTAAGTGCTCTGGCGCTGATGGGTTTTTATATATTCTGGATCCGCGTTCCGAAGATCATCTTTAAACAGAAAGGTTTTTTCTTCGCCAATGTCTGGATTGAATATAGCCGGATAAAAGCAATGAACTTATCGGAAGATGGTGTCCTGGTTATGCAATTAGAACAGCGTCGGTTGTTAATCCGCGTTCGAAATATCGACGTTCTGGAAAAGATTTATAAACTTCTTGTTTCAACTCAATAGGTTATATCTTTAGCCAAAGCTATGTTAAGTGTGTTTTTAATAACCAGACATAGCTTAGGCTATATTATCTCTTCGACCATTTGTTATTTATTTTAACGTTTCATTTATATATAAATCTAAATGAAAATCGTTATCAACGAAGTAATGAAATAATATATTCCAACAGTTGTTTTATATTCTCAAAATATGTTAAGGTTGCGCCCTCATTTGGGGAGTAGCCGATTTCCAGACTCCGGAAATGTACGTGTCAACATACTCGTTGCAAAACGTGGCACGTACGGACTGAACATTTTCAGTCAGGCGAGACCATATGCACATCAATCGCTATGCCTGCATGAGCGCCTCTTGTCGTTCATGTGTGCATGTTTGCGGGGGGCGAAGATGTGTTTTATGGATACCCCGGTCAGGACGTTGTCATGAATATCACTGCTACTGTTCTTCTTGCGTTTGGTATGTCGATGGATGCATTTGCTGCATCAATCGGTAAAGGTGCCACCCTCCATAAACCGAAATTTTCTGAAGCGTTGCGAACCGGCCTTATTTTTGGTGCCGTCGAAACCCTGACGCCGCTGATCGGCTGGGGTATGGGCATGTTAGCCAGCCGCTTTGTCCTCGAATGGAACCACTGGATTGCGTTTGTGCTGCTGATATTCCTCGGCGGGCGAATGATTATTGAGGGTTTTCGTGGCGCAGATGATGAAGATGAAGAACCGCGCCGTCGACACGGTTTCTGGCTACTGGTAACCACCGCGATTGCCACCAGCCTGGATGCCATGGCTGTTGGTGTAGGTCTTGCCTTCCTGCAGGTCAACATTATCGCGACCGCATTGGCCATTGGTTGTGCAACCTTGATTATGTCGACATTAGGGATGATGGTTGGTCGCTTTATCGGCTCAATTATTGGGAAAAAAGCGGAAATTCTCGGCGGGCTGGTACTGATCGGCATCGGCGTCCAGATCCTCTGGACGCACTACCACGGTTAATTTGTTCGCTGCCAGAGGTGAATATTAAAGTCCGTCTGGCAGTCGAATACTTCTTTTGCCGCCAACGTTTGCCAGACATCAGGCTTCGCACGCCAGGCAAACGGCGTCATCTGCAACAATGCAACAGCTTCATCGCCGCGAAGACGCATCGGATACCGCAGTTCATCGCTCTGCTGTAATGCAAAACCTTCCAGTTGTTCAGTATGGGGGGCATGCAGAAGTACTTCGTCGTAAATCAGCCCTTTCAACTCCATTAAATGTCGTGGCCCTGGAGTAACGGTAATTACCCACCCTCCCGGTTTGACGACACGCGCTAACTCTTCTGCTTTGCATGGCGCGTAGATGCGAATAATGGCATCCATACTGGCATCGGCAAAAGGCAGACGGTGGCTGGAAGCGACACAAAAGGTAACCTGCTTATAGCGTTTCGCCGCAGCTTTAATTGCGACCTTAGAGACATCAAGACCAAAGGTTGTCACTACTGGCAAGGCATCGGCAAAAGCATGAGTGTAATACCCTTCCCCACAGCCAATATCCAGTACCGCTGTTGCGTGCTCATTAAGACATCCACGCAATTGAGCGACTATCGCATCACGAAGCGGCTGGTAATGACCGGCATCTAAAAACGCACGTCGCGCCTGCATCATTTCCGCGCTGTCTCCCGGATCGCGGGATCGTTTATATTGAACGGGTAGCAGATTGACATATCCCTCTTTCGCCATATCAAATTGATGCCGCTGCGGACAGATATAGCTATTTTTTTCAAGAGATAGAGGCTGGTGGCAAAGTGGACAGGAAAACGACATGAAAACTCCGGCGGGATACTAAATGCCGCAAGTGTAACGCGAATCGCGCTGCGGGCAAATATTCGAAGATCGTAAGGGAGCATTAAATAAAGTAAAAAGCCTCGCTTTTTCGACGAGGCTTTATAGCGAGATTGAAGTGCGTTAACACTTCAGATCAGTGAATTCGATCAGATAGCGGTTACGTTAACAGCTGCCGGACCTTTCTGGCCGTCCTGAATTTCGAACTCAACGTTCTGGCCTTCGGCCAGAGTTTTGAAGCCATTACCCTGGATAGCGGAGAAGTGTACGAACACATCTTTGCTGCCATCAGCCGGAGTAATGAAGCCAAAACCTTTAGACTCGTTGAACCACTTAACCTGACCTTTAATCTTTGCCATTTGAAAAATTCCTTAGATTGTTTTCTTCGCCCGCAGGCATTACAGAGATAAAACTGACACATTACTGCTTGAGGCACTAATATAAGGTTCGGCAGAGAAGCGGTATTCAACGACAACGTGTTTACTCAGGACTTCTTTACTGAAAATGCCACACATAAACAGAACTGTACCTCGTTTAACCCAAAGCTGTTATCACATACAACGTTAATTATGGCAAGCCATTTTTAAACATGTCTCGATCAGCTGCACAAATCTCGATGCGCCTTCCACTTTTTTTGCACATTTATGCAACGAACTGCGTGTCGATATATCGAGACACTTAAGCATACCAGTACAAACAGATGCCTGAACTGATGTGGTTTCTAACATAGTTCAATAAGTTCTAATCTTCCAGTTCAGAAATACAATTTAATTCCACAATGTGTGTGATATCACTTTTTATACTATGTAATGATAAAGTGTTATATAACTTTATCTCATAAAACAGTCAGTTAACAACATACATAGATGCAATGCCGATGCCATATTCAAAGCATATTAATAATGTAAAATAAGAAAAAATGATGAATGATAAAAAATGAGAAGAGAAACGTTTCGCTTATAAACAATGCTGTAATTAATCAATATTCCGATGCAAACATCCCAATCAGCAAGTACAAAAAATAACTTTTTCTGATGTCAAAATAAATGAATAAATAACAGAGAAAATAATCAAAATCCAACAAAGGATTAATTTTAATCAATTGCATCATTATAGTGCATGTAAGAATGATGAGATGAGTAACCCATCAACACAGGGTTACTCAAATTGCAGGAAGGATTACCGTTCTGCTACCAGACGAATAATATCTTCATCTTCACCCGTTTTTTGGTTCTCAGTAACCTTTTCATCGGCTTTTTCAGGTTCGTTAGCTTCGCACAAGCGGCGTAACAGTACATTCTGCCGTTTTTGCTGATCCAGCAATGCCTCAAGCAGTTCAATCTGTTCGTTAGTCCGGGAACTGGCACGGTTGATGAAAAACCACAAGATGAGCCCAATAATAAGAACTACTACCGATACGACCAAAGACGCAATGTTCATCACGCCTGAATTTACAACTTCGTTCATTTAACCACCTCTAAGTAGAGGCGCCATTTTACCACTGCTACGCAGGAAGGAAATCTACTGATGAAAAAATGATATCACCATGGGATGAACTGATTGATGGCACAAATTCCGCTGAAAAATTGCACATCCTGATCGCACATTATGTTGAATACCTGCATCCATAGCAGCAAGAAAGCCAGCACAGCGGCAACCAGAACGACCCATCGAAACTTTTTCACTCCAATCTCCGTTTAACCTATCTTCTGCCTTTAAACTATCATGCGTTAGTTAAACAACGTCTAACCATGTCGATATTCGTGCTTTTTCGGAATGATACGCTTGCTTCAGTCCATATTGCCGCTACGATTAAGCAAACAAAAAGAGAAGAGGTCGTAATGCGATTCATCATTCGCACAATTATCTTGATAGCACTGGTATGGACAGGATTATTACTCAGCGGATATGGCGTTCTGATTGGAAGCAAGGAAAATGCTGCCGGGTTAGGGCTGCAATGCACATATCTCACCGCCCGAAGCACAAGCACGGTGCAATATCTTCATACTAAAAGTGGATTTTTGGGGATTACAGATTGCCCGCTGCTACGTAAAAGCAATATCGTCGTCGATAATGATTGATAGATAACGGTACAAATATCCACATCAAAACTAATGGATATAAAGTACTTTCATCTTCTGCTCGAACGATATCACTATTAACATTATTTAATCCACGCTAAATGAAGAACCTGTCTGAATTTTATGCAGACAGGTTCTTATTTTAATCAGAATGGATAGTCGTGATACCCCATTTGTGCGGATATTTTGCGCGCTGCCGTATGCAACATAGCCACATACTCCTGCAAACGTTCTTCAGAAAAACGCAGCGTCGGGAAGGAAATACTCAAGCCGGCAATCACGACACCAAAGCGGTCAAACACCGGAACGGCGATGCAGCGCAGCCCTTCTTCCTGCTCTTCGTTATCTTCGCCGTATCCCTGCTCACGGACCTGATCTAACACGGGTAATAACGCCTCTGTGCTAGTGATGGTCCGATCGGTGCTGCGTTTATATTCCACGCCCTCAAGAATTTGCTTCACTTCATCGCGATCGCGCCATGCCAGCAGCACCTTACCAATCGCAGTGCTGTACAGCGGATTACGACGGCCAATCCGTGAATACATGCGCAAATTGTACATAGAGTCAATTTTGTGGATGTAAACGATACTGTCTTCATCCAGTGCGCCAAGATGAATGGTTTCTTTGGTCAAACGGGAGATCTCACGCATCTGGATATCAGCACTGCGAATAAGATCGACGTTTTGTAGCGCACGAGCGCCCAGCTCAAATAATTTCAGGGTCAGAGAGTATTTCTCCGACTCCCCTTCCTGCGCGACATAGCCCAAGGTTTTCATGGTCTGTAAAAAGCGATAAACGGTGCTTTTTGACATCATGACGCGCTGTGACAGCTCGGTTATCCCTATTTCGCGCTCTTCGCCCAGCGCCTGCAAAATGCCAAAAACCTTCAGTACAGAAGATACAGAATCAGGTTGTTTATCCAGATCTGCGTTAGCCATTTATCACCTCATTGCGAGTGTTTTATAAAAATTAGAACTGTTTTTTATTATAATTTCGCGCCAGGGTGGTCGCAATCCATCTTTTGCCGGTTAGTTACAATTCTGCGACATTCACCGTGAATATCAGTGCTAAAATCATACCCCTGTTGATTATTACCAAAAGATATAAAATTCCTATGCCAAAAGTTCAGGCCGATGGCCTGCCGTTGCCTCAGCGGTACGGCGCAATATTAACCATTATTATTGGTATTTCGATGGCGGTTCTCGACGGCGCTATCGCTAATGTCGCCTTGCCAACCATTGCAACCGATCTCCACGCCACACCAGCCAGTTCCATCTGGGTGGTGAATGCCTACCAAATCGCGATTGTTATCTCCTTACTCTCGTTCTCTTTTTTGGGCGATATGTTTGGCTATCGACGAATTTATAAATTCGGTCTGGTGGTTTTTCTGCTCTCATCGTTGTTCTGCGCTCTTTCTGATTCACTGCAAATGCTAACCCTGGCGCGTGTAATACAAGGTTTTGGCGGCGCGGCGTTAATGAGCGTCAATACTGCACTCATCCGCTTAATCTACCCACAACGTTTTCTGGGGCGAGGGATGGGAATTAACTCTTTTATCGTCGCCGTCTCCTCCGCTGCCGGGCCGACGATCGCCGCCGCAATCCTTTCAATTGCGTCCTGGAAGTGGTTATTTTTAATTAACGTACCGTTGGGTATTATCGCCCTACTCCTGGCAATGCGTTTTCTGCCGCCAAATGGTTCTCGTGCCAGTAAGCCGCGGTTTGACCTGCCCAGCGCCGTGATGAATGCGCTGACATTTGGCCTGCTTATTACCGCATTGAGTGGTTTTGCTCAGGGGCAATCACTGACGCTGATCGGTGCTGAACTGGCGGTAATGATTATTGTTGGTATTTTCTTTATTCGCCGCCAGCTTTCCCTTCCTGTTCCACTGCTACCGGTGGATTTACTGCGTATTCCGCTGTTTACACTATCAATTTGTACCTCCATTTGTTCTTTCTGCGCGCAAATGCTGGCGATGGTTTCCCTGCCTTTTTATCTGCAAACCGTACTTGGACGTAGTGAAGTTGAGACAGGTTTGCTCCTGACCCCGTGGCCGTTGGCAACGATGGTAATGGCTCCGCTGGCAGGTTATTTGATAGAGCGCGTCCATGCAGGATTGCTTGGTGCTTTAGGGCTGTTCATCATGGCCGCGGGACTTTTTTCTCTGGTCCTGTTGCCAGCTTCGCCTGCCGATATCAATATCATCTGGCCGATGATCTTATGCGGTGCAGGCTTTGGGTTATTCCAGTCCCCCAATAATCACACCATTATTACCTCCGCCCCGCGTGAGCGTAGCGGTGGTGCCAGTGGAATGTTGGGTACAGCGCGTCTGCTTGGTCAGAGTAGCGGTGCAGCTCTGGTGGCGCTGATGTTGAATCAGTTTGGTGATAATGGTACGCACGTCTCGCTGACGGCTGCGGCTATTCTGGCAGTGATCGCCGCCTGTGTCAGTGGTTTACGCATTACCCAACCGCGCGCACAAGGCTAAAAAAAAAGCGCGTCAGCCAGGACGCGCTTTTTTATAATTTACTGCAAATTACTTCAGGTATTCACCGGTACGCAGGGCTTCAATACGTTTATCCAGCGGCGGGTGAGTCATGAACAGCTCACTCAGCGATTTGGACTTACCATTGATACAAAAAGCCATCATGCTGGTTGCTTCCTGCGGCTCATAGCTGGTTTTCAGACGCTGCAGCGCAGCAATCATTTTCTCACGACCAACCAGTTTGGCTGAACCTGCATCGGCATGGAATTCACGGTGACGCGAGAACCACATGGTGATAATGCTCGCCAGAATACCAAATACCAGCTCCAGAACCGTCGCAACCGCAAAGTAGATCAGCGGGTTACCGTTGCTCTCTTCACCTTCATCACGGTTACCGCCCATAAAGCCCGCGGCAAGCTGCGCCAGAATACGTGAAATAAAGATAACGAAGGTGTTTACCACGCCCTGAATCAGCGTCATGGTAACCATGTCACCATTCGCAATGTGGCTAATTTCGTGGGCAATTACCGCCTCGGCTTCATCCGGGCTCATGTTCTGCAGCAAACCGGTGCTGACAGCAACCAGAGAGGCATCACGACGAGCACCTGTCGCAAAGGCGTTGATATCCGGCGCATGGTAGATAGCTACTTGCGGCATAGCAATCCCCGCCTGACGGGCCTGGGTTGCTACAGTATTGACCAGCCAACGTTCCCTTTCGTTACGCGGTTGCTCGATCACTTCCCCGCCAACAGATCGTAATGCCATCCATTTGGACATCAGAAGCGAAACGAAGGAACCACCAAAACCGAACAGCAAGGCCATAATCATCAGCCCCTGAACGCTGCTCGACTGTATCCCTGTCAGGCTCAGTACCAGCCCGAAAACGACCATAACGGCCAGGTTCGTTAGCAGGAAGAGCGCGATTCGCATCATAATTTTCTTTTTACCTCAGTTTAACAAAACGCAATATGCGATACCCACATCGTATGGGTTACGCGACTATTTTCAAGTCTGGATAGAGCGTAAGTCACCAGAAAGACACAACTTTACATTTTGTAGCATCTGATTTACGGCATCTTGCCACTGTTAAAAAATCAGGCACAATTTCTTGTGCCTGATTGATGTTACTTGACGGGAGCGGGCTGTTCCGCTGGTCTGGATTTTTCCAGCTTCGCCAGATCGAGTGCGATATTCACTGTCTCGTCCAGATACGGATCTGGCTCCTTGTAATCTTTTGGCAAATCATCCAGTTTCTTCAACTCCGGTTTGCCTTCGCGTTTAAAGCGATCGTTCAATCGCGCCAGACGCATCGCATCATCTTCATTGTTCTCTTTCTCACGTACAGCGTAATTCAGAGAAACAATATTGCGTTTGTCCTTCATGGCATTGAAACGAGCAATATCCTTCATGATGTTCTGGAATTCAGGATCTTTCGCGATACGCGCATTATGTTCCTTCAGCAATTCCGGCTCAAACGCCGATAAATCGCCAGATTTCACATAAGTTGCAGCATCAATGCTATCCCACGGCAGCGCGTTATCTTCGAATTTCTCTCCCGTTTCCGTCTCTTCATTGCCCGTCGGCATGATGATATCAGGCGTCACCCCCTTACGTTGGGTACTGCCACCGTTAACGCGATAGAATTTCTGGATTGTATACTGCACTGACCCCAGCGCCGGCCATTCAGGACGTAACATCTGATCGTAGATACGATTCAGAGAACGATACTGCTGGACAGTGCCTTTGCCGAATGTTGGTTCGCCCACAACCAGCGCGCGACCGTAATCCTGCATCGCGGCGGCAAAGATTTCTGAAGCCGAAGCACTGAATCGGTCAACCAATACCACCAGCGGGCCTTTATAGAACACCTGGCCGTCGGTATCACTGTCCTCGCGGACTTTACCATTGTTATCACGGACCTGAACAATCGGACCGGAAGGAATGAACAAACCAGAGAGCGATACTGCCTCGGTCAGCGCCCCGCCGCCATTGCTACGCAGGTCGATGACGACGCTGCTGACATTCTGTTTTTCCAGCTTCTGCAACTGAACTTTGACATCGTCTGTCAAGCCAACATAGAAGCCGGGAATATCCAGTACGCCCACTTTTTCTTTGCCGACAGTCTTCACGGACATTTTAACTGCGCGGTCTTCCAGACGAATGCGTTCACGCGTCAGTGTTACCGTACGGGTTTTAGTCCCTTTACCGGCTGGTAAAATTTCTAAACGAACTTTACTGCCTTTCGGCCCTTTGATTAAGGCAACGACATCATCAAGACGCCAGCCAATCACGTCAACCATCGGCTTGCCGGTTTGACCAACACCGACAATTTTGTCACCAACGCTGATAGCCTTACTCTTCGCAGCCGGGCCACCTGCCACCATCGAATTGATAACGGTGTAGTCATCATCCATTTGCAGCACCGCTCCAATACCTTCCAACGACAAGCTCATTTCAGTATTGAACTGTTCGGTATTACGCGGGGAAAGGTAGTTGGTATGCGGATCAATTTCGCGCGCAAACGCCGTCATTGCCAGCGAGAACACATCTTCGCTGTTAGTTTGCGCCAGACGGCGAATGGCAAATTTGTAGCGCCGAGTCAGGGTTTCACGAATTTCTTTATCCGTTTTTCCTGTCAGCTTCAGACTTAACTCGTCGAATTTGACTTTGCTGTCCCACAGCGCGTTCAACTCGGCCTCGTTTTTCGGCCAGGGCGCTTTGCTGCGGTCCAGGTTATAAGTGTCGTTGCCGGTAAAATCCATCGGTTTTTCCAGTACCGATAAGGCGTACTGGTAACGTTCAAAACGGCGTTTTTGCGCCAGATTGTAAAGATCGTAGAAAACGTCAAGTTTACCGGAGCGCAGTTCATCGCCCAGCTCATTTTTCTTTTTCGCGAACTGTTCAACATCGCTTGCCAGCAGCACATTGTGGCTGTAATCAAGCAGGTTCAGGTAGCGGTCAAAGATTTTGGCCGAGAATGCCTGATCGAGGTCGAACTGGCGATAATGGGAGCGGGTAAAGCGCGACGTTACGCGCTCACTCACCGTCGCATGCTGCGTCTCTTCCTTTAATACCGGAATCTGATCAGCACGCGTAATATCTTCTACTGCGAAGGTCTGGCCTGCTATTGCAAGCAGGCCAGCTAACGCGGTAAGCCTAAAAAACATGTTCATGCCTGGCCCGGCCTCCGTTTCAGAACACCAGGTGTTCTGCGCGCACAATCAAAGACATACCCGAATTCAGCTGGACGCGGACGCCGTCTTTGGTGATTTCTAATACGGTGGCATCCATCGCATTTTGACCAGCTTTCACCTTCAGGGCTTGTCCGACAGTCAGAGCTGAAATGTCAGAAACTGGGGTGTGCTGTTCTTCGCGAGGTGCTTTTACTGTTTTTAGCGCTTTCTCAGCCGGTTTCTGCGCGCGAGGTTTGCGCTCGGCGCCTTCTTTACGGCGTTGCGCGGCAGGACGTGGCTTGCGTTCGCGGCGTGGTGCGTCTTCTTTCTCACCTGCAGCTGCGGCAGCTTCGCGTTTTTTCGCCTGCTGTTCGGCACGCTGCGCCTGGACGCGCGCTTTCGCTTCTTCAAGCTGCTTGCGAGCATGTTCTACATGCTGCTCGTCCAGCTCACCGCATGGGTTGCCGTCGAGATCGACACGCGTCGCGCCTGGTTTAACGCCATACAGATAGCGCCAGCTCGAAGTGTAGAGACGTAAAGCGGATCGCAGTTGCGTTTTGCTAAGGTTCATTTCCCCAGCAACGCGATCGACCAAATCCTGAAAAATACCGATTTTCAGCGGACGCGCTTCACCTTCCGCACTGAAACAGTGGGGAAAACGTTCGGCCAGAAACGCGATTACTTCTTTACTGCTATTCAACTTAGGTTGATTTTCCATGAAATTTCCTGATTACAACGGACGTAGCCAACAAGCGCAGGCATGAACAGGCGTCATTATAATGACGTCATCAGTAAATGCTACGTTATCCGTTGATTATCCTGCGACGCTCGCAAAGAATTTTTTGTAATCCGTCGTTGCAAGCACCTTTTCAAGCTGTGCCACAAGCTGACGTAAACCTTGCTCGTCCTCGTCTGTAAAACGACCGAAGACAGTACTGTCGATATCGAGAACGCCAATAATCTGATTTTTCACCACCAACGGCAGAACGATTTCAGAATTACTCGCCGCATCACAGGCGATATGCCCATCAAAGGCGTGAACATCCTCGATTCGCTGTACTTCATTGCGGGCAACTGCAGTCCCACACACGCCACGCCCTACCGGGATCCGTACGCAGGCAATTTTGCCCTGAAACGGCCCGAGTACCAGCGTATCGTCCTCAAGTAAATAAAACCCAGCCCAGTTTACGTCAGTCAGACGCTCGTATAACAAAGCACTGGTATTCGCCAGCGTTGCCAGAAAACTGGTTTCTCCCGCCATCAACGCATTAAAGTCGCGGTTCAAGTCCGCGTAAAATTCTGTTTTGTTCATTATATAATCACTTAGTTGTCTTACCTGGAACTGCCAGCCTATTAAAATAAGCATTAAATGCGTTAATGCTCAAGATCATTCCCATCATGGGTTAAGATAAATGTTAATTCTTATCACATTTGGCATGTCATGGCTCTTAACACCCCACAAATTACGCCGACAAAAAAGATAACAGTGAGCGCAATTGGCGAGGCACTACCGTGTGGTGATTATCAGCGTTGCCCGCAATGTGACATGCTGTTTAGCCTGCCCGAGATAAATTCTCACCAGAGTGCCTATTGCCCGCGCTGTCAGGCGAAAATTCGCGATGGGCGTGACTGGTCGCTCACAAGGCTGGCAGCAATGGCTTTTACTATGTTGTTGCTTATGCCGTTTGCCTGGGGCGAACCTCTATTACATATCTGGCTGTTAGGTATCCGTATCGACGCCAATGTAATGCAAGGCATCTGGCAGATGACCAAACAGGGCGATGCGATAACCGGCGCAATGGTGTTTTTCTGCGTTATAGGTGCACCTCTCATACTGGTGACTTCTATTGCTTATTTATGGTTTGGCAATCGACTGGGAATGAATTTACGCCCGGTGTTGCTGATGCTGGAGCGACTAAAAGAGTGGGTAATGCTGGATATCTATCTGGTCGGCATTGGCGTTGCTTCTATAAAGGTACAGGATTACGCCCATATCCAGGCGGGCGTCGGGCTATTCTCTTTTTTCGCGCTGGTGATTTTAACAACAGTGACATTGTCACATCTTAATGTTGAACAGCTGTGGGAGCGATTTTATCCGCAGCGCCCTGCCACGCGTAGGGACGAGAAATTACGCGTTTGCCTGGGTTGTCACTTTACCAGCTATCCCGATCCGCGCGGTCGTTGTCCGCGTTGCCATATCCCACTTCGCTTGCGTCGCCATCATAGTATTCAAAAATGCTGGGCTGCTCTTTTGGCTTCAATTGTCTTATTGTTACCTGCCAACCTGCTGCCTATTTCGATCATCTACCTGAACGGTGGACGACAAGAAGATACGATTCTTTCCGGAATTATGTCGCTGGCGAACAGCAATATTGCAGTTGCCGGAATTGTTTTTATCGCCAGTATCCTGGTGCCGTTCACCAAAGTGATCGTCATGTTTACTTTACTGGTAAGCATTCATTTTAACTGCCAGCAAGGCTTACGCACGCGGATTTTGCTATTGCGGATGGTGACCTGGATTGGCCGTTGGTCGATGCTCGATCTATTTGTCATTTCATTAACCATGTCGCTGATTAATCGCGATCAGATCCTCGCTTTTACTATGGGACCCGCTGCGTTTTATTTCGGCGCAGCGGTTATTTTGACTATTCTTGCTGTGGAATGGCTGGACAGCCGCTTACTTTGGGATGCACATGAGTCAGGAAACGCCCGCTTCGACGACTGAAGCGCAAATTAAAACTAAACGCCGTATCTCACCTTTCTGGCTGTTGCCGTTCATCGCGCTAATGATTGCCGGTTGGCTGATTTGGGGTAGTTATCAGGATAGAGGCAATACCGTCACCATCGACTTTATGTCGGCAGACGGCATTGTTCCGGGTCGCACGCCTGTTCGTTATCAGGGCGTTGAAGTCGGCACGGTGCAGGATGTCAGCCTCAGCGACGATCTACGAAAGATTGAAGTCAAGGTCAGCATCAAGTCCGATATGAAAGATGCCCTGCGCGAAGAGACACAGTTCTGGCTGGTGACGCCGAAAGCCTCACTGGCAGGTGTTTCCGGGCTGGATGCGCTGGTCGGCGGTAACTATATCGGCATGATGCCGGGCAAAGGTAAAGAGCAAGATCATTTTGTGGCGCTCGATACCCAGCCAAAGTATCGGCTGGATAATGGTGATCTGATGATCCACCTGCAAGCCCCCGATCTCGGTTCATTGAACAGCGGTTCGCTGGTCTATTTCCGTAAAATTCCGGTGGGACGCGTCTATGACTATGCGATCAATCCCAATAAGCAAGGCGTGGTGATTGATGTCCTGATTGAGCGGCGTTTCACCGATTTGGTGAAAAAAGGCAGCCGCTTCTGGAACGTTTCCGGCGTTGATGCCAATGTCAGTATCAGTGGCGCGAAGGTAAAACTGGAAAGTCTGGCTGCCCTGGTTAACGGTGCGATTGCCTTCGATTCACCAGAAGAGTCGAAACCTGCCGATCCGGAAGATACCTTTGGTCTGTATGAGGATCTCGCCCACAGCCAGCGTGGGGTGATCATAAAGCTGGATCTACCAGGTGGAGCCGGATTAAACGCCGATTCAACGCCGCTCATGTACCAGGGACTGGAAGTCGGGCAACTGACCAAACTGAATTTAAACCCAGGTGGCAAAGTCACCGGAGAAATGACCGTTGATCCCAGCGTCGTCACTCTGCTTCGTGAAAACACCCGCATCGAATTACGTAACCCGAAGTTATCCCTCAGCGACGCCAATCTCAGCGCCCTGCTGACCGGCAAAACGTTCGAACTGGTACCGGGTGATGGCGAACCACGCAAAGAGTTTGTCGTTGTGCCTGGCGAGAAAGCTTTACTGCATGAACCCGATGTTCTGACGCTAACCCTGACAGCACCAGAAAGCTATGGAATTGATGCCGGTCAGCCGCTCATTCTTCACGGCGTACAGGTAGGTCAGGTTATCGACCGTAAACTCACCAGCAAAGGTGTGACATTTACCGTCGCTATCGAACCCCAGCATCGCGAACTGGTAAAAGGCGACAGCAAATTTGTCGTTAATAGTCGTGTCGACGTGAAAGTGGGTCTGGATGGTGTCGAGTTTCTCGGTGCCAGCGCCTCAGAATGGCTCAACGGCGGGATCCGTATTCTGCCAGGCGACAAAGGTGAGATGAAAACCAGTTACCCACTGTACGCCAATCTGGAAAAAGCCCTCGAAAATAGTCTTAGCGATTTACCTACCACGACCGTGAGTTTAAGTGCGGAGACACTGCCGGATGTGCAGGCAGGGTCGGTAGTGCTGTACCGTAAATTTGAGGTCGGTGAAGTGATTACCGTACGTCCACGGGCCAATGCGTTCGATATCGATCTGCACATTAAACCGGAATATCGCAACCTGCTGACCAGCAACAGCGTGTTCTGGGCTGAAGGTGGCGCGAAAGTTCAACTTAACGGCAGCGGCCTGACCGTTCAGGCGTCACCGCTTTCGCGGGCGTTAAAGGGAGCCATCAGCTTCGATAATCTCAGCGGTGCCAACGCCAGCCAACGTAAAGGCGATAAGCGGATTTTGTATGCTTCCGAAACAGCGGCTCGTGCGGTTGGCGGGCAGATTACGCTCCACGCTTTCGATGCCGGAAAACTGGCGGTCGGTATGCCAATTCGCTATCTCGGTATTGATATCGGGCAAATCCAGACTCTGGATCTGATCACCGCGCGCAATGAAGTACAGGCAAAGGCGGTGCTCTATCCTGAATATGTCCAGACCTTTGCGCGCGGTGGTACACGCTTCTCAGTGGTCACACCGCAAATTTCGGCAGCAGGCGTTGAGCATCTTGATACGATCCTCCAGCCGTATATCAACGTCGAACCAGGTCGGGGTAATCCTCGCCGTGACTTTGAATTGCAAGAAGCTACCATTACTGATTCGCGTTACCTTGATGGCTTAAGCATTATTGTTGAAGCGCCGGAAGCCGGTTCGTTAGGTGTTGGTACGCCAGTACTGTTCCGTGGTCTGGAAGTAGGTACAGTCACCGGAATGACGCTGGGTACATTGTCAGATCGCGTGATGATTGCGATGCGCATCAGTAAACGTTACCAGCACCTGGTACGTAACAATTCCGTCTTCTGGTTGGCATCGGGTTACAGTCTGGACTTTGGTCTGACGGGCGGCGTAGTGAAAACCGGCACCTTTAACCAGTTTATCCGTGGCGGCATCGCCTTCGCCACGCCTCCGGGTACGCCACTGGCACCGAAAGCCCAGGAAGGCAAACACTTCCTGTTGCAGGAAAGTGAACCGAAAGAGTGGCGTGAATGGGGAACAGCACTCCCCCGATAAGCCACATTGCTCCGGCGTGCCTGCGCCGGAGCGTTTATGCTAAACTGCGCGCCTGTTTTTTTGCCAGTGGTACATGCTCGTGGCCCAACACACCGTTTATTTCCCGGACGCCTTTCTGACACAAATGCGCGAAGCCATGCCTTCGACGCTCTCTTTTGATGATTTTCTCGCCGCCTGTCAGCGCCCGTTGCGCCGCAGCATTCGCGTAAATACCCTGAAAATCTCCGTTGCTGATTTCCTGCAATTAACCGCCCCTTACGGCTGGACGCTAACGCCGATTCCGTGGTGTGAAGAAGGTTTCTGGATTGAACGCGATGATGAAGAAACCTTGCCGTTGGGCAGTACCGCCGAGCATTTAAGCGGCCTGTTTTATATTCAGGAAGCCAGTTCAATGTTGCCCGTTGCCGCATTGTTTGCCGACGATAATACCCCACAGCGGGTGATGGATGTCGCCGCCGCGCCTGGTTCAAAAACCACACAAATTGCCGCTCGCATGAATAACGAAGGGGCGATTCTTGCCAATGAGTTTTCCGCCAGCCGGGTAAAAGTGTTACATGCCAATATCAGTCGCTGCGGTATCCGTAACGTCTCTCTGACTCATTTTGATGGCCGCGTCTTTGGTGCAGCGTTACCAGAAATGTTCGATGCCATTTTACTGGACGCCCCCTGCTCTGGCGAAGGCGTGGTGCGTAAAGATCCCGCCGCACTGAAAAACTGGTCACCAGAAAGCAATCAGGAAATTGCTGCCACCCAACGGGAACTTATCGACAGTGCCTTTCATGCATTACGCCCTGGCGGTACGCTGGTTTACTCGACCTGTACCTTAAACAAGGAAGAAAACGAAGCCGTTTGCTTGTGGCTGAAAGAGACTTACCCCGATGCAGTAGAGTTTTTACCGCTGGGCGATCTCTTCCCTGGTGCGGACAAGGCACTCACCGAAGAAGGCTTTTTGCACGTTTTTCCGCAAATTTACGACTGCGAAGGCTTCTTCGTTGCCCGGTTACGCAAAACACAGTCGATTCCCGCCTTACCCGCACCGAAATACAAAGTGGGTAATTTCCCGTTTAGCCCAATCAAAGATCGCGAAGCCGCACAAATTCGCCAGGCGGCGACTGCCGTTGGCTTACAGTGGGATGAAAATCTGCGCCTCTGGCAGCGCGATAAAGAACTCTGGCTGTTCCCTGCGGGTATTGAAGCCCTGATCGGTAAAGTCCGATTTTCCCGTCTGGGAATTAAGCTTGCTGAAACGCATAACAAAGGTTATCGCTGGCAGCATGAAGCGGTTATTGCCCTGGCCTCCCCCAACCATACGAACGCTTTCGAACTGACGCCTCAGGAAGCGGAAGAGTGGTATCGCGGGCGCGATGTTTACCCGCAAACCGTGCCAACTACGGATGATGTGCTGGTAACCTTCCAGCATCAGCCAATAGGTTTAGCCAAACGTATTGGCTCGCGACTGAAAAACAGTTACCCACGTGAACTGGTGCGCGATGGGAAACTTTTTACCGGTAACGCCTGATAGCGCACAAAAAAAGCGCACTTTTTGACTGGCACATTCGCCTGCCTCGACTACGCTGAAAAATGGTGCGATCGGACTGGTCGTACCACAACCGGCAGATAAATGGAGAGCACGAAGATGAAAACCAGTGTGCGCATAGGCGCTTTTGAAATCGATGACGGCGAGTTACACGGCGAATCGCCAGGTGATCGAACATTAACTATTCCTTGTAAATCTGACCCCGATTTGTGTATGCAACTTGATGCCTGGGACGCCGAAACCAGCATTCCAGCTCTACTAAACGGCGAACACTCTGTCCTGTACCGTACCCGCTACGATCAAAAGTCTGATGCCTGGATTATGCGTCTTGCCTGATCCAAAAAGAACCCGTCGGCATGACGGGTTATTTATTCTGGTTATTTCCCCGAAGTAAAATCCTCTCCTAAACTTAACGGTACGGCACCACACTTCGAGGATGAAATGTTCGCGCTGGTACTTTTTGTTTGCTATCTGGACGCTGGCTGTGAAGATATTGTTGTTGATGTTTACAACACGGAACAGCAGTGCGTCTACTCAATGGACGATCAACGGATCCGCCACGGCGGCTGCTTTCCTGTTGAGGATTTTATTGATGGGTTCTGGCGGCCCGCGCAGGAGTACAGTGACTTTTAATTACTGGAGTTGTTCCATTGTGAGTGTCCCTCCGAAGACGGCGCCGGTGTCTATATAATGCAAGTTTCCAATATCTACTCGATGAGGTAACGGCGTATGTCCAAACCAGAAATGGTCAGCACCGGTAATTCCCTGCCCTTTTTGGCCTTCACGTAATCGCGAACGACTCCACAATACCTGGTGCAAATCGACGTCCTTTTGCCATTGATAAACGTCGTCAGGATAATCAGCATGGGCAATAACGTGTTTGTCAGTGCGACTGTTTAATTCAAGAATAAAAGGCAAATGCTGGCATTTGCTGAGCGCCCTTTCTGCTTGCTTCTGTTGCTTATCTGCCAGCGCAGCAAACCAGTCGCCACCGTTCATATACCATAAAGACATCTGCTGCGCGGCCAGCGCATCTATCGCCATCTGCTCATGATTACCTCTTACCGCTCTGACCCAGCGTTGCTCCAGTAGTTGAAGACAACGTAAACTCTCCGGACCACGATCAATAACATCTCCTACCGAGATCAATAAGTCTTGCCACGGGTCAAAACGGCAATGCCATAATTTGATACGCAGTAGCCCAAGGCAGCCATGAATATCCCCCACCAACCAGATATGTCGCCAATGGCTGCCATCAATTTTCTGATAGGTGCGGCCTGCCTCTTTCATCAATTTTTTACTCCCGCGCAGAAGGTCACATTATTTTAACATAAATGTTAAAAAAGGCTGGACTGAAGCAGTAGAGTGTGTGTTATGGTTGATTGTGAAGTCAGCACAGGGAAAACAGTGATGTATTCATCCGCTGGCTTAATAGATAAAAAGAGACCGAATACGATTCCTGTATTCGGTCCAGGGAAATGGCTCTTGGGAGAGAGCCGTGCGCTAAAAGTTGGCATTAATGCAGGCTTAGTTGCCTAGCCCTTTAAGAATAGATGACGACGCCAGGTTTTCCAGTCCACACGAAAAGTGGTCAGAAAAAAGCGTCTTAATCATCGTTTTAAAAGTAAAAAAAACGCCCGATCTGATAAAAGATCCTGGGCGTTTTTTTGGCAAATCAAAAGACTAATTCAGGTAATCAGCAAAGTTTTTCAGCTCGTTCTATAAATGGCATCAGGCTCATTTTTTCACCGGGTTTGTTGGGATCTTCAATCTGGATCACTGAAATAGGCTGGGCCTTAGTCTTCCCACTGGAAACCTCTTTTTGCGCAACATCGTTCAAAGGGTATTGCACCAGGGTGCTGGGATTAATGACATACAGCGCATTACCCGGTCGGCATGTTAACATCACTTCTTCGCGATTAAACGCCCATTTGTCTTTGCCAATTTCAAAACGGCTGACGGTAATCACCTGAGGAGCCGCCAGCGCCGCAGTGGAACTGGTGAGCAACAAAAACGCCAATATACTTTTTTTCATCATTTATCGTAATCCATCAAAACGGTTCCAGAGTCGCTAGCAGGCTGATAATCACCAGTACCACCGCGCCTATCGCCCATTCGAGTTGAGTCATCCATACAAACCAGGGAACAGCCCGGACTTCATCATGCCGCATTCTCGGGACCAGAACATAACGATTTGCCAGCGCGATAACCACCATAATCATTACCAGTATGACTTTGAGCAATAAGAGCTGGCCCCAGTAAGTGGCAAGCGTGGGGGGAAATCCCGTGATTAGTAATGCATTGAGCACACCACTTACTAGCACGCCAATGACAGCAAAATGTCCGCACCAGGAAAAACGCATCAGCGCATGAATGGCCGGACGTCTCCAGCGCCCTTTCACCAGCCGCATACACCAGACAACCGGCAGTAGCCCTCCAAACCATGCTGCAGCACAGATAAGATGTACGGCATGATTGGTCTGATGAATTTTTGCGGTTAATCCTTCATTTAATGTCGCGTGTCCCATACCCGCCATCAGGATAAATTGCGCGGTAGTCAGCATGAACAGTAACCGCAACATATTCCGTGGTTGCATCAGAACGACGGTCAACGTAACGAGAGCGAGAACGATTTGCCAGATCCAGACGCCTCCGAAGTGCGTTTGTAACACCGACTGCCAGATGCTCAGCGAAACGACATCTGGCCATCCCGCGCCCATCAACCCACCCTGAACGGCGAACATCGCTGCGGCACTGATCAAACTCCATGCGGCTGCGTGCTGTTGTAAACGCAAAAAACGCTTCGTCAATAATCGACGAATCGTCACTGGTGCCAACCATGCCCCGTACATCGCGAAGCCAAAAACCAGCATCAGAGAGATAAAATAGATAAATCGCAGTGTGACCCAGGTAAGCGCTAGCATGCTTTATTTCACTGTAAAGGTGTACTGCCCTTTGGTTTTATGTCCGTCCACCGAAACAACATGCCAGTCAACGGTATAACTTCCGGGATTCAGGGCGTCGGCAAGCGGAACGATCAATTGCTTTTTGTCTTGTTCATTACGTTTCGCGGGTAATGTTTTAACATTTTCATTCTTCGGGCCGATGATTTTGGCCCCACTGAATCCAGGTTCAATACCTTCAGAGAAATTTAAAGTAATGGCCTGTGGGGCAGCGGTGACCGCTGCATTCGCCGCAGGATACTGGTGAGTCAGGTGCGCATGAGCCCAGACGGAAGGGGCCGCCAGCGAACCGGCAATTATTGCCAGTGTATAACGAAGAGAACGCGCAGTTGAAACCATATTATCTATTCCTTTTTGTAATGAGTTTTTTACAGAGCATAACCTTGTCTAATGAGAGAGTCGAGGATCATCAATTCAGGCTTGCCATCCTGGCTGACTCTTAGTAACTTTTGCCCGCAATTAACGAGGAGACACCGTATGCTGAAGAATCTGGCCAAACTGGATCAAACTGAAATGGATAAAGTAAATGTCGATCTGGCCGCTGCCGGAGTGGCATTTAAAGAACGGTACAATATGCCGGTGATTGCTGAAGCGGTTGAACGTGAACAACCGGAGCACTTGCGTGGCTGGTTTCGTGAGCGCCTTATTGCCCACCGTCTCGTCTCTGTAAATCTGTCACGTTTACCTTACGAGCCCAAACTTAAATAAACCTTATATTAAGTTACACTTTCTTACATGGTGGCTGCTAAATTATAAGTATTTTCTCATACACGCCATTATTCGCAGACACTATGAAAAGGAAGTCATCATGTCGTACTGGAAAGTTGCAGCAGCACAATATGAGCCTCGTAATGCTTCACTCACTGAACAGGTAGCCCGTCATCTGGAGTTCGTGAGGGCTGCCGCCAAGCACCAGTGCGAACTGTTGGTTTTTCCCTCACTTTCTCTACTGGGATGCGATTACAAACGTCGTCCGCTTCCATCTCCGCCCGATCTCTCGCTTTTAGACCCGCTTTGTTATGCAGCAACAACCTCGCGAATGACCATTATTGCTGGCCTTCCCGTTGAATATAATGAGCGGTTTATTCGCGGTATTGCAGTATTCGCCCCCTGGATGAAAACGCCAGGAATTTATCATCAAAGTCATGGTGCATGCCTGGGTCAACGTTCCGAAACCATCACTGTAGTGGATGGCCAACCGGAAGGTATTGATATGGACCCGACTTGTTCACTTTTTACAACCGGGCAATGCATCGGTGAACCTGACCTATTGGCTTCGACCCGACGCTTAGAGTTTTTCTCACATCAATACTCCATCGCTGTGCTAATGGCGAACGCCCGTGGTAACAGCGCACTGTGGGATGAACATGGCCGCCTTATTGTTCGCGCCGATCGCGGTTCTCTTTTGTTGGTTGGTCAGCGCTCTTCGCAGGGTTGGCAAGGCGATATCATTCCATTACGCTAGGCGTTTTCTTCCTGGAGCATGACCATGTTGCGCATTATCGATACAGAAACCTGCGGTTTGCAGGGAGGGATCGTTGAAATTGCCTCTGTTGATGTTGTTAACGGGAAAATCGTCAACCCTATGAGCCACTTGGTGCGTCCCGACCGTCCCATCAGTCCACAAGCCATGGCGATTCACCGTATCACAGGGTCCATGGTTGCCGACAAACCGTGGATTGAAGAAGTTATCCCGCACTATTACGGTAGCGAATGGTATGTCGCCCACAATGCCAGCTTTGACCGCCGGGTGTTGCCAGAAATGCCCGGTGAGTGGATTTGCACCATGAAACTGGCTCGTCGTTTGTGGCCAGGAATCAAGTACAGCAATATGGCACTGTATAAATCGCGCAAGCTGAATGTCCAGACACCATCGGGTCTGCATCACCACCGCGCGCTGTATGATTGTTATATTACCGCGGCCCTGCTTATCGATATTATGAACACATCAGGCTGGACGGCGGAGCAGATGGCGGATATCACCGGGCGGCCGTCGTTGTTGACGACGTTCACGTTTGGCAAGTATCGCGGTAAAGCCGTATCAGACGTTGCAAAGCGCGATCCGGGCTATCTGCGCTGGTTGTTTAACAACCTTGACAGTATGAGCCCGGAGTTACGTTTAACCTTGAAGCATTATCTGGAGAGTGTTTAACCCGCTGATTGGCCTGGTAATGTCCCCTGCGCCAGGGCTATCAGAAAAGCATATTCCATCGCCACACCTTCGTAGGATTTAAAACGTCCGGATTTACCGCCATGCCCTGAATCCATGTCGGTACAAAGCAATAATAGATGGTTATCAGTTTTAAGCTCGCGCAGCTTAGCCACCCATTTTGCCGGTTCCCAGTATTGCACCTGTGAATCGTGTAATCCGGTCGTTACCAGCAGATGCGGATAAGCCTGAGCCGTGACATTGTCATACGGGCTGTAGCTTTTCATATACTCATAATATTGCGGATCCTGCGGATTTCCCCACTCTTCAAATTCGCCGGTAGTAAGAGGAATCGACTCATCAAGCATCGTTGTTACAACATCAACAAACGGTACCTGGGCAATCACGCCGTGGAATAACTCGGGGCGCTCATTAATTGCAACGCCCATCAACATACCGCCAGCACTGCCCCCCATCGCATAACAGAGTGAAGGTGAACCGTAGCCCAGTTTTAACAATGCGTCGCAGGCATCGAGATAGTCATTAAAGGTATTTTTCTTTTTCAGGAATTTACCGTCTTCGTACCATTGCTGCCCCAGCTCGCCGCCGCCACGAACATGGACAATGGCGTAGACAAAACCGCGATCCAACAAACTCAGGCGGCTAAAACTAAAATCGGCATCAATGCTTGCGCCGTAAGAGCCATATCCATATACCAGCAGCGGGTTGTGGCCTTTCTGGAAATGCTTGCGATGATAGACCAGCGAAACAGGCACTTCGACGCCATCACGGGCAGTGATCCACAAGTGTTCGCTGCGGTAATTCGCCGCATCGAAACCGGGGACTTCCGTTTGTTTTAATACCCGACGCTCTCCAGTATCCATATCCAGTTCAAACAATGTATCTGGCGTAGTCATGGAGGAATAGCCATAACGCAATCGTGAGGTTTCAGGTTCCGGGTTATAGGCAATCCAGGTAACGTAAGCCGGATCATCAAAGGCAATGCCGATAACCTCCCGCGTTTTGCGGTTGATTTGCCGCAGACTGGTTAACCCACGCTGACGCTCTTCAACCACCAACCAGTCAGTAAACAGCGTAAAGCCTTCGAGCATGATGTTATCGCGCGGTGGGATTAACTCTTCCCACTCTTGCTCATCACGCATACGGGTACGGTATAAGCCAAAATTTTTGCCGTTGCGGTTGGAGCGCAGATAAAACCGATGCTGGTAGTGATCAAGACTGTATTCGTGATCTTTGCGACGCGGTAAAAAGACAAACGGCTCGGCATCGGCCAGCTCTGCATCCAGCAGCCGAACTTCACTGGTAGTGGCGCTGGCAAGATGAATAACCACATAGTGTTTCGACGTCGTTTTATGTAGGCTGACGTAAAAGGTATCGTCTTTTTCTTCGTAAATCAGTTTGTCTTCAGATGCTGGAGTGCCAATGGCATGCCGCCAGACCTGATACGGCAACAACGTCACTGGATGCTTGCGAACATAATAAAATGTCCAGGAGTCATTCGCCCAGACAAAGCTGGGTTCCACGTTATCCAACAGTTCGGGATACCAGTTGCCCGTTTCCAGATTGCGAAAACGGATACCGTACTGGCGTCGGGAAAGAAAATCTTCTGCAAGTGCCATGATCGTGTTATCGGGCGTAATCGCCATTCCGCCCATTGAATAAAATTCACTGTGCGCCGCCCGTTTGTTCGCATCGAGCAGAGTCTCCCATTCGTCCCACTCTTCACTGAACGCCGACTGACGCTGGTAGATTGCATATTCACAACCAGGTTCATAAATTTGCCGGTAGCGATAGCCATTTTTGACGTAAGGTGCAGAGACTTCTCTTTGCGGTATGCGGTCAATGATTTCTTTTAATATCCGATCCTGCAAAGCTTGTTGCGACGCCATGACCTGATGACCGTAGCTATTTTCTTGTTGCAGGTAATCCAGCACTTCCGGCTGCGAGCGTGTGTCGTCCCGCAGCCAGTAGTAATTATCGATGCGCGTGTCGCCATGAAGCGTCATGGCATGGGGGATGCGGGCGGCTTTTGGTAGCATGTTATTGTTCTTTCTGGTTGAAACATCTTATAAGGGTGGCAAAACTCACCCGGGATGCAAGCGAAACAGGGCGGTCATTGTATAGATGATGACAGGTAATGGTGTGAAAATCGAAAGGATGTCGCCAGCGAAAATTAATTCGCTCAAATAGCTGTGCGGTTTTGTATAGCCCGATAAACAGGCATATCAGGCTATACGGAGTGAGATATTATTCAGACAAAGTGCGTTTTTGCTGTTCGAGATCGCGTTCAATTCCTTCACGGACTTCCTGGGGAATTTTCAGCGCATCCCCCAGTGCATTCAGGTAACTGCGCTCCATAAAATGGTCAATATCAATAGCCGCACAGCTCAGGAAATAGATCTCCAGTGCCTCTTCTTCGTTGCGAATCCCCTGGGCCAGGCGCTGCGGATCCAATGGTTGCTCGATTGCCTGTTCGATAAGTACACGCCCCTGCTCTTCAACACCAGCTTCACGCAATTGCTGGTCGATAGCCGCGCGTTCTTTACTATCGATATGACCATCGCTTTTGGCAGCAAAAACCAGGGCGAGGATTAAACGTTCTGTACGTTCATCCAGCGGCGTACTTTGGGTGCCGAATTGCGGTTCGTTCTGATGCGCCGCACGAATTTTATCTTTGTATTTGTTCCACAGTACGGTACCGGCGACCGCTCCGCCGCCAACCAGCAACGCGTTTGTGCCGTATTTCGTTAATAGTTTACGTGCTGATTTATTGGCAACCAGCAGTCCTGCCAACCCGCCTAATGCGCCGGGTACTAAAAGTTTGCCCAATCCCTGATCTGTAGACGAAGAGGAAGCGCTGCTTTGCCCAAGAAGGGATTGCAGTTGATTTAACCAGTTAGCCATATTTACTCCTCGATTCACTATTTTAATGGCAACAGCATAGCGAATGAGGATGTCAGAAAATGTATATAGAGACAAAAGATGCGCAAATAAGCAGAACCGAAGGCAGTCCTCACAAGAAATTCGCGTCATGTAAGGTGCCGGGTGATGTGATTAATTTGAAACTTGTAGATTTGATTGTAATTGCCTGATGTGAACCTGGCGCTTCTTATCAGGCTTGTGGGGGCTGGTACATTGTTGGGCGGATAAGGCGCTCGCGCCGCATCCGCCAACGGTCAGCCGAATTATCAGAAGCCATTAGCGCCGCTGATATTCCGCCATTCCCGCTTTACAATCCACATTAACCAGATAATGAATATCGGCACTTTTACCACGCACGGTCAGCGGTACCGACCATTTATCATCTTTCCCCTGAATGTCCTGCAAACTAACCCACGCCACCGGATCGGCCTGACCGACGATTTTTTGATCGTCTGCCCAGCGCGCCACGCGGTTTTGCTGATAATCACGTTTTACACTCGCAGCGATTCCGGCTGCATCTAAACCTTCACATTTGGGGAAAGTTACCGACTTGCTGGTTTCGTTATTGGCAGCGAAAACTGATGTACAGGCGGAAACCAACAACAGCCCCAACAACGCTCCTCTTTTTTTCATGTTTTTCTCCATAGCACAATGATTCAGGAGAAAGCATGGTACAAATTATCAGGAGCGCAAGTTGCTTCAGGCGGCGTGGGTTTCACCTTCCCCATCCGTGTCAGTATCGACCACCTGGGGAGAAGGTAATTTACCGGTTTTCAGAATGGTACTAAGCACATCTTTCTGTTCCGCCAACCACAAAGAAAGCGCCTCACGCTGCTCGTCTTCCATTGTCACCGGAGAATTCGCCAACCATGTGTCGAGTAGATCCGCTGTATCGAGCATTTTGTCATAAGCATCGGCTTCCTTTTTGCTGGTAAACGACATCTTCTCTTCGCCCTCACGAATGACTACGTATTTAATTTCAACCGCCATTTGCAGCCTCTCACCATAACTGTAATTTTATACAGTATATTGCTTTTCAGTCGAGAAATCAACGCAAGCAATCAAGCAATAAAGACATGCGCAAACGTTTTCGTTTATACTTCACGCGGAATTAATCAGGGGATATTCGTTATGACGTTATTAGGCACTGCGCTGCGTCCGGCAGCAACTCGCGTGATGTTATTGGGCTCCGGTGAACTGGGTAAAGAAGTGGCTATCGAATGCCAACGCCTCGGCGTAGAGGTGATTGCGGTCGATCGCTATGCCGACGCGCCCGCCATGCATGTCGCGCATCGCGCCCATGTCATTAATATGCTGGATGGCGACGCATTGCGCCGTGTTGTTGAACTGGAAAAACCACATTATATCGTGCCGGAGATCGAAGCTATTGCTACCGATATGCTGATCCAGCTTGAAGAGGAAGGGCTAAATGTTGTCCCCTGCGCGCGTGCAACACAATTGACGATGAACCGCGAAGGTATTCGTCGTCTGGCTGCGGAAGAGCTTCAGCTTCCCACTTCAACTTATCGTTTCGCTGATAGCGAAGACCTTTTCCGCGAGGCGGTCGCCGCCATTGGCTATCCTTGCATTGTTAAACCGGTGATGAGTTCTTCCGGCAAGGGACAGACGTTTATTCGCTCTGCCGAACAACTGGCTCAGGCATGGGAGTACGCCCAGCAAGGTGGTCGCGCCGGAGCGGGTCGCGTGATTGTTGAAGGCGTCGTTAAGTTTGATTTCGAAATTACCCTGCTGACCGTCAGCGCGGTGGATGGTGTTCATTTCTGTGCGCCTGTAGGTCATCGCCAGGAAGATGGTGACTATCGTGAATCCTGGCAACCGCAGCAAATGAGCCCACTGGCCCTCGAACGTGCGCAGGAGATTGCCCGCAAGGTGGTGCTTGCACTGGGTGGTTATGGGCTGTTTGGTGTCGAGTTGTTTGTCTGTGGGGATGAGGTGATTTTTAGTGAAGTCTCCCCTCGCCCGCATGACACCGGGATGGTGACGTTAATTTCTCAGGATCTTTCTGAGTTTGCCCTGCATGTGCGTGCTTTCCTGGGACTGCCGGTGGGCGGGATTCGCCAGTATGGTCCTGCCGCTTCAGCCGTTATCCTGCCGCAACTGACCAGCCAGAATGTCACGTTTGACAACGTGCAGGAGGCCGTTGGCGCAGGTTTGCAGATTCGTTTATTTGGTAAGCCGGAAATTGATGGTAGCCGTCGTCTGGGGGTTGCGCTGGCTACAGCAGAAAGTGTTGATGAAGCGATTGAACGCGCGAAGCACGCCGCCGCACAGGTAAAAGTACAAGGTTAAATCTGGCAAAAACGCGACAAAAATGCCCGATTCACGATCGGGCATTTTGACTGTTACAGCTTCGCGCCTTCTACTGCTTCACGCGCCAGCTTAGTAATGCGGTCGTAATCGCCCGCTTCCAGCGCATCTGCCGGAACCAGCCAGGAACCACCAATGCACAGTACGCTTTTCAGCGCCAGGTAATCACGGTAGTTAGCCGGAGAAATACCGCCAGTCGGGCAGAAACGAACCTGAGAGAACGGACCCGCAATCGCCTGCAGTGCTTTCACGCCGCCATTAGCTTCTGCCGGGAAGAATTTGAATTCTTTCAGGCCGTAGTCCATACCCAGCATCAGTTCAGAAACAGTACTGATACCTGGAATCAGAGGAATAGTCCCTTCTGTCGCCGCTTTCAGCAGTGGTTCAGTCAGACCTGGGCTGATTGCGAACTGTGCGCCCGCTTCAGTTACTTCTGCCAGTTGCTGCGGATTCAGAACCGTACCGGCACCCACAATCGCTTCCGGCACTTCTTTGGCGATAGCGCGGATAGCATCAACTGCACACGCCGTACGCAGAGTCACTTCCAGAACGCGCACCCCACCAGCAACCAACGCTTTTGCCATTGGCACCGCGTGTTCCAGTTTATTTACCACGATAACCGGTACAACCGGGCCGGTGGTCAGGATTGATTCTGCACTTGTTTTCCAGTTTTTCATCAGAGTTTTCTCTCGCCTGATTACAAATTTTGTCGTCTTAAAAAGTGATACAGGTTGCGCCCTGTTCGGCACCGGACAGTTTTTCGCGCAAGGCGCTGAATAATTCACGTCCTGTTCCCACGCGTGACGCGCTCAGGTCAGGAATGTGCGGTTCGCGAGCAGCCAGTTCAGCTTCGTCTACCAGCAGCGTCAGTTCGCCTGTCTGTCCATTCACACGAATGATGTCCCCATCGCGCACTTTTGCCAGCAGCCCACCATCGTAGGCTTCTGGTGTTACGTGGATAGCTGACGGCACTTTACCTGAAGCACCAGAGAGTCGTCCATCGGTAACTAACGCAATTTTGAAACGCCGGTCCAATAATACACCAAGTGGCGGCATGAGTTTATGTAATTCTGGCATTCCGTTCGCTTTTGGCCCCTGATGGCGGACAACAACCACACAATCACGGTCCAGCATACCCGCTTCAAAAGCAGGCATAACGTCATGCTGGCTCTCAAAAACAACAGCAGGCGCTTCAATCACCTGGTTTTCAACCGGCACTGCAGAGGTTTTCATGACGGCACGGCCCAGGTTGCCGCTTAACACTTTTGTCCCGCCATGATGCGAGAAAGGTTGTTCAAAGGAAGCAATCACATTGCTGTCGAGCGATTTGTCTGCACCTTCGCGCCAGTCCAGCTCACCGTTATTCAGCCATGGTTCGAGGGTATAGCGCGAAAGACCAAAGCCCGCCACCGTATTGACATCTTCATGCAACAGGCCAGCCTTGAGCAGCTCACGCACCAGAACCGGTACACCACCCGCCGCCTGGAAGTGGTTAATATCGGCCGGACCGTTTGGATACAAACGTGCCATCAGAGGTACGACATCAGAAAGATCAGAGAAGTCATCCCAGTTGATCTGAATACCCGCCGCTCGCGCCATCGCCACCAGGTGCATCGTGTGGTTAGTGGAGCCACCGGTCGCCAGCAGCGCAACAATACCGTTCACCACCACTTTCTCGTCGATCATCTTACCGATCGGCATCCATTCATTACCGTTGCCAGTCATGCGTGTAACCTGGCGCGCAGCGGCTGCAGTTAATGCATCACGTAACGGGGAGTCTGGATGAACAAAAGAAGAGCCCGGCAACTGCATCCCCATAAACTCCACCACCATCTGGTTGGTGTTGGCAGTACCGTAGAAAGTACATGTACCAGGGGCATGATAAGACGCAGCCTCTGACTCCAGCAGTGCCATTCGATCCACCTTCCCTTCGGCATAAAGCTGGCGAATGCGCACTTTTTCTTTATTTGGCAACCCGCTTGCCATCGGACCTGACGGCACAAATACCGCAGGCAGATGACCGAACGACAGCGCGGCCATCGTCAGCCCTGGGACAATCTTATCGCACACGCCGAGGAACAGCGCGCCATCAAACATGTTATGGGACAGCCCCACCGCCGCAGACATCGCAATGACTTCGCGGCTTAACAGCGACAGTTCCATACCATCCTGCCCCTGGGTAACACCATCGCACATCGCCGGAACACCACCCGCAACCTGGCCAACCGCATTAGCTTCATGCAGTGCTTTACGAATGATCTCTGGATAATGTTCATAAGGCTGGTGAGCGGAGAGCATGTCGTTGTAGGAGGTGATGATGGCGATATTGTTACGCAACATGCTTTTCAGGGAGGCTTTGTCTTCTGGCTGGCAAGCTGCGAAACCGTGAGCCAGGTTACCGCATGCCAACTGCGAACGATGAACGGTCGAAGTTTTCGCTTGTTCGATCCGGGCGAGGTAAGCAGAGCGAGTCTCGCGCGAACGTTCAATGATTCGATTTGTTACGCGTAACAATTGTGGATTCATAAAGGCTCCTGAAATTGAGTTGTCAGAGCAGGATGATTCACAACGCGTTTCATTCAGAGGATTTATGAGTGAAACGCCTGTAACCGGAGCTCATAGGGCAGAAACGTTTCAGTCAGTGTAATAAAAAAAGCCTCGCGGGTGAATCCACGCGAGGCCTGAAAGTGTAAAAATTGTTCTACAATCTGTGCAAGATCATGTTACCGGTAAAATAACCATAAAGGATGAGTGCAGATATTACTCAAACTCATTCCAGGAACGGCCATCACGGGTAATCATCGCCACCGAAGCAACCGGTCCCCAGGTTCCGGCCTGATACGGTTTCGGCGCATCGTTATCCATCGCCCATGCTTCGGTAATGGAGTCCACCCATTTCCACGCTTCTTCCACTTCATCACGACGTACAAACAGCGCCTGAATACCGCGCATGGTTTCCAGCAGCAGGCGTTCATAGGCATCTGCCAGATGCGTCTGATTAAAGGTTTCTGAATAGCTCAGATCCAGCTTGGTGATTTGCAGGTTATGTTTGTGATCAAGACCCGGGACCTTGTTCAACACTTGAATATCCACGCCTTCATCAGGTTGCAGACGGATAGTCAGTTTGTTCTGTGGCAGGTCCTGCCACGACTCTTTAAACAGATTGAGCTCTGGCGTTTTGAAATAGACCACCACTTCAGAGCATTTGGTCGGCAAACGTTTACCGGTACGCAGGTAGAACGGTACGCCAGCCCAGCGCCAGTTGTCGATATCGACACGGATAGCCACGAAGGTTTCCGTGTTACTGCTTTTGTTTGCGCCCTCTTCTTCCAGGTAGCCCGGAACTTTTTTGCCCTGGGCAAAGCCCGCAGTGTATTGCCCGCGTACGGTTTTTTCGCGTACGTTGGAGCGGTCAATGCGGCGCAGAGACTTCAGTACTTTCACTTTTTCATCGCGGATGCTGTCTGCGCTCAGATCAGACGGCGGAGACATCGCAATCATGCAGAGAATTTGTAACAGGTGATTCTGGATCATGTCGCGCATCTGACCGGCTTTATCAAAATAGCCCCAGCGCCCTTCGATCCCCACTTCTTCTGCCACGGTAATCTCAACATGATCAATAGTGCGGTTGTCCCAGTTGTTCACAAACAAGGAGTTAGCAAAACGCAGCGCCAACAGGTTCAGCACCGTTTCTTTACCAAGGTAATGGTCGATACGGTATACCTGGCACTCCTCGAAGTATTCGCCAACCTGATCGTTGATTTCCTGCGAGGTCGCCAGCGACGTACCCAGCGGTTTTTCCATCACCACGCGCGCCGGTTTGCCGTTCAGTTTCGCCTCACCAAGCCCTTTGCAGATTGCGCCAAAAGTGCCTGGCGGCATGGCAAAGTAGTTAATGGTGATACGATTTTTTTGATCCAGCATCGCACCAAGACGGCTGAATGCAGCGGTGTCATTGACATCGAGATTACAAAAATCCAGACGTGCACTCAGGGTGTCCCATAAACCTTCATCAATAGTTTCTTTCATGAAAGTTTCCAGCGCTTCGCGGACTACTTTGGTATATGCCGCTTTATCCCAGTCAGCACGCCCTACGCCGATAATACGGGTATCCGGGTTGAGCTGACCGGCTTTTTCCAGTTGATACAGGGAAGGCAGCAATTTACGACGCGCAAGGTCGCCTTTCGCGCCGAAAATGACCAGGTCACAAGCCTGGGCTGTTTGCGTTACCGCCATGTCATTCTCCTTAAGTTAACTAACCCGGTACTTAAGCCTGGGTATACTTGTAATTTTCTTACGGTGCACTGTACTGCTTTTACGAGCTTGCGAAAACTGTAAACGCTTATCCACCCGTGCGATTACGGCAAAAGCGCGCAAAGTGCGGCAAAACTGATAAAAAAATCATCGTTTTCCATTGGGTAAAAATCTGACACTGATCATGTTATGAAAAAAAATGACAACTTTTTTATCCGCTTTTGTCATTAATACGACACACAGGCGTAATATCAGACCAAACTGCATTTCGATTTCTTTCAGTGTGGAAATCGTCATTACCGTGAGTCTCTTTACATCATGAATATGCTGGAAAAAATCCAGTCTCAACTGGAACATTTGAGCAAATCAGAACGAAAAGTCGCCGAGGTCATTCTTGCTTCGCCTGACAACGCAATCCATTCGAGTATTGCTGCTCTGGCGCTTGAGGCCAATGTTAGCGAACCAACGGTGAATCGTTTCTGTCGCAGCATGGACACCCGCGGTTTTCCTGATTTTAAACTTCATCTGGCACAAAGCCTGGCAAATGGCACGCCCTATGTTAATCGCAACGTGAATGAAGATGACAGCGTTGAATCATACACGGGGAAAATATTTGAGTCGGCAATGGCCACGCTCGATCACGTCCGTCACTCGCTGGACAAATCTGCCGTCAACCGTGCCGTCGACCTCCTGACTCAGGCCAAAAAAATCGCCTTTTTCGGTCTGGGCTCTTCTGCCGCCGTCGCCCACGATGCGATGAATAAGTTTTTTCGCTTTAATGTTCCAGTGGTTTACTCCGACGATATCGTGTTGCAACGCATGAGTTGTATGAATTCTAGCGACGGAGACGTGGTTGTGCTGATTTCTCACACCGGAAGAACCAAAAATCTGGTTGAACTGGCGCAGTTAGCACGGGAAAACGACGCGATGGTAATTGCCCTCACCTCCGCCGGTACGCCACTCGCCCGGGAAGCAACGCTGGCAATTACCCTCGACGTACCTGAAGATACTGACATTTATATGCCCATGGTGTCTCGACTTGCGCAGTTGACCGTGATAGATGTGCTGGCAACAGGATTTACTTTGCGACGCGGCACAAAATTCAGAGATAACTTGAAGCGGGTCAAGGAAGCACTCAAGGAATCGCGCTTTGATAAGCAGTTACTTAAATTGAGTGACGATCGCTAAATCGATTATCACTGTTCTATCTTTATACGATATTCGCATGTGTTTAAATTACAACCATAATGGTTTTAGTTTATGCGAATTCATGTTCAAGCAACACCTGGTTGTTTCAGTCAACGGAGTATTACATGTCCAGAAGGCTTCGCAGAACCAAAATCGTTACCACGTTAGGCCCGGCTACCGATCGCGATAATAACCTTGAAAAGGTCATCGCAGCGGGTGCAAACGTCGTACGAATGAACTTTTCTCATGGCTCGCCTGAAGACCATAAAATGCGCGCGGATAAAGTTCGTGAAATTGCCGCAAAACTGGGTCGTCATGTGGCTATTCTCGGTGACCTTCAGGGGCCAAAGATTCGCGTATCTACCTTTAAAGAAGGTAAGGTTTTCCTCAATATTGGGGATAAATTCCTGCTGGATGCCAACCTGGGCAAAGGTGAAGGCGATAAAGAAAAAGTCGGTATCGACTATAAAGGTCTGCCTTCTGACGTCGTGCCTGGCGACATTCTGCTGCTGGACGACGGTCGCGTACAGTTAAAAGTGCTGGAAGTTCAGGGCATGAAAGTGTTCACCGAAGTGACCGTCGGCGGCCCTCTCTCCAACAATAAAGGGATCAACAAACTCGGCGGCGGTCTGTCGGCTGAAGCGCTGACAGAGAAAGACAAAGCAGACATTAAAACTGCGGCATTGATTGGCGTAGATTATTTGGCTGTCTCTTTCCCACGCTGCGGCGAAGATCTGAATTATGCTCGTCGCCTGGCGCGCGATGCAGGTTGTGATGCGAAAATTGTCGCCAAAGTTGAACGTGCGGAAGCCGTTTGCAGCCAGGATGCAATGGACGACATCATCCTCGCTTCTGACGTGGTGATGGTCGCACGTGGCGACCTCGGCGTAGAGATTGGCGATCCCGAACTGGTTGGGATTCAAAAAGCGCTGATTCGTCGCGCGCGTCAGCTGAACCGCGCAGTCATTACTGCTACCCAGATGATGGAATCGATGATTACCAATCCAATGCCGACGCGTGCAGAAGTCATGGACGTGGCGAACGCCGTTCTGGATGGTACTGACGCCGTAATGTTGTCTGCGGAAACCGCCGCTGGTCAATATCCATCTGAAACCGTTGCTGCAATGGCGCGTGTTTGCCTGGGTGCCGAAAAAATCCCGAGCATCAATGTGTCTAAACACCGCCTGGACGTTCAGTTCGACAATGTGGAAGAAGCTATCGCGATGTCCGCAATGTACGCAGCTAACCACCTGAAAGGCGTTACCGCGATCATCACCATGACCGAATCTGGTCGTACCGCGCTGATGACTTCTCGTATCAGCTCCGGTCTGCCGATTTTCGCCATGTCACGTCATGAACGCACGCTGAACCTGACTGCGCTTTATCGTGGTGTTACGCCGGTCTATTTTGACAGTACAAATGATGGCGTAGTTGCTGCCAGCGAAGCAGTAAATCTGCTGCGCGATAAAGGCTACCTGATGTCTGGTGATCTGGTGATTGTCACCCAGGGCGACGTGATGAGTACCGTGGGTTCGACGAATACCACGCGTATTTTAACGGTAGAGTAAGTTAGTTGCCGGATGCGGCATAAATGCCATATCCGGCCTACAGGACCGTGATAATTCAATAAATTACGATCAACCTGTAGGGCCGATAAGCATGCGCATAGAATAAATGCGCACTTAACATTAGACGAGAGCCTCTCCTCACGAGAGGCTTTTTTTATTTGATGGGATAAAGATCTTTACGCTTATACGGCTGGATTTCGCCCGGTTTGCGCGTTTTCAGCAATTTTAAAATCCAGGTGTACTGCTCTGGTCGCGGACCAACAAAAATCTCAACTTCTTCATTCATACGCCGCGCAATGGTAGCGTCATCCGCCTCTAACAGGTCATCCATCGGTGGACGAACCTGAATCGTCAGACGATGGGTTTTGCCATCATAGATTGGGAACAACGGAACGACACGCGCGCGACACACTTTCATCAGGCGACCAATTGCTGGCAGCGTCGCTTTATAGGTTGCGAAAAAATCAACAAATTCGCTGTGTTCAGGTCCATGATCCTGATCCGGTAAATAATAGCCCCAGTAGCCCTGACGAACCGACTGGATGAAAGGTTTAATACCATCATTTCTCGCGTGCAGACGACCGCCAAAACGACGACGCACCGTGTTCCAGACATAATCAAAAACCGGGTTGCCCTGATTATGGAACATCGCTGCCATTTTCTGCCCTTGTGAGGCCATCAGCATAGCGGGGATATCAACTGCCCAGCCGTGCGGTACCAGAAAGATCACTTTCTCGTTGTTACGCCGCATCTCTTCGATGATCTCCAGCCCCTGCCAGTCGACGCGAGGTTGGATTTTCTCCGGCCCACGTATCGCCAGTTCAGCCATCATTGCCATCGCTTGTGGCGCGGTGGCAAACATCTCATCAACAATCGCTTCGCGTTCGGCTTCGCTACGTTCTGGAAAGCAGAGAGACAGATTGATCAACGCCCGACGACGTGAGCTTTTACCCAGTCTTCCGGCAAAACGCCCCAACCGCGCAAGGATGGGATCACGGAATTTCGCGGGTGTTAAAGCAATACCGGCCATTGCCGCCACGCCCAACCAGGCTCCCCAGTAACGAGGGTGACGAAAGGATTTATCAAACTCAGGAATATATTCGCTATTATTTTTTTTCGTTTCCATGCTTTTCCAGTTTTGGATAAGGCGATAATCAATCTGGTGGTAGTGTAACGGCGCAACTTGCCCCGCACCAAATAAAAAAGCCGGCACTGACTGCGTACCGGCTGCCAATGGGTATTAATTAATCAAACTGTAGCTGCGGTACAATCTCCTTGGCCTTCGCCAGGAAATCGGTACGATCTGAACCGGTCAGCCCTTCAGTACGCGGCAGTTTCGCTGTCAACGGGTTCACAGCCTGTTGGTTAATCCATACTTCATAGTGCAGATGTGGCCCAGTTGAACGTCCGGTGTTACCGGAAAGCGCGATACGATCGCCACGCTTCACCTTCTGCCCCGGTTTAACCAGAATCTTACGCAGATGCATATAACGCGTGGTGTAGCTGCGACCATGACGAATCGCGACATAATAACCAGCGGCGCCACTGCGTTTAGCAACGACCACTTCACCGTCCCCCACCGAAAGCACCGGCGTACCCTGTGGCATCGCAAAATCAACGCCTCTGTGCGGCGCAATGCGAGCGGTTACCGGGTTCAGACGACGCGGGTTAAAGTTAGACGAAATGCGGAACTGTTTTGCCGTCGGGAATCGTAAGAATCCCTTCGCCAGGCCCGTACCGTTGCGGTCGTAGAATTTGCCATCTTCAGCGCGAATAGCATAGTAATCTTTGCCTTCTGAACGCAAACGCACGCCCAACAGTTGGCTTTGTTCACGTTTGCCATCAAGCATTTCACGTGACATTAATACCGCAAATTCGTCACCTTTTTTCACTTTGCGGAAGTCCATCTGCCACTGCATTGCTTTAATCACCGCGCTCACTTCAGCGCTGGTTAAACCTGCACTTTGGGCGCTGGCAACAAAACTTGTCCCAACGGTTCCTTTCAACAGACTATTAACCCACTCCCCTTGCTGCATTTCGCTGGTCATTTTAAAACCATTAGCAGCGGTGCGGTCATAGGTACGAGTTTCGCGGCGAGACACTTCCCAGGTCAGACGCTGTAACTCGCCATCAGCTGTTAATGTCCAGGAGAGTTGTTGACCAATTTTCAGGTTACGCAGATCTTTATCAGCAGCAGCAAGTTGGGTGATATCACCCATCTCAATACCATATTGATTAAGGATGCTACTTAACGTGTCGCCCGTAGAAACGACATATTCATGAACGCCGGCTTCACCAGCGATTTTGTCGTCCAGTTCGTCCTGTGGAATGGCTTCATCTTCTTGCGCAGCTTGATCAATCGGCTCACTGGCCTCAGGTAAGAGAGAACGAATTTCGTTCTGTTCAAGCTCAATGGTTTTGACAATAGGCGAGGCGTCTCGGTGGTAAACATAAGGCCGCCAGACAGCGACGGCCAGTGTAAGAACGGTGAGCGACCCCAACATAACGCGGTGTGGTCGCGGTAAATTATTAAACGCCAGGGCGACAGAGCGGGCTATCTGTTGCACGTAATCACTTCCTCATTAATCTCCTTTCAGGCAGCTCGCGTACTGGTTAGCTAATTGATTCAGGAATTCTGAATAGCTTGTTTTGCCCAGTTTGATATTCGTCCCAAGGGGATCCAACGTTCCCATACGAACGGATGTCCCTCGTGCGACGCTTTCAACGACCGCAGGCCTGAACTGTGGCTCAGCAAAAACGCAAGTTGCTTTTTGCTCAACCAACTGTGTTCTTATTTGATGTAAACGCTGCGCGCCAGGTTGAATCTCTGGGTTTACGGTAAAGTGACCAAGCGGTGTCAGTCCGAATTGTTTTTCGAAGTAGCCGTAAGCATCATGAAAAACGAAATAACCTTTTCCCTTGAGCGGCGCGAGCTCGTTACCAACCTGTTTCCTACTTGAAGCTAATTGCGCCTCAAATTCCATCAGGTTGGCGTCAAGTTTGGCTCGACTTTGCGGCATAAGTTCCACTAATTTTCCATGGATTGCAACCGCTGTAGCCCGCGCTATCTCTGGGGAAAGCCAAACGTGCATGTTGAAATCGCCGTGATGGTGATCTTCGTCACTTTTTTCCGCGTGGTCATGATCATCATCAGCGTCGTGAATGCTTTTCATCAGCAGCGGTTTTACACTCTCAAGCTGCGCAATGGTTACCTGCTTCGCTTCGGGTAATTTACTCACGGGCTTTTGCATAAACGCTTCCATTTCCGGTCCAACCCAGACAACTAAGTCCGCGTTCTGTAAGCGTTTTACATCAGATGGACGCAGTGAATAATCATGTTCAGAGGCCCCATCAGGAAGTAACACCTCCGTCTCTGTTACTCCATCAGCAATAGCGGAAGCGATGAATCCAACAGGTTTAAGCGAAGCGACAACGGCAGCTTCTGCTACCTGAGTTGCACTGCCCCAGAGAGCAGCAGATAATGCTGCGAAAAGAAGCGTTTTTTTATGTAACATAATGCGACCAATCATCGTAATGAATATAAGAAGTGTGATATTATAACATTTCATGACTACTGCAAGACTAAAATTAACATGACAAGTCTGGTTTCCCTGGAAAATGTCTCGGTTTCATTTGGCCAACGCCGCGTCCTCTCTGATGTGTCGCTGGAACTCAAGCCTGGTAGAATTTTGACCTTACTTGGGCCGAACGGCGCAGGTAAGTCGACACTGGTTCGGGTTGTTCTCGGGCTGGTAACACCAGATGAAGGTGTTATCAAGCGCCACGGAAAACTGCGCATTGGTTATGTGCCGCAGAAGCTGTATCTCGACACCACGTTGCCACTGACCGTAAACCGTTTTTTACGCTTACGCCCCAGAACACATAAGGAAGATATTCTGCCTGCACTAAAACGCGTTCAGGCTGGGCATCTTATTGACGCGCCAATGCAAAAGCTCTCTGGCGGTGAAACGCAGCGTGTACTACTCGCGCGCGCATTGTTAAATCAGCCCCAGTTATTAGTTCTGGACGAACCCACCCAGGGCGTGGATGTGAATGGTCAGGTGGCGTTATATGACCTTATTGACCAGTTACGTCGCGAACTGGATTGTGGCGTTTTAATGGTGTCTCACGATCTGCATCTGGTAATGGCAAAAACCGATGAAGTACTTTGCCTTAACCATCACATCTGTTGTTCTGGCACACCAGAAGTCGTTTCCCTGCATCCGGAATTTATTTCGATGTTCGGGCCTCGTGGAGCTGAACAGCTGGGTATTTATCGCCATCATCATAATCACCGCCACGATTTACAGGGGCGAATTGTTCTGCGTCGGGGAAGTGATCGCTCATGATTGAATTATTATTTCCCGGTTGGTTAGCCGGGATTATGCTGGCCTGTGCCGCAGGTCCTTTGGGTTCTTTTGTTGTCTGGCGTCGTATGTCTTATTTCGGCGATACGCTGGCCCATGCGTCTTTACTTGGAGTGGCCTTTGGTCTGTTGCTGGACGTGAATCCCTTCTATGCAGTGATTGCCGTTACGCTGCTGCTGGCGGGCGGTCTGGTATGGCTGGAGAAGCGTCCACAGCTGGCGATCGACACGTTATTGGGAATTATGGCGCACAGTGCCTTGTCGCTGGGCCTGGTCGTTGTCAGTCTGATGTCTAACATTCGCGTTGACTTGATGGCATACCTGTTCGGTGATTTGCTGGCAGTGACGCCGGAAGATCTCATCTCCATCGCCATTGGCGTGGTCATTGTGGTGGCAATTCTGTTCTGGCAATGGCGTAATTTACTGTCGATGACCATTAGCCCGGATCTGGCATTTGTCGATGGTGTGAAATTACAGCGCGTGAAATTGCTGTTGATGCTGGTAACAGCATTGACGATTGGTGTGGCAATGAAATTTGTCGGAGCGTTGATTATTACCTCGCTGCTGATCATTCCGGCGGCTACCGCACGTCGTTTTGCCCGTACGCCGGAACAGATGGCAGGTGTCGCAGTTTTGGTGGGGATGATTGCTGTAACCGGGGGTTTAACTTTTTCAGCGTTTTACGATACGCCTGCGGGTCCGTCAGTGGTGCTGTGCGCTGCGCTGTTGTTTATTTTGAGTATGATGAAAAAACAGGCCAGCTAATCTATCGCTGAACACATTTGTCGGATGCGGCGCGAGCGCCTTATCCGACCTACGGTTCGCTATATCAGGTAGGCCTGATAAAACGCGAACAGCGTCGCATCAGGCATATTGCCAGTGTCGGATGTGGCGCAAACGCCTTATCTGATCTACGGTTCGCTATACCAGGTAGACCTGATAAAACGCGAACAGCGTCGCATCAGGCACATTGCCAGTGTCGGATGCGGCGCGAGCGCCTTATTTGAACTACGGCATTTCTGGCGGCGTGATGCCGAAGTGGTTCCACGCCCGCACTGTCGCCATACGCCCGCGTGGTGTACGCTGCAAAAAGCCTTGCTGAATCAGATAAGGCTCCAGCACATCCTCAATGGTTTCACGTTCTTCGCCAATAGCCGCCGCCAGGTTATCCAGACCTACAGGCCCACCAAAGAATTTATCGATTACCGCCAGCAACAATTTGCGGTCCATATAATCGAAACCTTCAGCATCGACATTCAGCATATCCAGCGCCTGGGCGGCGATATCTGCCGAGATGGTACCATCATGCTTCACTTCGGCGAAATCACGCACTCGACGCAGCAGGCGGTTGGCAATACGTGGCGTACCACGCGCCCGACGCGCCACTTCCAGCGCGCCATCGTCACTCATCTCGAGCCCCATAAAGCGCGCGCTGCGACTGACGATATATTGCAGATCTGGCACCTGATAAAACTCCAGACGTTGCACAATACCAAAACGGTCGCGCAACGGTGATGTCAGCGAACCTGCGCGCGTGGTTGCACCAATCAGGGTAAACGGGGGCAAATCAATTTTAATGGAGCGTGCCGCCGGACCTTCACCAATCATGATATCCAGTTGGTAGTCTTCCATTGCCGGATACAACACCTCTTCCACCACTGGTGAAAGACGGTGGATCTCATCAATAAACAGCACGTCATGCGGTTCAAGGTTAGTGAGCATTGCTGCCAGATCGCCGGCCTTTTCCAGCACCGGACCGGAAGTCGTGCGTAAATTAACGCCCATTTCATTGGCGACAATGTTAGCAAGCGTGGTTTTACCTAAACCCGGAGGGCCAAAAATCAACAGATGATCGAGGGCATCGCCGCGCAGTTTCGCTGCTTTGATGAAAATCTCCATCTGTGAACGAACCTGCGGCTGACCAACATACTCTTCCAGTAATTTGGGGCGAATGGCGCGATCTGCCACATCTTCCGGCAAAGTCGTACCGGCAGAAATCAGACGGTCTGCTTCAATCATCCTTTACCTCATAACGCGGCGCGCAGAGCTTCGCGAATTAATGTTTCACTGCTGGCGTCAGGGCGAGCAATTTTGCTCACCATCCGGCTGGCTTCTTGTGGTTTATAGCCCAGTGCCACCAGCGCAGCAACCGCTTCCTGTTCAGCATCATCGGTTGCCGGGCTGGCAGGCGACGTGAGCACCAGATCGGCGGCCGGGGTAAACAGATCGCCATGCAAACCTTTAAATCGGTCTTTCATTTCGACAATTAAACGCTCGGCGGTTTTTTTGCCAATACCCGGCAGTTTCACCAGTGCCCCCACTTCTTCACGCTCAACGGCATTAACGAACTGCTGCGCTGACATTCCGGAGAGGATCGCCAGTGCCAACTTGGGGCCGACGCCGTTGGTTTTGATCAACTCTTTGAACAACGTGCGCTCTTGTTTATTGTTAAAACCGTACAGTAGTTGCGCGTCTTCACGCACCACAAAGTGGGTGAAAACGATCGCTTCCTGACCCGCTTCAGGGAGCTCATAAAAACAGGTCATCGGCATATGCACTTCATAGCCTACGCCGCCCACTTCAATTAACACCAGCGGGGGTTGTTTTTCAATGATGATGCCTCTGAGTCTGCCTATCACATGACGCTCCTGCGTAATGAATCAAAGATAATGCTGTATGATAAAAAAATGCTGGATAGATATCCAGCGAAGGATGAAGAAAACTTGCGAGGCGTCCCGATGATCTGAAAAATGGCGCAGTATAATTTATTCTACAGGTTATATTGGAAGCAAATATTTGAATATTACATATTCAGTGAGTTAATGCGTAAAAAAATATACATTTCGACTCCTGAAAAATAAACTTTTTTATGTTATTACGTGTATTCATATTTATTTCAATGGAATGACAACGTGAATATTAATTACCCTGCTGAATATGAAATTGGTGATATCGTCTTTACATGTATAGGTGCTGCCTTATTTGGTCAAATATCAGCAGCATCAAATTGCTGGAGTAATCACGTCGGGATCATTATCGGTCATAACGGTGAAGACTTCCTGGTTGCAGAAAGCCGGGTTCCCCTTTCAACCATCACCACGCTATCCCGTTTTATTAAACGTTCTTCTAATCAACGCTATGCTATAAAGCGATTAGACGCAGGGCTAACAGAACAACAAAAACAACGAATTGTTGAACAGGTTCCCTCCCGGCTACGCAAACTCTACCACACCGGTTTTAAATACGAATCTTCACGCCAGTTCTGTTCAAAATTTGTCTTTGATATTTATAAAGAGGCGCTATGTATTCCGGTGGGTGAAATAGAGACATTTGGAGAACTGTTAAATAGCAATCCGAATGCAAAACTCACTTTCTGGAAATTCTGGTTCTTAGGTTCTATTCCGTGGGATCGTAAAACGGTTACGCCAGCGAGTTTGTGGCATCATCCGAGTCTAATGTTGATTCATGCGGAGGGAGTAGAAACGCCTCAGCCTGAACTGACTGAAGCGTGATAATTTAGCGCAGTCGCCCTCTCGCCAGGTTCAGCCGCGATTCGCTCATCTGCATCGCATTCTGGCTGACATGGCAGTGGGTGATGGCAATCGCCAGCGCATCGGCGGCATCCGCCTGTGGATTAGCAGGTAATTTCAGCAAGGTACGCACCATATGCTGCACCTGGCTTTTTTCGGCGCTACCAATGCCCACCACTGTTTGCTTCACCTGACGCGCAGCATATTCAAACACCGGCAATTCCTGATTCACCGCTGCCACAATCGCCACGCCTCGTGCCTGCCCCAGTTTCAGGGCAGAGTCAGCGTTCTTCGCCATAAAGACTTGTTCGATTGCGAAATAATCGGGCTGGAACTGGGTGATGATTTCCGTCACGCCCGCATAGATCAGTTTCAGACGAGACGGTAAATCATCCACTTTGGTGCGTATGCATCCGCTACCCAGGTAGGACAGTTGCCTGCCCACCTGACGGATAACACCGTAGCCGGTAACGCGCGAACCCGGGTCAATACCGAGAATAATAGACATCACGCGTCTCCGTTTTGTTGTTTAGCCGGCCTCATCAGAGGGTCGCTGCAACCTCATCAGAGATCTCACCGTTATGGTAAACTTCCTGCACGTCGTCACAGTCTTCCAGCATATCGATCAGACGCATCAGTTTCGGTGCCGTTTCTGCATCCATATCGGCTTTGGTTGACGGGATCATAGAAACTTCTGCGCTGTCTGCTTTCAGACCTGCCGCTTCCAGAGCGTCGCGTACTTTACCCATCTCTTCCCATGCAGTGTAGACGTCAATCGCGCCGTCATCATAGGTCACAACGTCTTCAGCACCTGCTTCCAGTGCTGCTTCCATGATCGTGTCTTCGTCGCCTTTCTCGAAGGAGATCACGCCTTTTTTGCTGAACAGATAGGCTACGGAACCGTCAGTACCGAGGTTACCGCCACATTTGCTGAATGCGTGACGCACTTCAGCAACGGTACGGTTGCGGTTGTCAGACAGACATTCAATCATGATTGCCGTGCCGCCAGGGCCGTAACCTTCGTAGATGATGGTTTCCATGTTTGCATCATCATCACCGCCCACACCACGTGCAATTGCGCGGTTCAGGGTGTCACGGGTCATGTTGTTAGACAGTGCTTTATCAATTGCTGCACGCAGACGCGGGTTAGCGTCCGGATCGCCACCGCCCAGCTTAGCCGCGGTTACCAGCTCACGAATGATTTTAGTGAAGATTTTACCGCGCTTAGCATCCTGCGCAGCTTTACGATGTCTGGTGTTGGCCCATTTACTATGACCTGCCATAAAAATATCTCCAGATAGCCCTGCCTGTTCAGGCAGCGTTAATAACAAACTGTTCAATCGCCTGCCGGTTGCTCCATGACTTAGTGAGCGCCGCCGCAGCAGGCGCATCAAGCCACTTGTAAGCCAGATGTTCAGTGAAAACAATCTGGCGCTCGTGCGGGAGCGCAAGACAGAACCATGATTCCGTATTGCGCGTCACGCCCGGCGCATAGCGATGACGTAAATGTGAAAAAATTTCAAACTCTACCGTGCGCTGACAGTCAATTAAGGTCAGTTGTTCAGCGACAACATCAATGGTGACCTCTTCCTTTACTTCGCGCATGGCAGCTTGCGGCGCGGTTTCCCCCTCTTCCACGCTGCCAGTTACCGACTGCCAGAAATCGGGATCGTCACGCCGCTGCAACATCAGCACCCGTTTCGTATCTTGTGCATAGATGACCACTAAGATCGAAACGGGGCGCTTATACACTTTATCCTTCACGCTGCCTCTTCGTTGACTGCCTTCGCTCATCCCATTCACATAGTTATCTATGCTCATGGGAGTTCACTCAGTTGCCGCCTCGATGCAACGCGAATGATTTCGTGTATTTGAGTCATATCAGTTATTCTCTGCCTTCTTCACAACCTGAATGCTCAGCTCAGCCAGTGCAGTCGGGTTAGCAAAGCTCGGTGCTTCAGTCATCAGACACGCTGCCGCCGTGGTTTTCGGGAAGGCGATAACGTCACGGATGTTGTCGGTGCCAGTCAGCAGCATGGTCAGACGGTCAAGACCAAATGCCAGACCTGCGTGCGGCGGAGTACCGTATTTCAGGGCGTCGAGCAGGAAGCCGAATTTCTCGCGCTGTTCCTCTTCGGTGATCCCCAGAATGCCAAACACCGTCTGCTGCATATCACCATTATGGATACGCACTGAACCACCGCCCACTTCGTAACCATTGATGACCATATCGTAAGCATTCGCCACCGCATTTTCCGGTGCAGCTTTCAGTTCTGCCGCCGTCATGTCTTTCGGCGCGGTGAACGGATGGTGCATTGCCGTCAGGCCGCCTTCACCGTCGTCTTCAAACATCGGGAAGTCGATAACCCACAGCGGTGCCCATTTGCTTTCGTCGGTCAGGCCAAGGTCTTTACCCACTTTCAGACGTAGTGCGCCCATCGCGTCGGCAACAATTTTCTTGTTGTCGGCACCGAAGAAAATCATATCGCCATCTTGCGCGGCAGTACGATCCAGGATGGCTTCGATGATTTCCGCATTAAGGAACTTCGCTACCGGGCTGTTGATACCTTCCAGACCTTTCGCGCGTTCGTTAACTTTGATGTAAGCCAGACCTTTCGCGCCGTAGATTTTAACGAAGTTACCGTATTCGTCGATCTGCTTACGGGTCAGCGATGCGCCACCCGGAACACGCAGAGCGGCAACACGGCCTTTCGGATCGTTCGCTGGACCTGCAAATACTGCAAACTCAACGGATTTCAGCAGATCGGCAACGTCGGTCAGTTCCATCGGGTTGCGCAGATCCGGTTTATCAGAACCGTAACGGCGTTCAGCTTCCGCAAAGGTCATTACCGGGAAATCGCCCAGGTCAATGCCCTTCACTTCCAGCCACAAATGACGCACCAGCGCTTCCATCACTTCACGCACTTGCGGCGCGGTCATGAAAGAAGTTTCCACATCGATCTGAGTAAATTCAGGCTGACGATCAGCGCGCAGGTCTTCGTCACGGAAGCATTTAACGATCTGATAGTAGCGGTCAAAACCGGACATCATCAGCAGCTGTTTGAACAACTGCGGGGATTGCGGCAGCGCGTAGAATTTACCTTTGTGCACACGAGAAGGCACCAGGTAGTCACGCGCGCCTTCCGGCGTGGCTTTAGTCAGCATCGGAGTTTCGATGTCGAGGAAACCGTGGTCGTCCATAAAACGACGCACCAGACTGGTGATTTTCGCACGGGTTTTCAGGCGCTGAGCCATTTCCGGGCGACGCAGGTCAAGATAGCGGTACTTCAGACGCGCTTCTTCGGTGTTGACGTGGTTGGAGTCAAGCGGCAGAACGTCTGCGCGGTTGATGATGGTCAGCGAGGAAGCCAGCACTTCGATTTCGCCAGTCGCCATATCGCGGTTGATATTTTTTTCGTCACGCGCACGTACGGTGCCCGTGACCTGAATGCAGAACTCATTACGCAGTTCAGAGGCCAGCTTTAACGCGTCCGCACGATCCGGATCGAAAAATACCTGCACGATACCTTCGCGGTCGCGCATATCGATAAAGATCAAGCTACCAAGATCACGACGACGGTTGACCCAACCACACAGAGTCACCTGCTGCCCCACGTGGGACAAACGGAGCTGTCCACAATATTCTGTACGCATGAGATATCCCTTAACTTAGCTGCTGGCGGATGTCCCCTGCTGTGCAGGTGACCTGAGTCGCAGCGTTAGCTGTATGTCACAACTGAATGAAAAAAGGCGGCTATTATACTGGAAATTCTGCCGCACCGTAAGAGCCTGGCCCGCGCTGGAACGCCTCGTTACCACTTTATGTCGGGCCTGAAATCAGACTCTACGCCAGTTTGCTATAAAGGTGTTGCCCGAACTCATAAAAATTAACAAAATTTGTCGTTCCGCCATCGGCTAATCGCATTAAGGTGAGAGGCACGATTTTGTTTTATCTGGAGTGATCATGCTTGAACTTAATGCCAAAACCACAGCGCTAGTGGTGATTGATTTACAGGAAGGCATCTTGCCTTTTGCCGGTGGTCCGCATACTGCCGAAGACGTGGTGAATCGCGCAGGAAAACTGGCGGCGAAATTTCGCGCGAGCGGTCAGCCCGTGTTTCTGGTGCGTGTTGGCTGGTCTGCCGATTATGCTGAAGCATTAAAACAGCCGGTCGATGCGCCCTCACCGGCCAAAGTGTTGCCCGAAAATTGGTGGCAACATCCTGCTGCATTAGGTGCAACCGACAGCGATATCGAAATCATCAAACGTCAATGGGGTGCGTTTTACGGTACGGATCTGGAGTTGCAATTACGCCGCCGAGGTATCGATACAATAGTGTTATGTGGGATCTCGACCAATATCGGCGTTGAGTCCACCGCCCGCAATGCCTGGGAACTCGGTTTTAATCTGGTGATTGCCGAAGATGCCTGTAGCGCCGCCAGTGCCGAGCAGCACCATAACAGCATCAACCATATCTATCCACGCATCGCCCGTGTGCGCAGCGTGGAAGAGATCCTCAACGCGTTATGATTTATATCGGTCTGCCGCAATGGTCGCATCCTAAATGGGTGCGTCTGGGGATAACCAGCCTGGAAGAGTATGCCCGCTACTTTAATTGCGTGGAGGGCAACACCACGCTATACGCCCTGCCGAAACCCGAGGTTGTCCTGCGCTGGCGGGAGCAGACCACAGATGACTTCCGCTTCTGTTTTAAGTTTCCGGCGACCATTTCGCATCAGGCAGCGTTGCGTCATTGCGATGATTTAACCAGTGAATTTTTGACCCGTATGTCACCGCTGGCTCCGCGCATTGGGCAATACTGGCTGCAACTGCCTGCCACCTTCGGCCCACAGGATTTGCCTGCGCTTTGGCATTTTCTCGGTACTCTTCCCGACGAGTTTCCCTATGGCGTGGAAGTGCGTCATCCGTTGTTTTTCGCCAAAGGGGAAGCGGAACAAGCCCTTAATCGCGGTTTGCATCAGCGCGCCGTTAATCGGGTGATTTTAGATAGCCGTCCAGTTCATGCTGCACGTCCGCATAATGAAGCCATACGCGACGCTCAACGGAAGAAACCGAAGGTTCCGGTACATGCCGTACTAACGGCGACAAATCCGCTGATCCGTTTTATCGGCAGCGATGATATGGCGCAAAACAGGGAATTATTTCAGGTCTGGTTACAGAAATTAGCGCAGTGGCAGCAGAGCACCACGCCTTATCTTTTTCTGCACACGCCAGATATTGCCCAGGCACCGGAGCTGGTACATACACTGTGGGAAGACTTACGTAAAATGCTTCCAGAGATCGGAGCAGTCCCGGCTATTCCACAGCAATCTTCTCTTTTCTGAATTTGCCACCTATCATAGACAAGTGCCATCGGCCATTTTAAAGGGAGTTTGTATGGTAAGCGCGCTGTATGCCGTTTTAGGTGCGTTGTTATTAATGAAGTTCTCTTTTGATGTTGTTCGCCTGCGAATGCAGTATCGCGTTGCCTATGGCGACGGCGGTTTTAGCGAACTACAAAGCGCTATTCGTATTCATGGCAATGCGGTGGAATATATTCCCATCGCGATTGTATTGATGCTATTTATGGAAATGAATGGTGCTGAAACCTGGATGGTGCATATTTGCGGCCTCGTTTTGCTCGCTGGTCGTCTGATGCATTATTACGGTTTCCATCACCGTCTGTTTCGCTGGCGACGTTCTGGTATGAGCGCCACCTGGTGTGCGCTATTGCTGATGGTGCTGGCGAATCTTTGGTATATGCCCTGGGAGTTGGTTTTCTCCCTACGTTAGCGCACAATACGCCACTTTCTTTTTCCCGGATTTTTACGTTATGTCTCACCGCGACACGCTATTTTCTGCCCCTATCGCCAGACTGGGCGACTGGACCTTTGATGAACGGGTAGCTGAAGTCTTCCCGGATATGATCCAACGTTCCGTTCCCGGCTACTCCAATATTATTTCAATGATTGGTATGTTAGCTGAACGCTTCGTTCAACCGGGTACGCAGATTTACGATCTGGGCTGTTCTTTGGGCGCGGCGACGCTCTCAGTGCGTCGCAACATTCATCATGATAATTGTAAAATTATCGCCATCGACAATTCCCCGGCAATGATTGAACGCTGCCGCCGTCATATCGACGCCTATAAAGCGCCTACGCCTGTTGATGTTATTGAAGGTGATATTCGTGATATTGCCATTGAAAACGCGTCGATGGTGGTACTGAATTTTACCCTGCAATTCCTGGAACCTTCCGAGCGCCAGGCGTTACTGGATAAAATTTATCAAGGGCTAAACCCGGGCGGCGCGCTGGTGCTTTCGGAAAAATTTAGTTTCGAAGATGCCAAAGTTGGTGAACTGCTGTTCAACATGCACCACGATTTTAAACGTGCCAACGGCTACAGCGAGCTGGAAATCAGCCAGAAGCGCAGCATGTTAGAAAACGTCATGCTGACCGATTCCGTGGAAACCCACAAGGCACGCCTGCATAAAGCCGGTTTTGAGCATAGCGAGCTGTGGTTCCAGTGCTTTAATTTTGGTTCACTGGTGGCATTAAAAGCAGAGGACGCTGCATGATCGACTTTGGTAACTTTTATTCTCTGATTGCCAAAAATCATCTTTCACACTGGCTCGAAACGCTGCCCGCGCAGATTGCTAACTGGCAGCGCGAGCAGCAGCACGGTCTGTTTAAACAGTGGTCCAACGCGGTGGAATTTCTGCCTAAAATTAAACCGTATCGTCTTGATTTACTGCATAGCGTGACAGCGGAAAGCGAAGAGCCACTCAGCGCCGGGCAGATTAAGCGCATTGAGACTCTGATGCGCAACCTGATGCCGTGGCGCAAAGGGCCGTTCTCACTGTATGGCGTCAACATCGATACCGAGTGGCGTTCCGACTGGAAATGGGATCGTGTTCTGCCCCATCTTTCTGATTTAACCGGGCGCACCATTCTTGATGTCGGCTGCGGCAGCGGCTATCACATGTGGCGCATGATTGGCGCAGGCGCACACCTTGCGGTGGGTATCGACCCTACGCAACTATTCCTCTGCCAGTTTGAAGCAGTGCGTAAACTGTTGGGTAACGACCAACGGGCGCATCTGCTGCCGTTAGGGATTGAACAACTTCCGGCACTGAAAGCCTTTGATACCGTCTTTTCGATGGGCGTGCTTTATCATCGTCGTTCACCGCTGGAACATCTGTGGCAGTTGAAAGATCAACTGGTGAATGAGGGTGAACTGGTGCTTGAAACGCTGGTTATTGATGGCGACGAAAACACGGTGCTGGTACCAGGCGATCGTTACGCGCAAATGCGTAATGTCTATTTCATCCCTTCCGCGCTGGCGCTGAAAAACTGGCTGAAGAAGTGTGGTTTTGTTGATATTCGCATTGCGGATGTGAGCGTCACCACTACAGAAGAGCAGCGTCGTACCGAGTGGATGGTCACCGAATCGCTGGCAGATTTTCTTGATTCACATGATCCGGGTAAAACGGTGGAAGGTTATCCTGCGCCTAAACGCGCGGTACTGATTGCGCGCAAGCCGTAAAGGTCTGGTATTACTGCCGGATGCGGCGTGAATGCCTTATCCGGCCTACAAAACCTTGCTAATTCAATATATTGCAGGGACTATGTAGGCCTGATAAGCATAGCGCATCAGGCAGTTTTGCGTTTGCATAACCTCAGCACCCATTTCCGGGCGCTTTTCACGTCTTATGCCTGAATAGCTGGCTGATCAAACGCCGTTAACTTCGGCGCATTGCCCGTATATTTTTCGATATACACCAGCGCAGAGTTACCGGCACAGGCATTCGCCAGCTGCGAGCTGGGGATATCCGCCGTTAACACGTTCGCACTGCCGTTTTTACACAAGCCATTTTCCAGATCCGGCCATGCACCTTCATGCACGCATACAACGCCTTTTTTGATCCCGTCAGTCACCACAGCGCCTGTCAGGATCTGACCACGTTTATTCCAGACACGGACCAGATCGCCATTTGCAATACCAAACCGAGCTGCATCTTCGGTGTGAATTGTGATCGGCTCACGATCGGCAACCGCATATTTTTTACGCAGCTCCGCATAGTTAAGCTGACTGTGTAGACGATGTGCCGGATGCGCGGTCAGAAGCTGCAACTGCTTCTCGTCGGCGGTACCTTTCCATTCATCAGGAGCCAGCCAGGTCGGGTGTGCCGGGCAATCCTTATAGCCAAATTTTTCCAGTGTTTTTGAGTAGATTTCAATTTTGCCACTTGGTGTACCCAGCGCGTTTTTCACCGGATCGGCGCGGAAATCGCCATAGCGAACATATTGCTCGTTCTTCTCGCTGCGGCGCATTTCAAGCAGTTTATTTTGCTGCCAGAAGGCATTAAACATTGGCATAGTCACGCGTTGCGCACGCGCACCTTTCTGAGCGGCATCATAGAAAAATTTTAGCCACGCCATTTCATCTTTACCTTCGGTATAGATCTCTTTTCCTCCAGGTTTCAGTAATTCCGCAAGATCGGCAAACACGTCAAAATCGTTACGCGCTTCAAATTGCGGAGCGACAGCTTGCTTCATCGGCACAATATGCTGGTTGCTGTAATCACCGGTCATCGTCAGGTCATTGCGCTCAAACGATGTGGTGATCGGTAATACGATATCTGCGTGTTTGGCTGCTGCGGTCCAGTAGCATTCAGAAACGACGATCATCTCCGGTTTCTGCCATGCTTTGATCAGACGATTAGTATCCTGGTGATGGGTAAAGTTACCGCCACCCGCCCACCAGATCATTTTGATATTTGGGTACGTTTGCTCTTTACCGTTGTGCTGATATTTCCCGCCAGGATTTTCCAGCGCATCGACAATACGGGCGACCGGAATCGCGGTCATTCCGCCATCATCAGCTTCCTCACTTGCCTGTCCGGCAATCGCCGCAGACATTTCTGGCAGTACGCCGCCAACTCGCGTCGGGTTGCCACCGTTGGAGTAATGATAAGAGAATCCAAAACCGCCGCCCGGTGTACCAATTTGCCCTAACATCGCCGCCAGCGTCACCAGCATCCAGTGTTTCTGTTCACCGTATTGCTGGCGTTGGATCCCCCAACCAGCCATCAGCATCGTGCGATTCGCCGCCATCAGTTCTGCAAGTTTGACAATCTGCGCTTCCGGTACACCAGTAATTTCTGCCGCCCAGGCCGCGCTCTTCGGCGTATTATCATTCTTGCCGATCAGATACTCTTCAAACTGCGGATACCCGGTAGTGTATTTCTCAAGGAAGGCTTTATCGTGCTTACCTTGTGTCATCAGGGTATGCGCGATGCCTAACATCAGCGCCACGTCGGTCCCCATATTCGGCGCAATCCAGGTCGCGTTATCGCCAAAGAACTCGATTGTTTCGGAACGGATAGGGTCGATGGCAATCACTGGTTTGCCCGATTTTTTCAGCTGATGGAAGTATTCCAGCCCTTGCTCATCGGTACTGCTCCAGGCAATTTTTAAGGTATTCAGCGGGTTCATGCCCCACAACACCACCACCTGACTGTTTTCCAGAATCAGCGGCCAGGAAGTCTGCTGTTCATAGACCTCCACAGAACCGACAACGTGCGGCATGATCACCTGCGCAGCCCCGGTAGAGTAATCGCCACTATGCCCGGAATATCCCCCCGCCAGATTCATATAACGTTGCATCAGCGTTTGCGCTTTATGCAGCACCCCTGATGAACGCCAGCCGTAAGCCCCTGCAAAAATGGCCGAAGGACCGTTGGCCTTGCGGATGCGATCGTGTTGCTCATGAATCAGTTTTAATGCCTGTTCCCAGCTCACCTGAACGTAACTGTCTTCGCCACGACCTTTTGCCGGTTGCAGTGGATTGTCGAGATAACTTTTTCTCACCATCGGATGCTGAATACGCGCCGTAGTGTGTACCTGATCCGCCGCCGTAGACTGTAACGAGTTCGGGATAGTCTTCGCCAGCGCGCCTGTCGAAGAAACAATCTTACCGTCCTTCACTTCTACGTTCATCGCTCCCCAACGACCCGCGGTGAGGATTTTTCCGCCCTTCTCTTCTGCCCATGCGGGTAACGGCGTAGCCGATGTCACCACCAGCGCCCCGGCAGCAATACCGCTATGTTTAATAAACTCACGTCTTGTTAATGTCATAACTTCCTCCCTGATCTACGAGGATCACTGTTTTTCGGTAATATCTTTGGCGTTGTACTGGAAGTACCGCGTCAAAATGTCCAGTTCGTTTTCGCTCATGCTGGTTCGCGCCCCCATTCCTTTGGCGATAGAGGGCCAGGCATTGACGGTGTAATGGTCAGCGGCAATAGGCGCATGGCAGCCAGCACAATAGGTGTCATCGAGTTTTTCAGCGTATTGCCATAACGGTTTACGATCCGCTAATACGGGATCGATTAGCGCCCCTTGTAATGACGCCTGACGCCATTGATTACCGTATTCGTCAGCCTGCCATTCCCCGTTTACCGTTAGCGCCTTGATACCTTCATCACTTAATGTGGCTAGCGCCAGACGTTGACCTGCCGCCAGGTAGAGCGTGTTTTCACTGCCCTGCATTTGATAACCCTGCAACAGAACGATCGGCTGTTTGCCACTGGCATCAACGACGGTGAGATCGGTACCAGGATTCACAGTGGCTAGTTCGCCTATGTGGGAAGGTTTGAAAGGATAAATATGTGCGCCATTGGTCACAGAAGTGGCAGCCTGACTTTCCAGTTCATGCGCCGCGTTGTCATCCATTTTTATTTCTGGCGGGAAATGGGCAATTCCTTTATGACAATCAATACACGTTTCACCCTCCTTTTGCGCTTTGGTATGCATTTTCTGCGCAGATTCACTTTGCGAGGCAATATCCATCGCATCAAAAGAATGGCAACTACGGCACGTTGCAGAATCCGATGCTTTTAATTCTTTCCATACTGTTTCGGCCATTTCCTGACGATGCGCTTCGAACTTATCGTCACTGTCTATTTTGCCGCTAACAAATTCATGATAAATATCTTTAGATGCTTTTAATTTGGCAAATAAATAATCCATCCCTGACTTTGGAATATGGCAATCGGCACATTCCGCACGTATACCTTTCTGGTTCGCAAAGTGGACAGTTCCCTGATATTCCTCAAAAGGTTTACTCATCGAGTGGCAGGAAAGACAAAATGCTGTATCCGACGTTTTATGTAAGGCTTTTTGCGCAAGCAATAACCCGCCGCCACCAACCACAACCGCTATCAGCAGAAAAAATAACCCAATGCGTTTTTTCCCTCGCATAGATTCCTCTAATTAAATTCCAGGACACCGAAATCATTGTATAAATAAATACACAACGAATTGACTACTTGCTTAATTCGGCACAACACTGCCTGAAATAATCGATAAAGAATATGATTTATTACAATGTAATCATTAATTGCGAAAGAATAACCCAGCCGTTATTTATAATATATATTTGTCAGTTTTAGTAATTTAAATAACATAATTAATGTGAATATATAAAACATTTTAAGCACAACGCTATGCGCACTGTCACCCGTTCTACATATCACAGCAATCGTTCGTTTTTTATACTGCCAGGGAATAAAAAAAGGCCCCTGTTGAAATTGCAGGGGCCTGGTACGAGCAAGCATCATATTGGGCGACATGATGCAACGGTAAAAATCATTTGGCCTGATGGCGTTCAATGATTCCTTTCATTTCAGCAACCGCCGCCCCGTCTACGACATAACGCGAATACTCGTCCGCGTGTGCATCTGATGACATGGACAATCCTTGATTACGATAACGCATCGGTGAGGCTTGCCACGCTCCCGCGGAGCTATGGACTTCCAGCACTCCGGCATCGAGGAAGTGGTGCAGGTTTTCTGCGCGAACTCCTGCTCCGGCCATGATGATTGGAGTATCACCATAGGCAATAAGTTCCATAATTTTTGATAAACCTTGCAGAGCGTCTGATTTTTGCCCGGAAGTCAGTACCCGGGCAATGCCCAATTGCGCAAGATTATTCATTGTATTTAATGGGTTAGCACACATATCGAAGGCACGATGAAAAGTAACGGCCAACGGACCGGCAGCAGACATTATTTTTTCCATTCGTAGCATATCGACATTACCGTCAACATCGAGAACGCCCGTCACCAGTCCCGGAAAGCCTAATTCGCGGACAGTACGAACATCCTCAAGAATGGCGGCAAACTCGCCGTCGCTGTAGCAAAAATCACCACCGCGCGGGCGGATGATCGGATGTACGGGAATCGTTATCTGCTGGCGCACGGATTTAAGCACGCCCAGCGACGGCGTTAAGCCCCCTTCTTTCGGTGCCGCACACAATTCAATTCTGTCAGCGCCATTTTGCTGCGCCGTTAGTGCGCACTCCATGCTGTAACAGCAAATTTCCAGTAATGCCATTTTTGCTCCTTAATTACGCCGACTGCTCGCTGGCGACGATCTCTTCAATGGACCACGGATGAAACTTAATGGTTGTTCTGCCATCGGTGACCGCCAGCGTCGGATTCGGTAATCGCTCATGCTCACCTTTTGGCGAACTGGTTTTAACTGAGATCCCCGGCAGGCTGAGTCCTTCATCAGAAAGCAACGCCAGCGCACGGGCATTCAGCGTTTCTGGCTCGCCCGGCAGAACGATTTCAATATGTTCCCAACCTTCGTGCGGGTAACGTTTTTCCCCAGGCCACGGTAGCTCAACAATGGAAAACTGCCAGTGAGCAACCTGTACCGGCTCATGCAATTTAAACAGACAAATCGGCCTGCCATTGATCATATTTTCTGACAGGAGTTCACCGCACTGTTCAAACCCGCGACGCCAGCGTTCAGCGGTGGCGTTTTGATGGCAACGCAAAGAAATGTGATCGGCAGTCAGCGGAGTGATATCCAGCCCCAGACGGCGGGAAAGTTCATCTAATGCGTGGGTAAATCGCGGTAAATCCGATGCAATATCCTGCAGCTCGTCGATAGATTGCCAGTTCGCCATAATCACTCTTCGTCTTTCAGTAAAAGCGCTAATTTACCCTGTTGCCCTGCGCCAACCAACCGCTGATTTCGTGCAGTACCCGATGCAATAGTAAAAACGGCAATGCGCCGCGCGCACGTTGCTGACGAAAACAGCCATTTGCAGTATACTCCCGCCCTAATTTCTTTAACTGGTGCGGGCAATTTTTGCTCGCTTCATCAATGTAAGGTATTCCGGTGAATATTCAGGCTCTTCTCTCAGAAAAAGTCCGTCAGGCCATGATTGCGGCAGGCGCGCCTGCGGATTGCGAACCGCAGGTTCGTCAGTCAGCAAAAGTTCAGTTCGGCGACTATCAGGCTAACGGCATGATGGCAGTTGCTAAAAAACTGGGTATGGCACCGCGACAATTAGCAGAGCAGGTGCTGACTCATCTGGATCTTAACGGTATCGCCAGCAAAGTTGAGATCGCCGGTCCAGGCTTTATCAACATTTTCCTTGATCCGGCATTCCTGGCTGAACATGTTCAGCAGGCGCTGGCGTCAGATCGTCTCGGTGTTGCTACGCCAGAAAAACAGACCATTGTGGTTGACTACTCCGCACCGAACGTGGCGAAAGAGATGCACGTAGGTCACCTGCGCTCTACCATTATTGGTGACGCGGCAGTGCGTACTCTGGAGTTCCTCGGTCACAAAGTGATTCGCGCAAACCACGTCGGCGACTGGGGTACTCAGTTCGGTATGCTGATTGCGTGGCTGGAAAAACAGCAACAAGAAAACGCCGGTGAAATGGAACTGGCTGACCTTGAAGGTTTCTACCGCGATGCGAAAAAGCATTACGATGAAGATGAAGAGTTCGCCGAGCGCGCACGTAACTACGTGGTAAAACTGCAAAGCGGTGACGAATACTTCCGCGAGATGTGGCGCAAACTGGTCGACATCACCATGACGCAGAACCAGATCACCTACGATCGTCTGAACGTGACGCTGACCCGCGATGACGTGATGGGCGAAAGCCTCTACAACCCGATGCTGCCGGGTATCGTAGCGGACCTGAAAGCCAAAGGTCTGGCAGTAGAAAGCGAAGGCGCAACCGTCGTATTCCTTGATGAGTTCAAAAACAAGGAAGGCGAACCGATGGGCGTAATCATTCAGAAGAAAGATGGCGGCTATCTATACACCACTACTGATATCGCCTGTGCGAAATATCGTTATGAAACACTGCATGCCGATCGCGTGCTGTATTACATCGACTCCCGTCAGCATCAACACCTGATGCAGGCATGGGCGATCGTCCGCAAAGCAGGCTATGTGCCGGAATCCGTACCGCTGGAACACCACATGTTCGGCATGATGCTGGGCAAAGACGGCAAACCGTTCAAAACCCGCGCGGGCGGTACGGTGAAACTGGCCGATCTGCTGGATGAAGCCCTGGAGCGCGCACGTCGTCTGGTGGCAGAAAAGAACCCGGATATGCCAGCTGACGAGCTGGAAAAACTGGCCAATGCGGTGGGTATCGGCGCGGTGAAATACGCGGATCTCTCCAAAAACCGCACTACCGACTACATCTTCGACTGGGACAACATGCTGGCGTTTGAGGGTAATACCGCGCCATACATGCAGTATGCTTACACGCGTGTTTTGTCTGTGTTCCGTAAAGCAGAAATTAACGAAGAGCAACTGGCTTCAGCTCCGGTAATCATCCGTGAAGATCGTGAAGCGCAACTGGCTGCTCGTCTGCTGCAGTTTGAAGAAACCCTCACCGTGGTTGCCCGTGAAGGCACGCCGCACGTGATGTGTGCTTACCTGTACGATCTGGCTGGTCTGTTCTCTGGCTTCTACGAGCACTGCCCGATCCTCAGCGCAGAAAACGAAGAAGTGCGTAACAGCCGTCTGAAACTGGCACAACTGACGGCGAAGACGCTGAAGCTGGGTCTGGATACGCTGGGTATTGAGACTGTAGAGCGTATGTAATCGCGTTATGTGTCAAAGGCCGATGTCGCAGTTACGGACATCGGCTTTTTTATCACCGCCGATAATTCACAATCACTTCATTACGTTGTACTTTCAGCGGCGGAATTAACCGCCCACCGCCAGGCACTTCCCAGATAAAGCGCAATGGTTCTGCTGCCGCTATACCGGAAAAGGCCACGGTGGTTCCGCTCTGCCCCTCTAATTCGACACAACGAGATTGTGAGCATAAACGTACCCGCAGTCCCGCGGGGGTCGAACCGATAAGCTGATAACGCCACGCCACCAGCGTCACCAATCCTGAAACAGGTTGTCGCGAAGAAAGAGGCGCAGAAGACATCGACTCACCGCGATGATTGAGCGTAATTCCGACACTACTTGCCTGCCACATCCCCTCCCCGGCGGCTTGCGCAATCACCGGAAACAACAGCATAGCCAATAAAGTTCTCATCATTTACCGCCAATTGTCGCCGTCATGCGGATATGTCGGTTATCAGATAGTTCCAGATTCGACAGCACCACTAACTGCGGCAAGCTGCGGCGCAGGAAGCGAGACAATAGTGGTCGCAGCGCGTGGTTCACCAACAATACAGGCGGCGCACCCAACATCTCCTGACGGGATAGCGCTTCCTGGGTTTGCACCAGTAGACGATCCGCCAGCCCTGGTTCCAGTCCGCCCCCGCCCTGCAACGCCTGTAGTAACAAACGTTCCAGCGGCGTGTCGAGGCCAATAACATGGACTTCATCTTTGCCGGGAAACCACTGCTGGGTAATCGCCCGTCCCAACGCCACGCGCACGACGGCGGTTAATTCATGCGGATCGCTCTGAATGGGCGCATGCTCCGCCAGCGCTTCAAGAATGGTACGCATATCGCGAATCGGCACTTTTTCATCGAGCAGATTTTGCAGCACTTTATGTAGCGTGGTGAGCGTGACGACGCCAGGAACGAGATCTTCCGTCAGCTTTGGCATCTCCTGGGCGACGCGATCCAGCAATTGTTGCGCCTCCTGGCGACCAAACAACTCTGCGGCGTGCTGGCTAATGAGATGGTTAAGATGCGTTGCCACCACTGTGCTGGCCTCAACCACTGTGTACCCCTGAATCTGCGCCTGTTCTTTTAGCGCACTTTCGATCCAGATAGCGTTCAGACCAAAAGCCGGATCGACGGTCGCTTCACCAGGTAACGTCCCGGCAGCGGTCCCAGGGTTAATTGCCAGCCAGCGCCCCGGATAAGCATCGCCACTGCCAATCTCTACGCCTTTCATCAAAATGCGATAACGGGCCGGTTGCAGATCCATATTGTCGCGAATGTGCACCACCGGCGGCAGGAAGCCCATTTCCTGAGCAAATTTTTTACGAATACTACGAATACGGCCCAGCAACTCGCCATCTTGTTGGAAATCAACCATCGGGATCAGTCGATAGCCCACTTCCATTCCCAGAGAATCTTCCAGTTGCACATCATTCCACGTTGCTTCGACTACAGCATTATTCTCTGCCATTTTTACCGGTTTTGGTTCGGCAGGCGCTTTTTGATCGCGTCCGCGGATCCACCAGGCCAGCCCGAGCAATCCCGCCGTGAACAGCAAAAATACCAGGTTCGGCATTCCTGGCACCAGCCCGAGTAAGCCGAGCACGGCGGCGCTTAACAACATAACGCTTGGGTTACTGAAAAGCTGATTCACCATCTGCTCGCCAACATCCTGATCGGTGCTGACACGCGTAACGATGACCCCGGCAGCGGTAGAAATCACCAGTGCCGGGATTTGTGCCACCAGACCGTCGCCAATGGTCAATAGCGTATAACTTTCCGCCGCGTGTCCCATGCTCATGCCATGTTGCAGCACACCGACCAGCAATCCGCCGACAACGTTAATGACCATGATGAGGATCCCGGCAATGGCATCGCCGCGAACAAACTTACTTGCCCCGTCCATTGAGCCGTAAAAATCGGCTTCCTGAGTCACTTCGGAGCGGCGTTTTTTCGCTTCATCTTCACCAATCAATCCGGCGTTAAGGTCGGCGTCAATCGCCATCTGCTTACCCGGCATACCATCGAGAACAAAGCGCGCGCCCACTTCCGCAATACGCCCGGCACCTTTGGTGATAACCATAAAGTTGATGATCACGAGAATGACGAACACCACGATACCGATAGCGAAATTGCCACCAACGAGGAAGTGACCGAACGCTTCGACCACCTTTCCAGCCGCCGCCGCGCCGGTATGCCCTTCCATCAAAATGATACGGGTTGAAGCCACGTTAAGTGCCAGACGCAACAGCGTGGTAAACAACAGGATGGTCGGAAACGCAGCAAACTCAAGCGTGCGCTGGGTAAACATCGCCACCAGCAACACCATAATCGACAACGCGATATTAAAGGTAAACAGCAGGTCGAGAATGAATGCAGGCAATGGCAGCACCATCATCGACAAAATCAGCAAGATCAAAATCGGTCCGGCAAGGATCTGCCATTGTGTCGATTTCAGATTTGCAGGCAGGCGCAGCATCGCGGCCAGATTACTCATGGGTCGGTTTCTCGTTAATAAAATCCAGGGCTTCCGGCACCGGAAGATGAGTTGGTTGTACAGGGCGCTGTCCACCAGCCAGACGCCAACGTTTCAGTTGCCAGACCCAGGCCAGCACTTCCGCCACGGCGGCATAGAGTTGACCAGGTATTTGTTGACCGATTTCAGCATGTCGATACAGCGCACGCGCCAGCGGAGGCGCTTCGAGGGTCGGGACGTTATTTTCAGCGGCTATTTCACGAATGCGTAATGCCACCAGCCCCGCGCCCTTGGCAACGACTTTTGGCGCACTCATTTTGTTTTCGTCGTACTGCAAAGCCACTGAGTAGTGAGTTGGGTTATTGACGATAACGTCCGCTTTCGGCACATCGGCCATCATCCGCCGCCGCGCCGCAGCTCGCTGCATCTGACGGATTCGCCCTTTGACATGAGGGTCGCCTTCACTTTGTTTGAACTCATCACGAATATCCTGCCGTGACATACGCAGCTTTTTCAGGTGGCTGAAGATTTGGAAAAAGACGTCAAATCCCACCATCGGAATAACGCCAAGCACCACCAACAACGCGCATAGCCCAACCAGATCCATGGCGTTTCCCATGGCGGTAATCGGAGACTCGGCCATTAAGCGCATCATCTGCGGCCAGTGGTGCCAGAGATAAAACCCCGTCACACTGCCGACCAGGATGGATTTCAGTATCGCTTTCAGCAACTCCGCGCCAGTCTGTGCCGAGAACATCCGTTTAATGCCCGGTAGCGGGTTGAGTTTGGAAAACTTCGGCTGCAAGGATTTGCCGCTAAATACCAGCCCACCCAGCATCACCGGAGAAATGAGCGCCACCAGCACCACGCCGCTAATCAGCGGCAGCAGCGCCAGCATGGCTTCTCTGATCAGCAAAATAATCTGCCCGAGGATCAGGTTCGGGTCATTGATAATACTGTGATCAAAATGCAATCCCGCGGAGAGCATGCCCGACAATCGACGAGCCAGCGACACACCGCCAAACCAGATAACACACACGCCCACTAACAAAATCAGCAGCGACGTTAATTCACGGGAACGCGGGATTTGCCCCTCTTCCCGCGCTTTTTCAAGTCGGTGAGGTGTGGGGGCTTCTGTTTTGTCGTCGCTCTCGTCAGACACGTCGCCAATCCTGGAAAGAGTAATAAGCGTGAATGATGCCAGAGCGCAAAGCGTTCAATGGTTTGAGTAAGGGGTAAAAAAGGCGGGATTTAGGGCTTTTGCCACAGCACATCAGGCATGGTGACATGTTTGTCGGGTACGGCGTAAACGCCTTATCCAACCTTGAAGATCGATGTGACGCGGCCGCGTCACATCAGGCAATACAAATCAAAATCCAAGGCTATCCAACAAATCGTCGACCTGGTCCTGACTGGCTACCACACCGGCTTTGCTGGTATCTACCTGTGGTCCATTCAGCAAACTCTGGCTTTCACGTTTCGGACGTGCATCCTGTTCTGGGATATTTTCCAGCAGCACCATTAGCAACTGGCGTTCAATCTCCTGAATGACATCCATCATTCGTTTAATGACCTGCCCGGTGAGGTCCTGAAAATCCTGCGCCATCATGATTTCCAGCAACTGCGCATTGGTAAAACGGGTATGCGTCGGCACATCCGCCAGAAATTGCCGTGTATCGGTCACCAGTTCGCGAGCGTCGGCAAGGTCAATGGGATCGGCAAACCAGTCATCCCAGCGTTGGGTTAACGCTTTTGCTAATTTCTCCATGTGATCCTGATGCGGTTGTGAAGCTTCAACACTGTTGAGCGCCCTTTCCGCAGCCTGGGCAGTCATCTGCACAACGTAGTACAAACGATCGCGGGCATCGGGGATGGCTTCCGCCGCTTCTGCAATGGCCTGGTCCAGCCCCAGCTCCCGCAGACTATCGCGCAGCATACGCGTCAGGCTGCCGATGCGCGCAATGATATCGCCAGCAGAATTTTCATCAGCAGGTTTAATTGATGGTTGCATCATAGTCGCATCCTCACATGCCCAGTTTCTCAAAGATTTTGTTGAGTTTTTCCTCCAGCGTCGCGGCGGTAAATGGCTTAACCACGTAGCCACTGGCCCCCGCTTGTGCTGCGGCAATAATGTTTTCTTTCTTCGCTTCTGCAGTCACCATTAACACCGGCAATGCTGACATCGCGCCATCAGCACGAATCGTTTTCAGCAACTCCAGGCCATCCATGTTGGGCATATTCCAGTCGGAGATAACAAAACCATATCCTCCCGCCTGCAACTTATTGAGAGCATCGGTGCCATCCTCCGCTTCCTCAACATTATTAAATCCAAGCTCTTTCAGCAGGTTACGCACGATGCGTCGCATGGTGGAAAAGTCATCCACAACCAAAAATTTAAGCTCTTTATCCGCCATCTCACACTCCTGATTTAAATACGTATCGCCTGTCCGGCACTGATTTTTGCCAGCATTTGCTGGCTTACCTGGCTAAGATCGACCACTTCGCAGACGCCACCCATATTGATGGCCTCGCGCGGCATGCCGAACACCACGCTGCTTGCTTCATTTTGCGCAAGAGTCCATGCCCCCGCCTGACGCATTGCTAACATTCCCGTCGCGCCGTCGTTGCCCATGCCCGTCAGAATCACCCCAACCGCATTACGCCCCGCCTGTTTGGCCACAGAATGAAACAACACATCTACCGATGGCCGATGGCGATTAACCGCCGGGCCATCGTGAATTTTGATTTGATAATTCGCGCCGCTACGCGCCAGTTCCATATGCCGATCGCCCGGGGCGATATAGGCATGCCCCGGCAAGACGCGTTCTCCGTCCTCGGCTTCTTTCACGCCGATTTGGCACTGCTTATTAAGTCTGTCGGCAAAAGAGCGGGTAAAACCGGGCGGCATATGCTGGGTAATTAACAGTGCCGGGCTGGAAAGCGGCAACGGTTGCAATACGTGACGAATCGCCTCAGTTCCCCCCGTTGAGGCGCCAATCGCAATCAGCTTTTCTGAACTCAAGAGCGGTCCGGTCTTCAGCGTTGTCGGTGCCGATAACGGTTTATGCGCAGTAAGGCTTGCCCTTGCTGCCGTACGCACCTTTTCGGCAATCATTTCGCTATACGCCAGCATTCCTTCGCGGATCCCCAGTTGCGGTTTGGTGATAAAATCTATCGCCCCCAACTCCAGAGCACGCAGCGTGACTTCGGAACCTTTGCCAGTCAGAGAAGAAACCATCACTACTGGCATCGGTCGCAAACGCATTAATTTTTCGAGGAAATCCAGTCCGTCCATACGCGGCATTTCGACGTCCAGCGTCAGCACATCAGGATTGAATTTCTTAATCAAATCACGCGCGACCAGCGGATCGGGAGCCGTCGCTACCATTTCCATGTCACTATGAATATTGATGATTTCTGTCATTATCTGGCGCATCAGTGCCGAGTCATCGACCGACAACACCCTGATTTTGCTCATCGTTAATCCTTACTTAGCGCATACACCGTCTGTCCACGCAATGTGAAGCTGCGCTCAAGGTGGCTAAAGTTTTCAGAGTGACCCGCAAACAATAATCCGTCGGGTTTAAGCAGCGGTACAAAGCGGCGCAAAATCTCCTGCTGGGTCGCTTGATCGAAGTAGATCATGACGTTACGACAGAAGATCGCATCGAACGGCCCCGGCGCAGCGTACTGTTTCGCCAGCAAATTCAGCGGGGAAAAATCGATAGAGTTCGCCAGTGCCTGACGCACACGCACCAGCCCTTGGTGTGGCCCCGTACCGCGCATGAAGTAGCGCTGGAGTTGTTGCGGCGTCAGGTTTTTCAGCTCTTCATGGCGATAAATGCCGCTTCTGGCTTTCTCCAGCACTTCGGTGTCGATATCGCTGGCGAATACTTTCCAGCGTCCGGGCGCGGTGCCCAGCGTATCCGCCAGCGTCATCGCAATGCTGTAGGGTTCTTCACCTGTCGATGCCGCCGCACTCCATACGCGATACTCGCCAGAGCTGTGGCGGGCGTGCTCCGCGAGCAATGGGAAATGATGCCCCTCGCGGAAAAATGCCGTCAGGTTTGTGGTCAGCGAATTAATAAACGCCTGCCACTCGCCGCTGTGCTGATTAGATTCCAGTAAATTCAGATAATGGCCGAAGTCTGCAAGCCCCAGCGAGCGCAAACGGCGCACCAGGCGGTTGTAAACCATGTCGCGTTTGTGGTCCGCCAGGACTATCCCCGCACGTTGATAGATCAATTGACTTATCCGCCGAAAATGCGCGTCGGAAAGCGCCAGGCGCTCGGTCATCTGTAACAATAAAGACGTTTGCCCGCAGGGCAGAGATGATGTCATAGCGCCTTCTCAGTCACTTCAGGAAACCACTGATTCACCCGTTGTGCCGTTGCCGCCGCTTCTTCTGCCAGTGCGACGTTTTGTTGCATCACCTGATCCATTTGGCTGAAATGACCGAGTGAGTAAATACTCATCAAAATGTTTCCCAGTTTGGATCTTGTTCAGTAATACGCAGTCGCGGCTGTGCGGGTGGTTGTTCAGTGGTTGGACGGGATTGTGGTTTAATCGTTTGCGAGCTTGCAGCCAGACGGAATGTGGAAACTGCTTGCGTTAAACGGCTGGCCTGCTCTTCAAGGGCCGCCGCCGCCGCGGCAGACTCCTGCACCAGCGATGCGTTTTGTTGGGTGACGCGATCCATTTCCGACACTGCCAACGCCACTTGATCGATACCGCGACTCTGTTCATCCGATGCAGAGGCAATCTCGCCCATAATGTCGGTAACACGGGTGACGGCATTGACAATATTCGTCATGGTTTCCCCGGCACTTTCTACCAGCACCGAACCGGTATCAACGCGGGAGGCGGAATCTTCAATCAGCGCTTTGATCTCTTTTGCCGCCTGGGCGCTGCGACTGGCGAGATTACGCACTTCGCCCGCCACCACGGCAAAACCACGCCCCTGTTCCCCTGCTCGGGCGGCTTCAACAGCCGCGTTCAGTGCCAGGATATTGGTCTGGAAAGCAATGCCATCAATAACGCTAATAATGTCAGCAATTTTCTGCGAACTGTCGGCAATTTCGTGCATGGTTTTCACCACACCGTCCACGACTTTGCCACCATGCTGAGCAGTATCGGAGGCACTTTGCGCCAGTTGCGAGGCTTGACGGGCGTTATCGGCGTTCTGTTTCACTGTTGCTGTGAGCTGTTCCATGCTGGCGGCCGTTTCTTCCAGCGCCGATGCCTGCTGTTCAGTACGGGAGGAAAGATCGGTATTCCCCGCAGCAATCTCACGAGTACCAGCATAGATAGCGTCTGAACCTTCTCGCACATGGTTGACCGTGTCAGTCAGAGAGCGTTGCATATGTGAAACGCTCTGTGCCAGGTCGCCCATTTCGCTGCGTCCAGCAATGCTGAGGGTATGCGCCAGATTGCCACCAGCAATTTCCCGGATGTGAGAAATGATCTTCGCTAACGGGTTAAGTAGCATGCGGCGGATGCCGTACCACGCCACCAGCAGAATCAATACCACCACCAGCGCGATAACCGCCAGTTGCCACTGGGCAAATCGGTAATCATCCGCGTTGTCAGTGACGATATCTTGATACCGTTTTTCACTACTGAGGGCGTACTGGGCAAAGGCTTCGCCCATCGCATTTTGCATTCCCTGGGTTGGCTGAGCGAAATAGGCTCCGGTATTGCCATAATCAAGATAATCAATCAGTTCTGTTAATGCTGTGTGATAGTTTTTATATTTTTCGTCGATATTACGACTGGTAGCGACCATTTCAGGTAACGGTGCCATGATTTTGAATTTTTTATAATGGATTGCAGCCTGGGCCAATGTTTTCCTGGCGCTATCAAGCAATTCAACTTTAGCGTTACTTTGTTGATTGGATGAATCCATCATCATCCGCACCGCTGAACGACTCAGGTTAATGCGCGTTTGCAGCATTAAATCCCAGGTTGAGGTCAGCTCGCTTTGCTGCTCCCGTAATTGATTGGAAACCACAAAACTTTTCTGGCTATGGTGAAGAGAAGAAAAAAACAGACTTCCGGAAATAAGCTGTAACAGTGCGAATACCCCCAGCACCATTACCAACAGCGTGACTACGCGGATACGGTTAATCATAAGGCACCTTCCTGAAAACAAGTTGGTTTCGTTATCGGCAGGAAGGAGGGAAACTTTATTTCTGATGCCAGTCATGGCGATATTAAAATGAAAAACCCAATGCGCAGGGCATCGGGCTCATTTCATTTGAGTACGGCGGGATAAATTATGCGACTTCTGATGCCGTGCTATCCAACAGCGCCATCTCTTCGCTATTCAGCAGTTTTTCGATATTAACCAGAATTAGCATGCGATCGCCCAGCGCACCCAGGCCGGTGAGGTATTCTGTGGAAAGCGTCACAGCAAATTCCGGTGCCGGGCGAATTTGTTCCGTCGTCAACGAAAGAACATCTGAAACGCCATCTACCACAATGCCGACCACCCGCTGCCCAAGATTCAGAACGATAACCACCGTGTTATCGTTGTACTCCACATCCACCTGGCTGAACTTAATACGCAAATCAATAATTGGCACAATCACGCCGCGCAGATTAGTGACGCCTTTGATAAACGCGGGTGTATTGGCAATCCGCGTAACCTGATCGTAGCCACGGATCTCCTGCACTTTCAGAATATCGATGCCGTACTCTTCGTCACCGAGGGTAAATACCAGAAACTCCTGGCCTGACGGTTCGCTGGCCAGCTTTGTTACATTTGTCATACCGGTCATATTTATTCCCTTTTTACTCAATCAGGCGGCGGTATTCGCCATACGTTGTTCGCGGTTTATCGCCTGCAAGGCGGAGACATCAACAATCAGTGCCACGCTGCCGTCGCCAAGAATGGTTGCAGCAGAAATGCCAGGGACTTTGCGATAGTTACTTTCAAGGTTTTTAACCACCACCTGATGTTGACCAATTAACTGATCCACCAGCAAGGCGTAGCGGCGACCGCCACTTTGCAGAATGACAACAATCCCCTGTGTAGCTTCGGTTTTCGCGCCTGCGACGTTGAACACTTTCCACAGTTCGACGATGGGCAGATATTCACCACGCACTTCCAGTACTCGCTCGCCGCCTGCCAGTGGATGGAGATCGGCTTCGCGAGGTTGTAGTGATTCCATGACGGCGTTAAGCGGCAGAATGAAAACTTCGTCAGCAACGCGTACGGACATGCCATCGAGGATCGCCAGCGTTAGCGGCAGTAAAATGCGGATTGTGGTGCCAACGCCCTGCTTCGACTGGATTTCAACGTGGCCCCCCATCTCCTGGATATTACGTTTGACGACATCCATGCCGACGCCGCGCCCGGAGACATCGGTGACCTGCTCCGCCGTGGAAAAACCAGGGGCGAATATCAACATCGCCACTTCGTCGTCAGTCATGTTGTCGCTAACGCTCAGACCTTGCGAGGCGGCTTTTGCCAGAATCCGCTCTCGATTAAGCCCCGCGCCATCGTCGGTCACTTCGATGCAGATGTTGCCACCCTGGTGTTCAGCAGACAGGATTAAATTTCCAACGCTATCTTTGCCCGTAGCAAGTCGTTTTTCTGGCAGTTCAATACCGTGGTCGAGGCTATTGCGTACCAGGTGGGTCAGAGGATCGATAATGCGTTCTATCAGACTCTTGTCGAGTTCGGTGGAACTGCCCACCAGCGTCAGTTCCACCTGTTTGCCAAGTTTACCCGCCAGGTCGCGCACCAGCCGGGGATAGCGGCTAAAGACATATTCCATTGGCATCATGCGAATCGACATCACTGATTCCTGCAAATCGCGGGCGTTACGTTGTAACTGCCCCATGCTGGTAATCAAATCCCCATGATTCACCGGGTCCAGTTCACTGGAGCGCTGGGCCAGCATCGACTGAGTAATCACCAGTTCGCCAACGAGGTTAATCAGCTGATCAACCTTTTCAACCGCCACGCGGATGCTGCTAGATTCGCTGCCGCGCGACGTTTTTTCCCGTTCCACTCGCCCTGCTGGTGCTTGTTCGGCTGCCAGTTTAAGTACCGGTGGCGGGGATATTTTGGGCGCGGACTCTACTTTTTCGAAGGTAATCTGATCGGCCTCAATCACAAAACAGAGCACCGCTTTGATGTCATCTTCGGCGATGTCGCCCGGTAATATTGCCGAAAGAGAATCCGCCCCCTTCACCACATCAGTTAACGTTGTCAGATGCCCCAGCTCTTCTTCCAGTAGATCGACTTCTCCCGCCTTCAGACGCGAAAGTAGAATTCGTCGCGGCGACTCACTGTTACCCTGTTCATCTTGCGGTTCACTTTTGGCAACCACACTTAACCGGGCCATGGCGGGTGTCGATTCGCCTTTCGCTTCTATTGCCAGTTGACGTAAGGCCTGGCAGATATAGTCAAAGCTGGCGGCATCCGGCTCTTGCGACTGTTTATAAGCGTCGAGCTGTTCCTGCATGATGTCCTTCGTTTCCAAAAACAGATTGATAATGTCGGTGTTAAGCAGCATTTCACCGCGTCTGGCTTCGTCGAGCAGGTTTTCCATCAGATGCGTGGTTTCCTGCAATACGCTAAAGCCAAAGGTTCCCGCCCCTCCTTTGATGGAGTGGGCCGCACGAAAGATGGCATTCAATTGTTCGGCATCTGGCGCTTCTGGCTGTAAATTCAGCAGATGCTGCTCCATATCGGCCAACAGTTCGTCCGCTTCATCAAAAAATGTCTGGTAAAAATCGCTTATATCCATGCTCACGCTGTCACCTCGATTCGGCTGATGGCATTGTGGAAACACTGACCTGCGGTGTTACCCCAGGTTTTTCCAGGACGCTTACCGGCTCATTCTGGCTTTCGGCGTTTTCATGCAAAATGGCCTGTTCGGCTTGTTTATTCAGTACCAACAGACTGATTCGACGATTAACGGCATCATCCGGGCCGCGATCGCTTAAGCGCATGGTCGCCGCCATGCCGACAACGCGTAAAATTTTGCCATCAGCCAGACTTCCCACCATTAGCTCACGGCGCGACGCATTGGCGCGTTCAGTGGAAAGCTCCCAGTTGCTGTAACCTTTCTCACCATTGGCGTAAGGGAAATCATCGGTATGACCGGAAAGGCTGATACGGTTAGGAATACCGTTCAGCACCGGCGCAATGGCGCGCAGAATGTCGCGCATATAGGGCTCGACATCAGCACTACCGGTTTTAAACATCGGGCGATTCTGGCTATCAATTATCTGGATACGTAAACCTTCCTGTACCAGATCGATTTTGAGATGTGGACGCATCGCCCGTAGTTTCGGGTCTGATTCAATAAGCTGGTCGAGATCGCCACGCAATTTCCGCAGCCGACTTTGCTCCATGCGTTTTTTAAGTTCTTCAATGTTCGGCTGCTTATTCACTTCCCCCTGGCTTTGGGTGAAATCATCACCGCCGCCGGGAATTGGGCTTTCGCTATTAGAAATTCGATCGCCGCCCGTTACCGCTGTCGCCAGCGGCGTACGGAAGTATTCCGCAATCTGAATCAGCTCTTTTGGGCTGGAGATGGAGATAAGCCACATCACCAGAAAAAAAGCCATCATCGCGGTCATAAAGTCAGCATAAGCAATCTTCCACGAACCATGTGCTGCGCCGTGGTATTTCGCTTTGCGTCGTTTGACGACAATAATCGGATGCGCTTGATTCTTCATGCTTCCTCGGTTGTCGTCTGTTGTTGCGGATTTTTCACCGCGCGCACATGCTCTTCCAGTTCAACAAACGACGGACGTTCACTGGAATAGAGCGTTTTGCGACCAAATTCAACGGCGATAGGCGGTGCGTAACCGTTCAGATTAGAAAGCAGTGTAACTTTGACGCACTGCATCATTTTGCTGGTTTCGGCGCTTTTCTGGCGCAAAACACTCGCTAACGGGGAAATAAATCCGTAAGCCAATAAGATACCGAGGAAAGTCCCCACCATCGCATGTGCGATGAGCGCCCCCAATTCGGCAGCAGGACGATCGGCTGATCCTAATGCGTGCACCACTCCCATTACGGCCGCAACAATCCCAAACGCAGGAAGAGAGTCTCCGACCAACGCCAGGCTGTTCGCCGGGACTTCCGCCTCGTTTTCGTGCGTTTCTATCTCTTCGTCCATCAGGGCTTCAATTTCGAAGGTATTCATGTGGCCGCTGATAATCAGGCGCAGATAATCGACGATAAAATCCAGCATAACGGCATCCGCGAGGATGCGCGGATAACTGGCGAAGATCTCGCTCTCTCGTGGATTTTCAATATCGCGTTCCAGTGAGAACATGCCCATTTGCCGCGATTTCGCCATCAGACGGTAAAGCAACGCCAGCAAATCCATATACATTGCTTTGGTATATTTAGAGCGACGAAACAACAATGGCAGCGCCTTAAGCGTACCTTTGATTGCTTTGCCATTATTGCCGACGATAAACGACCCAATGCCTGCACCGGCAATAATCACCAGTTCAGCGGGTTGATAGAGTGCTCCAAGGCTTCCACCGGTCATCAAATAACCGCCGAAAACTGTACCGAGAACAACCAGGTAACCTAATAAGATAAGCACGACATCATCCTTTCACTGTTGACCATGACAGGATGTTCAGTCGGCAGACGTTACCTTACGGCTGGAGAAAAATAAGCAGCGGTAATTAATTACCGCTGCTGGAGTGTTTCGCCACACCGTATGGGTTAAACAGCCTGTATTCTCTGTTCATCCAGCAGTTGAGGGATAATATCGGCAGGGTTCTGAGAAAGTTTACGTCTTTTTACGGCGCGCGATGGCGGTTGACATAAGCTGCAGGCAAAACTGCCGACAGGTTGATGAGCATGAGTGATAAAATTACCGCCGCAGCAGTTGCAGCTGGAAAGTTGCAGTAAATCGCTTTCGACAAATCGCACCAGAGTCCAGGCGCGGGTTAGAGCCAGCAGTGGTCCGTTTTCGGCTTGTGGGCACTGTTCAAGGTATAAACGATAGGCTTTGATTACCGCATCGACGCCATTACATAACCCGGTTTTCAGTAAAAACTGCCATGCATTACAGAACATCGACGCATGGACATTTTGTTCCCAGGTCATAAACCAGTCGGTAGAGAACGGCAACATCCCTTTCGGCGGCGGGCTTCCGCGCAGCTCTTTATAGAGCTTGATCAGGCGTCCGCGACTTAATTGTGTTTCACTTTCCAGCATCTGCAAACGAGCGCCCAGGGTTATCAACTCCATGGCGAGTTGAATATCACGGGCTTCCTGAACAATGCTTTTTTCACTCATGATCAGGCCCTTTTCTTACGTTGTGCTTCTTCGGGCTGATTAACATCATTCAATAAACGCGTGGAGAGCATAATGCCGGTATGAATTTGCTGGAGATCGTCAACACGGGAATCCTGCGTCAGTTGGTTAATAGTCTGGTGGCTGTCAAAGCGGAATTGACAAATCAGTTGATTGGTTTCGGCCAGTTTAACCATTTGCGGAAGAGTCAGCGTCGCCAGCGTTGTAGCCATTTCTTCATTAATACCGAGACGAAACATGGCGGACGCTTTGTCCTGAACGATCAGACGCTGTGCAAGAAGTAAATATGACAAGTTAATGTCATAAATATGTTTCAGCAACTCGGAGGTATGCATTATTCCCACCCAGAATAACTAACTTTATTTTTTATGCGGTATCACCGCATCCCGTGATGTCGCCGGGAAATCCCGGTAAAAAGTAAATAAAAATGGAATAGTAGCGATCAACGAAAAAACACACAGACATCATAAGAGGTGAAACACGTCTTACACAGAGTGATGCTTTTTACACTTATCTAAGATTTTTCCTAATTCGACGCAACTGTACTCGTCACCACTCATACATACAACGGAGCGGAGCTGCGATTTTCGACAATGTGTGACACGGATCACACAAAACACTCAATTACTTAACATTGATGTATAAGTCATACTTTTGTTTTGCGTATATTTCATTCTGTTAAAAAGTTTTTCAGCTTATCTGTGAGCAAAAATGATGTGGCGGGATAAAATTGAGATGTTGCGCACTGTTAATATAAATCACCGTGAATAACCATATCCCGGATATGGGATAAATATCTATGATCTCTGTAAATCATTAAAAAAACAGCCAATTAAATAATAATATGCCATTTAAAAAAAATTAAGGCTGCCAACAATATCAATGTTAACAAGATGTTTTATTAATATTAACCATTTGTTTAGTGAGAGAAATCAATTTCTCCACTTCCTCATCATCACCCGCATGACTACATAGTAACACTACGATATTGATTAATTATCTTTATTAATGATCATGCTAATATTTGCGTTTTTGACCAAGTTGTTATTGCATCTATAGCTCATTCAGGGTAAAGCTGTGATCTCACCTGAAGTTCATAGAATAAGGAGCAGGTTATGAGTTACGCCAATATTCTTGTTGCCGTTGCTGTCTCACCGGAAAGCCAGCAACTGTTAGCAAAAGCGGTATCTATCGCCCGTCCCGTTAATGGGCGTATCAGTTTAATCACCCTCGCTTCCGATCCAGAAATGTACAATCAATTAGCCGCGCCGATGCTTGAGGATTTACGCAGTGTGATGCATGAAGAAACACAAAACTTTCTGGACAAATTAATTCAGGATGCTGGATATCCCGTTGAAGAAAAGTTTATAGCTTACGGAGAGTTGAGCGAACATATTCTGGCGGTATGCCGTAAACATAAATTCGATTTGGTGATTTGCGGTAATCATAATCACAGTTTCTTTTCGCGAGCATCCTGCTCTGCGAAAAGTGTGATTGCCTCAAGTGAGGTTGATGTGCTGTTGGTTCCGCTTAAGGGAGATTAAGCGCAATTACGCCAGCTTTGGAAAGGTCGCAACTTTATCGCGCTGCTGGCTTTCCGCGCTGCGCGGAACTATCAGCTTTAGGTCGCTAATAAAGCACTCCTGCCAGTGGTTAATATCGTTTTTCACGATAATTTCCAACATTTCTGCATGACGGGAAATACGTTCTGCCAGCGACATAGTCAATGCCCGATTCAACGCCGCCGCGACTTCATCACGATCGTATGGGTTAACGATTAACGCTGACGTCAGTTCATTCGCCGCCCCCGCAAATTGTGAAAGTACCAGTACACCGGGATTGGCAGGATCCTGGGCGGCGACATATTCTTTCGCCACCAGATTCATCCCGTCACGCAGCGGCGTCACTAATCCGACATCGGAATAGCGGAAGATTTTCATCAGTAATTTACGGTCGAAATGCTGGTTCAGATAATAAAGCGGTGTCCAGCCTAATTGCCCATATTTTCCGTTAATTCTCCCGGCTTCATTTTCCAGCTGATGACGAATATCCTGATACGCCTGCACATCACCACGCGAGGTTGGCGCTATCTGGGTATAACGTATTTTGCCATGATGTTGCGGATATTTTTCCAGCAAGGCTTCATAGGCGAGAAAACGCTCAGGCAGACCTTTGGAATAATCCAGTCGTTCGACAGAAAAGATATTTTGTACGCTTTTCAGCTCCGCTTTTAATTGCGCCAGTTTGGGCGGCAGCGGTCCGGCAGCCTGTTTGGCTATTTCATCCGGTTCAATACCAATAGGGTAAACTTCGGTGCGAAATGCCTTGCCCCAGGCCGTATGATTGCGCGAACTACGCGTCGTGACGCGCGTCAGGTTGGAAAGGCAATCCAGAAACGCCAGGCGATCGTTTTCTGTCTGAAACCCCAGCAAATCATAATCACAAAGCTGTTCAAGCAACGTGTTATAAGTCGGCAGCGCGTTGAAAATTTCCGGCGTCGGGAAAGGAATATGCAGGAAGAAACCAATACGATTATTCACGCCACGTTTGCGGAGTTCATGCGCAAATGGCAACAGGTGATAATCGTGGATCCAAATAATGTCATCGTCTTCCAGCAACGGCAGTAATTTATCTGCCAGCAATGCATTCACGCGTAAATAGCCTTCCCAGGCGGAACGCTGAAATTGCACCAGATCGAGTCGATAATGAAATGCGGGCCAGAGAACAGCATTGGAGAATTGGTTGTAGTATTCGTCGAGATCCTTTTCACTGAGGTTAAAAGAGGCCCAGGTGATATTTCCTTTTTTCACCTTTTTTAGCGGCTGATCCTCATTCCCTGTTTCGCCACTCCAGCCAAACCACAGTCCACCTGCGGCTTTCAGCGCCCCCAGTATACCGACAGCAAGGCCACCGGCACTGGCGGCGTGCTCGTCTGGTGGTGCAATCCGGTTAGATACTACGACTAAACGGCTCATAGTCATCACTCCTGTTATTGTCTCTTTTTAGTTGTTGTAATGCGTTGGTTATCATTTCAAGCCAGCGCCAGACATCCGGCACGCCCGCCAGCCGCCATGATGCCTGAGTTGCGCCTGTGCCAATTTTCACTGACATTCCGCCCAGCCTGTTAACGACCGAGAAGCCAGATTCATCGGTTAAGTCATCGCCTAAAAAAATAGGCTTGCGGCCAATAAAGGGAACTTCCTGCATAAATGCGGCAATCGCGTCCCCTTTGCTGGTACCTCTCGGTTTTATCTCAACGACACACTTTCCCTGTTGTAACGCCATTTGCGGCCAAATCTGGGTAATGCGCTGCGCTAATGTCAATAAGGCGTCCTCATGCTGCGGTGCCTGACGATAATGCAGCGCAAACGCCATCCCTTTAGCCTCAATCTCCACACCGGGAAGCCTGGCGATAGCCGTATGCAGTTGAACGCTAATATCCCGGGCAATCGCTTCCGGCAAATGAACAATATGCGTTTTACCATTGATGTCACGGCGCTCCGCCCCATGCACACCCGCTAACGGGAAGCGATAAGGTTTCGCCAGTGCGTCAAGCTCTACCATTGAGCGCCCTGATATCAATGCCAATGCACCATCACTTGCGGTTGCCAGCAGCTGGAGTCCTTGCAGAATATTTTCAGGTACGACGACCTGATCGGGATGCGGTTTGATTTCCGCCAGCGTTCCATCGAGATCAAAAAACCAGGCATAATTCGCGGATAGTTCAGGGGGTTCGGTTAACGGTTCTGTCACCCGGTACTCCTCCTTATCTTTTTATTGTTCGCGCAGAACGCGCTTTACAGACATGTAAGTATAGACAGTGTGACGAGGCTCGCCATTGGCAAAAAGAACAGCCAACCGTTGTGGCGGTTGGCTGTGGAGGATTTTGGAACTAAATAATTATCGTATAAAGCATCAAACAGTGCGTTTCGCTTTTTGCTTATAACGGTCGAAGATCACCGCAGCCAGCAGGATTAAGCCACGAACAACATACTGTGCAAACGGAGAAATATTAAGCAGGTTCATGGCGTTTTCCACGGTGCCTAAAATTAAGATACCCGCCACTACATATGAGATTTTTCCGATGCCGCCTTTCAGAGAAACGCCACCTAAAACGCAGGCAGAGATAACAATCAACTCATAACCAATAGACGTCATTGGCTGGCCGCTGGTCATACGAGAAGCCAGAATGATCCCGGCAATCGCCGATACGAGACCAGAGAGAACGAAAATAATAATTTTAGTACGTACTACCGGTACACCCGCGAGGCGTGCCGCCTCTTCGTTACCGCCAATTGCCAATGTATTACGACCAAACGTGGTTTTGTTCAGCAGCAAACCAAAGACGACCAGGCAAGCCACAGTGAGCCAGATTGGCGCAGGCAGGCCGAACCAGTTGGCATAACCGAGTGCAAAGAAGCTTTCATCTTCGATGCCCACCGCTTTACCGTCAGAGATAATATACGCCAGACCACGGACAATCTGCATCGTCGCCAGCGTGGTAATCAGGGCGTTGATTTTCAATTTAGCGATAACAAAACCATTCACCAGGCCGCACAGAACGCCCAGCAGTAAACCTGCCGCCACGCCAATCCACAAACTTTCGGTCAGGTTAATAACCACCGCAGTGGTTACGCCTGCGCAGGCAATCACCGAGGCGACAGAAAGGTCAAAGTCACCTGAGGCCAGGCAAAACAACATACCGCAAGCCACCATCCCCGACATGGAGATTGCCAGTCCCAGCCCTTTCATATTAATAAAGGTGGCAAAGTTCGGCACGAAGATGGCACAGGCGATAAAAAGCACTGCGAACACCACCAGCATACCGTACTGATCCCAGATACGCCCGAGGCTGAATGACGACTTAGGCGCGCCAGAACCCGATGTAGAAACAGAAGACATCTTATTCTCCTTACTCAGGCAACTGCCTGGCTGACTTTAGGCATAGCAAGGCTTAGTGCCTGACGCTCATCTGCCTGCTCATGTAGCAATTCACCGGCGATTTCACCTTCCCGCATAACTACGATGCGGTCGGCGACACCAAGGACTTCGGGCAGGTCACTGGAGGCAAACAGTACCGCCACGCCCTGCGCGGCCAGCGCATAAATCACGTTATAAATTTCATGTTTAGCCCCTACATCGATGCCGCGCGTAGGTTCATCAAGCAAAATGACTTTCATCTCTTCGGATAACCAGCGCCCTAAAATGGCTTTTTGCTGATTACCGCCGGAAAGATTCATGATCAATTGCTCTGCACCTGGCGTTTTGATGTTGAGAGAACGAATGTGGTGATCGGCATTATTGGCTTCCCAGCCGTTGTTGATCACGCAACCGCCGTGCACATGTTTGCGACGAGCGCTGATGTTGATATTGTCGCGCACCGAATGCACTGGAATAATGCCCTCCGCTTTGCGATCTTCCGGGCAGAGCATCATGCCAGCGGCAATGGCGTGGCCCGGTTTACGGATATCGATCGGCTGTTGGTCGATATAAACCTGCCCAGCGGTAATTTGCGTACCGCCAAACATGCCTTTCATTAATTCGCTGCGCCCTGCCCCCACCAGACCAAACAGGCCGACGATTTCGCCACTGCGAACAGCCAGGCTTATTGGCGTACGCACGCCTGGTGCCTTTACCGCATCCAGACGCAAGCGCTCCTCGCCGTAGTTGCGCGGTTGCCAGCCGTAGATATCGCCGATGTCGCGACCAACCATTGCCTGTACCAGCGAGTCATGATCTACCTGCTGCATGTCGGTAAAGGTTTTGACGTAACGACCATCTTTAAAAACAGTGATGGCATCGCTGAGCGCAAAAATTTCTTCCATACGGTGAGAAACGTATAAGATCACCCGCCCCTCTTTTCGCAGTTCACGAATGACGCGAAACAGATTGTCTATTTCACGCGCGGATAAGGAGCTGGTTGGTTCATCAAAAGCGATAATTTTGGCGTTACGTGCCAGAGCTTTGGCAATTTCAACCATCTGCCATTGCCCGATGGAGAGATATTTCAGCGGCGTATCCGGGTCAATATCCATACCCAGATGTTTGAGCTGTATCCCAGCTTCATAATTCAGCAGTGAACGATTCACGATGCCGCCTTTATGAGGAAGCTGGCCGAGATAGATGTTTTCCGCGACGGTCATTTCCGGCACGAGATGCAGTTCCTGGTAAATAATCGCGACACCCGCATTCAGTGCTGCGGTTGTATCGGAAAAGGACATTTCCTGCCCATTAATCACTACAGAACCCGTGGTTGGCGCATAGTTTCCACTAAGGATTTTTAAGAGTGTTGATTTTCCGGCGCCATTTTCACCCATCAACGCATGAACCTGACCGGCATAACAGTCAAAACTGATATCCGTAAGCGCCTTAACGCCTGGAAAGGTTTTACCAATGCCGCGAAATGAGAGATACGGGGTAGACTGTTGCATAACGTCTCCGTGAATCACTGGTCGTTTTACACCCCCTCTGCATAACGCAGAGGGGAATTTTTCCGGCAGATTACTTACCGCCTAAACCTTTTTTCTCCAGTTCTTCTTTAAAGTTGTCACGCGTGATCAGCACCACGTCGGTAACTTCAGTGAATTTTGGCGGTTCAACGTCTTTTGCTACCCAGTTGTAAAGCATTTCGCTGGATTTATAGCCATGAACGTCCGGGCTTGGCAGCAGTGAACCATAGAAACCCGTAGCCTGTGCCTTTGACAGTTCACTCACCGCATCCACACCGTTAATACCGATACCGATAATATCTGCGGCTTTAAAGCCCTGACCTTCCGTCGCGCGTACGCCACCCAGCACGGTGCTGTCGTTCATACCGACGATCAACCAGTGTTTAACTTCAGGATGCTGAACCAGCATAGAGTTGGCGGCGTCAAACGCCCCTGGAATGTCGTTAGATTTGGTAGGAACTTGATAAATTTGTTTTTCCGGGAATCCGGCGGCTTTCAGCGCATCCATAGAACCGGTGGTACGACGACGGGCGGTATCCAGTTCGTTGGCAGTAATCGCCATTACGGCGCTTTCTTTCACATCCCAGCCACGTTTCTGCATCTCTTTATACAGTTCCTGGCCCTGACGTTCGCCAATTTTCGTCGCCGCCATCATCACCAATGGAACGGTATCAACCGGCTTACCTTTGGCATTAACAAACTGATCATCCACGGCAATAACTTTCATATCGTAGCCACGCGCTTTCGCCACGATGGCTGCACCCAGTTTCGGGTCCGGAGTACAGATAACAAAACCTTTCGCGCCACTGGCTGCCAGGCTATCAATAGCGTTCAGTGTTTTTTCGCCATCAGGTACGGCTATCTTAATAACTTCAAAGCCTAAATCTTTCCCGGCTTTATCGGCAAACTTCCATTCAGTCTGAAACCACGGTTCTTCTGGTTGCTTCACCAGGAAACCGAGTTTCAAATTTTCCGCCATAGCGGATTGTGACATAACGGCAGCCAGACCGATGGCTGCAAGAGCTTTAGTAAATTTGTGCATGGTTATCTCCAGCTTTAGCATCATTTTGTATAGGGCAAAACCTAAGAACTTTCGTTAATTCAATCGGAAAACAAAGCATTACCTTTGGCGAAAAGATAAGTGACTGTGTTGGCATAGTTTTAGCGAGAAATTAATTCTCCATAGGAGAGCAATATCACACCGCAGAATTACAGTGAGAACGTGCATGAATTTAGCAATAAAAGACATACGGAAGACGTCAATTGTATGACAAATGAGAAATGACTTAGCAGATTAGTCCATAAGATTAGCCTGGAAATCCTTGTGGCATCATTTGATAGCTCTGGCGTGTCTTCTTTTTAATCTAATTTGCTCGGGCAAGAAGCTGCTCATTACAGCTGAATGGTGAATGATGTAAGAAGAATAAAAATTCCAGACAAAATTCCTTTCGCTGTTAATTATCACCACCTTCATTAATGAAGGATAAATCCATAATGCGAGCATCATCGCAAAACTGAAAAAATACCTAAAAATATAAGAACAGCATCATGAAATTGATAAATTCATTTAATATCAATAACATCCAAAAATTCACAACATTGAGAGTTATTGCAAATCAATAACTCTAATCAATGAAATGTAAAAAAATATAAACTTGGTGATTTAAGGATTTTCTTATAATGCTTCAGACGTTATGCTTATTTCAGATCATCGTCAGAATTGACTCCAGGATCACATTTCGGACCCGCAGAAAGGAATTATTCTGCAAACAGTAATTACGGTGTTTTGATTTATCTTGCACCTCTCGTCTTCTGGATATAAGGATATTAGGTATGGCAACCACTGGAATGCTTCTCAAACTCAACACTCAAATGAACCGCGAGTTTTATGCATCCAATCTCTACCTCCACCTGAGCAACTGGTGTTCTGAACAAAGTCTGAATGGCACCGCGACTTTTCTTCGCTCCCAGGCACAAAGTAACGTGACTCAAATGATGCGCATGTTTAACTTCATGAAAAGCGTCGGAGCGACGCCCATCGTTAAAGCCATTGATGTACCTGGCGAAAAACTGAACTCTCTGGAAGAACTCTTCCAAAAAACGTTGGAAGAATATGAGCAGCGTTCAAGCACGCTGGCGCAATTAGCAAATGAAGCTAAAGAATTGAATGATGATTCTACTGTCGATTTTCTGCGCGATCTGGAAAAAGAACAGCAGCACGATGGTCTCTTACTGCAAACCATTCTTGATGAAGTGCGCAGTGCGAAACTGGCCGGTATGTGCCCTGTCCAGACCGACCAGCATGTTCTGAATGTCGTGTCGCATCAGATACATTAATAAAATCGGCGCATGAAAAGATGCGCCGAATACACAAAAAGTGGTGAAAACCGCTGCCTCACATCGCTGAGGCGGCGGTTTTTTAATGGGATTCGTTTTGTGGGGTAAACTTTAGCTCAATCAACGCGATGGCTTTTTGAATAGCACGCATAGTGACTGGGTCAGCAGCAGCCGGATGGTGGGTAAAATCAATATTCTTCAGCTGGCTGGACATTTTTTCACGAACCTCAACAGGCGCGATCACATCGAGCACGTCGAGAATTTGTTTGATCACCAACTGGCAAGCAACAACATCAGAAACCAGTTCCTGATCGGCATTCAGCGGCTGGGACATCCTAAACTCCTGATAGCATTTTGAAAGCCGTTATAGTAGCGGCTTCCCTTCCTCAACGATAGTCACATCAGCCCGCATCAGGGTATAAAAAAACCTGCCGGAGCAGGTTTTTTTATTATCTGAACATATTGCCTGGCGGTACGTCTTTGAACGTCTTGCAATAATTATTGAACATGCTTTTCAGGATCTTACGCAGTTTCATCGCGCCACTCCGATTATTTGTTATGCAGGTGTTATTGTTCTTGCTGCTTATAATATGACATCCATCACAAAAATCAATCTTTATGTGATGCAAATCACATAAATACCCCTTTAATGTTACATAAATGATAACCACAAGATGTGTGCGTTCTGAAGAAAGCAAGGAATAGCGCTAATCCGTCGTCTTTTCTGTCCATAACCTGGCTGTGTCCACAAGTACAATACCTGTTTCTTCTCCCTCTTCAGGCTGTGACATGAAACATCTGATAATTGTTTTTTCACTTTTAACAGTAGCGGGCTGTACCGTAACTCGTCAGGCTCACCTCAGCGATGTTGATGCCACGAGTGGCATTGTACGCCTCGTTTATAATCAGGCTTTTTTACAACACGCCCGCACTGACAACTATCTCGATCAGGGAATCGCGAACCGCGCATGTCAGCAGGTTGGATTTACCCGCGCCTTTGCGTTTGGGCAACCTGTAAGTAACTGTAGTTTGTTTGCAGGATCATTATGTCTGAATACGCAATTTACACTGTCGTATCAGTGCCGATACTTAACCCCCTCGGCTTATCAATAAAGATTTTAATCAGCGAGGGAGGCTTCACTGGTTAATTACCATCTCAAATAGCGTTAATGCGTTTTATTCACATTCGCATTTTTAATAATTGACTTTAATATTTTACCTTTTGCAAATAATAAAATAACAAATTATAGTGGCGCCACAGCAACAAATATAACCTTTGTGGAGCACTATCATGCTGAAACCAGAAATGATTGAAAAACTTAATGAGCAGATGAACCTGGAACTCTACTCTTCACTGCTTTATCAGCAAATGAGCGCATGGTGCAGCTATCACACCTTCGAAGGTGCTGCCGCGTTTCTGCGTCGCCACGCCCAGGAAGAGATGACGCATATGCAGCGTCTGTTTGATTACCTGACCGATACCGGAAATTTACCGCGAATTAATACCGTTGAATCGCCGTTTGCTGAATATTCTTCACTTGATGAATTATTCCAGGAAACTTATAAACACGAACAATTAATTACGCAAAAAATTAACGAACTCGCTCACGCTGCCATGACTAATCAGGACTACCCAACGTTCAATTTCCTGCAATGGTATGTGTCTGAGCAACACGAAGAAGAGAAGTTGTTCAAATCTATTATTGATAAATTGAGCCTGGCGGGGAAAAGCGGCGAAGGACTTTATTTCATCGATAAAGAACTCTCTACCCTCGACGCACAAAACTAATCTTCTCTGGCGGCAGATTTTCTGCCGCCGTTTCAGATCAGTGACGACAAATCTTACTTTTATCGGTTGAGAACCCCTCTTCGCAGGGAATAAATTTGCCTTTTTCCGCCAGAAAAACCACCAACTCTCCCGCTGTCATCCCTTCAGCCGAGCAAGTATGAAAACGTGTCTGATCACCAAAACGCGCTTTGATCGCCGCTTCCAGGCTGGCGTGCGTATATTGCTCACCTGATTCAATCATCATATTTAACACTTCATGACCGTGAATAGATTCCATCGTTCCTCCTCAAAAAAAGCATAGCGTAACGATCCCTGCGCCTTATGGCTTTGCGCCAGCTCAGTTCTGAATGCATTTATCGTACATTTTTATTTACACCTGATGTAACGTCGATTTGACGAAATATGGATAATGCCTTAACCTGCGCCGCAGATATCACTCATAAAGATCGTCAGGACAGAAGAAAGCGTGAAAAACAGAACTCTGGGAAGTGTTTTTATCGTGGCGGGAACCACAATTGGCGCAGGTATGCTGGCAATGCCGCTGGCAGCGGCTGGCGTCGGTTTTACCGTCACTCTGACATTGTTAATCGGCTTGTGGGCCTTGATGTGTTACACCGCGCTGTTACTGCTGGAAGTGTATCAGCATGTCCCTGCAGATACCGGCTTAGGCACACTGGCAAAACGCTATCTGGGCCGCTACGGTCAGTGGCTGACCGGCTTCAGTATGATGTTTTTAATGTATGCCCTGACCGCAGCATATATCAGCGGTGCCGGTGAATTACTTGCCTCCAGCATCAGCGACTGGACAGGCATTTCAATGACCACAACCGCTGGCGTGCTGTTGTTTACTTTTGTTGCCGGTGGTGTGGTTTGTGTTGGGACGTCGCTGGTCGATTTGTTTAACCGTTTTTTGTTCAGCGCCAAGATTATTTTCCTGGTGCTAATGCTGGTATTGCTGCTACCACATATTCATAAAATCAATCTGCTAACGCTGCCACTGCAACAGGGTCTGGCATTGTCTGCAATTCCGGTGATTTTTACCTCGTTTGGTTTTCACGGTAGCGTACCGAGCATCGTCAGCTATATGGATGGCAACATTCGTAAATTGCGCTGGGTGTTTATTACCGGTAGCGCAATCCCTCTGGTGGCATATATTTTCTGGCAACTGGCGACACTGGGCAGTATTGATTCAACAACCTTTATGGGACTGCTGGCGAATCATGCTGGATTAAATGGGCTGTTACAGGCATTACGCGAAGTGGTGGCCTCGCCGCATGTCGAGTTGGCAGTGCATTTATTCGCTGATTTAGCCCTCGCCACATCTTTCCTGGGCGTAGCGTTAGGTTTATTTGATTATCTGGCGGATTTGTTTCAGCGTTCCAATACCGTTGGTGGAAGACTGCAAACCGGTGTAATTACCTTTCTGCCGCCACTGGCGTTCGCGCTGTTTTATCCACGTGGTTTTGTAATGGCGCTCGGGTATGCTGGCGTAGCGCTGGCAGTATTAGCGTTGATAATTCCTTCACTGCTGACCTGGCAGAGCAGGAAGCATAATCCACAAGCAAGCTATCGGGTGAAAGGTGGACGTCCCGCACTGGTGTTGGTGTTTATCTGTGGCATTGGCGTGATTGGCGTGCAATTTTTGATTGCGGCAGGATTGTTGCCAGAAGTGGGATAAATGCTTTGCCGTGTATATGGACATAGTCCAGATTTTTGTCCGCATCCTTAAAACATGGGTGCCAGAGTTAATTCTGACACCCAATATAGCCTCTTAATGCAGGCAGCACTGCTTATATTTCTTGCCACTACCACATGGGCAAGGGTCGTTACGACCAGGTTTTTCTTCAGCTTTAATCGGTTGCTGAACAGCTTTTTCCTGAGGATGCGTCATCCAGTAAGCATGCAAATCAAGCGCCGCCAGTCGAATGGCATCCACGCTTTCTTCAAACGCTTCTGGCGACATCTTCTCTACGCGCTCGAAGTTTTTCTCAGTACCGTGCAGCGCAATCGCTTCAAGCGCCGGTTTTAATGAGTCAGGCAATGCTGACCAGTCAGAAAGCGCAACGCCACGCATATAGCCAAAGCACCACTCTTCGACAATCGTCAGCTCGCTACCGTCAACTTCTCGTAGACCAAATAACGGTTCAAACTGTTCAGGAAACTCGTTGAGGCGCTCTGCAGTATCGGCCATATGTTGGAACGCCAGGTTCATAAAGCGCGTCATCTCTTTCTCTGACGCCCAGCGCGGCACATAATCCGCCCCACCCCACACAGCAACCAGCCACTGTTCTGGTTCAATTTCTTGCGGAGAACTCAACACCGCCGTCAACAAACCGTCCAGCTCTGCCACATCAAGGATGGCGTGGTCTGTGTTGTATTTGGTCAAGATATCATCCAGCCATTCCAACTCACTTTCGTTTAACGGTCCAGTTTTCATACGCTTTTCCTTGTGGATCTCGACTCGCCAGCGCCTATCTTACATGTCGGTCTGGCATAGAGATACTTTTCGAGTGGATTACCCGGAGATTAAAAATCAGAGAGGGTGTAACGACAAGTTGCACATACAAAAAAACCACCCGAAGGTGGTTTCACGACACTGCTTATTGCTTTGATTATTCTTATCTTTCCCATGGTACCCGGAGCGGGACTTGAACCCGCACAGCGCGAACGCCGAGGGATTTTAAATCCCTTGTGTCTACCGATTCCACCATCCGGGCTCGGGAAAAATTGGAGGCGCGTTCCGGAGTCGAACCGGACTAGACGGATTTGCAATCCGCTACATAACCGCTTTGTTAACGCGCCAAATTCTTCAGGCTTTTCAGCCAGACACCCGCTTAATGCCGATGTCGTTTAAACTGGAGCGGGAAACGAGACTCGAACTCGCGACCCCGACCTTGGCAAGGTCGTGCTCTACCAACTGAGCTATTCCCGCAATCATCAAGCAATCAGCTAATTACTTGATTTTATTATCGTCTGGCAATCAGTGCCGCCGTTCGATGCGTTGCATTCTACTTACCTGACGCGTTGAGTCAACGATATTTTTCATCACTTTTGATCGTTTGCTGAAATTTGCGTCGAAACGATCACTGATCAAGCAAATCTGCGCGAGCAGCGCTCAAATATTGCAACATTGACCAGAGTGTCAGCACCGCAGCCACAAAGAAAAGGGCAATACCGGCGTACTCAACCCAAATATTCGGGCGCCACAGCAACCAGGCCAGCGCGACCATCTGGGCAGTCGTTTTGACTTTACCAATCCAGGATACGGCCACACTGCTACGTTTACCGAGTTCAGCCATCCATTCACGCAGAGCAGAAATGATAATTTCACGGGCAATCATCGTTGCCGCCGGTAAGGTCACCCACCAGCTATGATAATGCTCGGTTACCAGCACCATGGCGATGGCGACAAGCACTTTGTCTGCTACTGGATCAAGGAAGGCACCAAAACGGGTACTCTGGTTCCAGCGACGCGCCAGAAAACCATCGAACCAGTCAGTCACCGCCGCGACGCAGAAAATGAGCGCGGCAGCAAACGGCGACCAGGTAACAGGTAGATAAAAAACCAATACAAAGAATGGGATAAGGATGACACGGAACAGTGTGAGCAACGTAGGGATATTAAATTGCATAATGACGGGTAACTATCTGTTGTCAGTAAGATTACCCCTATGTTGCTACAGAGACATCAATGTTTCAACGACCAGAAGATCTTTTCTGCCAGACCTTGCGAAATACCCGGCACTTTTGCAATTTCTTCGACGCTGGCGTTACGTAAACCTTGCAAACCGCCCATATATTTCAACAACATTTGTCGACGTTTTGGCCCGACGCCTTCAATGGTTTCCAGGGTGCTGGTATTTTTGACCTTCGCCCGTTTTTTGCGATGTCCGCCAATCGCATGATCGTGTGATTCATCGCGAATATGCTGGATGACGTGCAACGCAGGCGAATCTGGCGGTAAGCTAAAGCCCTCTCCTTCAGGCTCGAAGAACAATGTTTCCAGCCCAGCCTTACGGTCGGCCCCTTTGGCAACGCCAAGTAACAACGGATGGTTTTTATCCCAGGGAACGTCCAGCTCGGCGAAGACATTTTTCGCCTGCGCAAGTTGTCCTTTGCCACCATCAATCAGGATCACGTCCGGAATCTTACTGTCATCGATGGCTTTACCATAACGCCGACGCAACACCTGATTCATCGCCGCATAATCATCGCCCGGCGTAATGCCATTGATGTTATAGCGCCGATACTCCGCACGCAGTGGGCCATTAGCATCAAACACCACGCACGAGGCAACGGTTTGTTCGCCCATCGTATGGCTGATATCGAAACATTCCATCCGTTTCACTTCCGGCAATTTCAACACGCTGGCAAGCGCTGTCAGTCGCTGATGAACGGTTGATTGCTGCGAAAGTTTGGTGGTTAACGCTGTTGCTGCATTCGTCCGCGCAAGTTTCAGGTAACGCGCCCTGTCGCCTCGCGGTTTGGTCTGAATGTTTATCTTGCGCCCCGCCAGTTCTGATAATGAATCGGCGAGCAGCGTTTTATCGCTAAGATTAAAATCGAGCAGGATCTCACCCGGGAGAGTGCGCATCTGGCTGCCCTGTAAATAGAACTGACCAACAAAGGTTTCCACGACTTCGCCCAGTTCCGTACCGCCCGGCACCTTCGGAAAATAGCTACGGCTACCGAGCACTTTGCCCTGACGAATAAACAAAACATGGACACATGCCATACCAGCATCGAACGCCACGCCAATAACATCAAGGTCGTCGCCCGTATTAGAGACAAATTGTTTTTCGGTGACGCGTCGCACCGCCTGAATTTGGTCGCGAATACGTGCCGCTTCTTCAAACTCCAGATTCTGGCTGGCTGTTTCCATGCGGCTAATCAGTTGCTTAAGCACCTGATCGTCTTTACCCGATAAAAACAGGCGCACATATTCAACCTGCTGGGCATACTCTTCTTCGCTAACCAACCCGGCCACGCACGGCCCAAGACAGCGCCCTATCTGGTATTGCAGGCATGGACGCGAGCGATTGCGATAAACGCTATTTTCGCACTGGCGAATGGGGAAAATCTTTTGCAACAACGCCAGAGTTTCACGCACCGCATAACCATTCGGGAACGGGCCGAAATACTCCCCCTTGGCGTGCTTTGCACCGCGATGCATCGCCAGACGTGGATGTGTATCGCCACTGAGGAAGATAAAGGGGTAAGATTTATCATCGCGTAACAAAACGTTGTAACGCGGCTGATAGAGTTTGATGTAGTTGTGTTCCAGCAATAATGCTTCGGTTTCAGTATGAGTCACCGTGACATCGATTTGCTGGATCTGGGCGACCAACGCTTCCGTTTTGCGCGAAGCGAGATTGCTACGGAAATAGCTTGAAAGCCGTTTTTTCAGGTCTTTCGCTTTACCGACATAAATAACCGTACCACCAGCATCATACATGCGATATACACCCGGCTGGCTGGTGACGGTTTTTAAAAACGCTTTTGCGTCAAACTGAACACTCACTGACTTGTTAACGTCTCCGCATTACACAAACCATGGCGAATAGCCAGGTGAGTCAGCTCAACATCGCCATGAATGTTTAATTTACTGAACATACGGTAGCGATAGCTGTTCACCGTTTTCGGGCTGAGATTAAGCTGTTCTGAAATCTCATTGACCTTCTGGCCTTTGGTAATCATCAGCATAATCTGCAATTCGCGTTCAGACAAACTGGCAAATGGGCTTTCTGTTTTTTCTGGTTCGATCTGGCTTAACGCCATTTGTTGCGCAATGTCAGAAGCAATATAACGCTGCCCAGAATAGACAGAACGAATCGCGCTCACCACCTCCTGCGGGGCCGCACCTTTGCTTAGATAGCCCGCAGCGCCAGCCTGCATGACTTTTGCTGGTAAAGGGTTTTCGGTGTGAACCGTAAGCATGATGATTTTGACATCTGCGGTTGAACGGGCGATTTTACGCGTCGCCTCAAGGCCGCCAATGCCAGGCATACTCATGTCCATTAGCACCACGTCGACGGAATTTGCCCGGCACCACTTAACGGCATCTTCACCACAGGAAGCCTCACCAACGACTTTAATACCCTTTATATCTTCCAGAATGCGTCGTATCCCTGCGCGCACCAGTTCGTGGTCATCAACAAGTAGAACGTTGATCAAAGGAATATCTCCAGAAATAGGGATAACGCTACTGATAGTTAGTCATCCGTATATTAGCGGGTTTTATTGCAACTTTGAAACGTTAAAAATGGTGGGTATTCGATTTTTCTCTCATTTTTGATAATTCGATTGTCCACAGTTATGATCACGTCCGTCACCAAAAAGCTTCCGGGGCGTTGTAACCTATCTGTTAGACTGAAATGTGACAAAAATTGACTTCATTCAGCACAAATGAAAAATCATCAGCATGAATATGTAACATTAATTAACTCAATAAATACGCACAAAAAACATTCATGATATAAATATTTATTAACCACTATATTAACTAATTTAATATCAATGATGATTCAGCGACCAAAAAACAACCACTGCTATTTTTAGCAAAGCTTATGGTATACTCCGCCGCCTTAACATTTTTTACTGCAAATTTTCATTGCAACATGACGAGGAAAATAAATGAGTACGCCTGATTTTTCTACTGCCGAGAATAATCAAGAACTGGCAAATGAAGTCTCCTGCCTGAAAGCGATGCTGACGCTGATGCTGCAGGCGATGGGACAAGCTGACGCGGGCCGCGTGATGTTAAAGATGGAAAAACAGCTTGCGCTGATCGAAGACGAAACCCAGGCTGCGGTATTTTCCAAAACGGTTAAGCAAATTAAACAGGCCTACCGTCAGTAATATAAAACCGGCTGAAAGCACACCTTTCAGCCGGTTTTACACCTGGCACGCAGAATGTAATAGAGGTCATATTAAGCCAGTTGCGGCAGCGTAGCAGGCAACTTGGGTCTTATTCGGCGCGTTGATTTTTTTCTGCATGTTTTTCTGATGAAAATTAACCGTGTTCTCGGAGATTGACAAGATCATCGCAATCTCTGCCGATGTCTTACCTTCCGCGGTCCATTTCAAAATCTCCTTTTCCCGCTTACTGAAATTCATCTCCGGCGTCATCACTATTTGATCATTTAAACGCATCAGCGCCATCAGACTTTCGCGCACCAGTAACTGCATTTTTAATTGCAGCTCATCGCTAAGAACGGGTATTTCGCGCGTACTGCTACGAGAAAATGACAAAAATCCCAACGCCCGGTTCGGTAGCATTAAATACTGAGTGACTCCCCTGCGTAAACCATGCGCACGCGCAGCCTCCCATAATGGCTGGGCTTCACTGAATAAGTCATCATTCCACAATAAATGGCCCTGACTGAAGTTTTCAGGGTTGAGCACGGGATCAATAGCGAGAAAGTTTTTTGCCTGATAATAACTAACCCACGACTCAGGGTAATTGGTGTAGAAAGCCACTTTGGGTCGCGTGAATGGCACCGGGTGGCGAACACATAACGAATAGTAATCGTACTCGAGCTGCTGAGCCTGAAGCTCTATTTCATGGTAGACCTCTTCTGCGGCCTCCATCCTCTGAAAGCGCGACAGCATTGTGCGACGCCAGCTAAAAAAATCCGTATCCTGCATAGTAAACCGCAATGCCCCTGAGAGTGAGTATCATTTATACTGAAAACTCAAGCTATCACATAAATAAGATTTATATATAATTTATATTATTCAGATAATGAATTACTTTTGCAAGACATCGCATTCTCTTATGTTATTAATGAGTTATGCTGATTTATTGACCGTTTATTGAGTCTTCAGAAGAGTGGTTCGCCCCGGTAACTAACTCACCGGGGCTGATTTTTTCTTATTATTGCAGTAGAAACTTCTCGAGAAACTGGCGGGTACGGGGCTGCTGTGGAGTAGCAAATAACGCTTTCGCCGAGCCCTGCTCTACTATCCGCCCCTGGTCCATAAAGATCGCGCGGTCAGCAACATCTCGGGCAAAGCTCATTTCGTGTGTCACAATCACCATTGTGCGCTTTTCCTGTGCCAGCTGGCGGATAGTATTCAGGACTTCGCCCACCAGCTCTGGGTCCAGGGCCGACGTTGGCTCATCAAACAAAATCACCTCGGGACGCATCGCCAGCGCCCGGGCAATCGCCACACGCTGCTGTTGACCGCCAGATAAACGACGTGGATAGCTGGTTTCTTTGCCTGCAAGGCCAACTTTCGCCAACAACTCACGTGCGCGCGCCGTGGCTTCCTCTTTAGGTTCACCTTTGACAATCACCGGCCCTTCAATAATGTTTTCCAGCACCGTACGATGCGGAAACAAATTAAAGTTCTGGAAAACAAAACCAACGTGCTGGCGCAACTGACGAATCAGGGATTTTTGCTGACTTAACGAACGCGCGGTATCAATGGTGATATCCCCGACGGTAATCGTCCCCGCTTCGGGTTGTTCCAGCAAATTTATGCTGCGTAGCAACGTGGTTTTCCCGGAGCCGCTTGGACCTATAATCGCCACCACTTCGCCGGTTTTAACCTCCAGATCTATGCCATGCAGCACCGTCTGACCGTGGAATTTTTTCACCAGGTTTTTAACGTCAATGGCACTCATTTTGGATCCCTCTCCTGGCGATTAAGTTGATTCTCAAAATGGTTCTGCAACGTCGATAACACCGTCGCCATAATCCAGTAGATGAGCGAAGCCGCCAGATACATGGTGAAAACTTCCAGTGTGCGCGAAGTAATCAACTGCGCCTGACGGAACAACTCTGGCACCTGAATCGTCGCAGCCAGAGAAGTATCTTTTACCAGGCTGATAAAACTGTTCGACAGCGGCGGCAGTGCTACCCGCGCGGCCTGTGGCAAAATAGCACGACGCATAGTTTGCCACGGCGTCATGCCGATACTGGCAGCCGCCTCCCACTGACCTTTATCAATGGACGAAATCGCTGCCCGCAGCGTTTCGGCTGCATAGGCGGCGGTGTTCAATGACAGGCCAATCATCGCTGACGGAATCGGGTCTAATTCAATACCAAACTGCGGTAAACCGTAGTAGATCATAAACAGCTGTGCGATGAGTGGCGTACCACGGAAGATGGAGATATAAAAACGCGCCAGCCAGCGCACAGGCCAGACGGGTGACAAGCGCATCAGCGCGAGAATAAATCCCAGCAGTAAGCCAAAAAACATGCCGCCAATGCTGAGTTGCAGCGTATACCCTGCCCCTTTCAACAGGAACGGCAGCGAATCAATAACCAGTTGTATGCTTTCTTGCATGAGCGTTTCCGGAGCTAAACGTGGGGATGATAGGCGAACAGTGCAGGCGCGCCCCCGGTATGAATAAACAGAATCGGTCCTTCATCTTTGAAGCGTTTCTGACTTATACCATCAATCAGCCCCGCCATCGCTTTTCCGGTATACACGGGATCAAGCAGAATGCCTTCCAGACGCGCCAGCAGTTTCACCGCTTCCATGCCTTCGTCATTCGGCACGCCGTAGCCAGGCGCAAAATAGTCATCCCAGAGGAAAATTTCCGCTGATGCAGTCAGCTCCAGTTCTTTCGCGATCGCCTGTTGTAGGCCAACCACTTTCGGCAACTGGTCAGCAACAGAACGTGAAACAGTCACGCCAATCAGTTCTGTTTCAGGCATCAGTTGTTCCAGCCCTACTGCAAGCCCGGCGTGAGTTCCGGCACTGCCTGATGCCACCACCACCGACGATATGTTAACCGCCCCTTCACACTGCTGGGCGATTTCCAGCGCACTCTCCACATAGCCCAACGCGCCTAAAGCATTGGAACCGCCAACCGGAATGACGTATGGGCGAAAGCCTTGCGCTTCGACGCGAGTCGCTAACTCTTCCAGTTGGGCATCAGGATCGGTCAGCGCATCGCACATTTCAATCTGAGTATTGAACAGATCCAGCAACAAGCGGTTGCCGTTGGTTAAATAGTTTTCTGCGGCAGTGCCAATGGGATTTTCCAGCAGCGCCACGCAATGCAAACCAAGTTTTGCGGCCACTGCGGCAGTCTGGCGCACATGGTTAGACTGAATCGCTCCGGCGGTAATCAGTGTATCGGCACCTTCGCGCAAGGCGTCTGCTGCGAGAAATTCCAGTTTGCGTAACTTATTTCCGCCCATTGCCAACGGGGTGACGTCATCCCGTTTGATGAAAATGTCCCGCCCGAGATAGTCAGAAAAACGTGGCAGATATTCGAGCGGTGTCGGTGCGCCGATAAACTCCAGCCGTGGAAAACGAGTTAAATTATGCAGTGGCATAAAAGCCTCCGATTTGTGTTGTTGTGATCTTGTTATTATGCACGCAGGAAACGTATAAATAAAAAATGCGCCGATTAAAGCGCCCTTTTTTGTCATTATGCCCCGCCCAGAGTAGCGTTGACACGTTCCCGACTGTGAGTTCAACCGAGGGATGCAACACACTGGTTGAACCGATCTGTGAGTGATTCGTACTCTGGAGTTTTCTCGGTCTTTCGTTGAGCATATGGCAACTGTAGTACTTATGGATTCCGGGCGATAGCAGGTAGTGTGTTAATAGAATCAGATTTGTGGTCCCGTGATGCTGTTGAATGTCCGATGGGTCATCAGGAACGTAACGGTGTAAAGGCTGCTTATGTCCATAAAGCAGTAAATCTGATGTCCCCTGGTTACGGGGATAACTTCTCCTGGCATCTTAGGTTGATCAAGCCTGGTTATCCATACCCGTTCATTAATATGGTAATCATTATCTCTGTATTAATTATTATTTATATCCAGGTCTGTTTTTAGGATAAAAATATTATATTCCATGACGGTATTTTCAGGCACTTTTCTTATAAAAAAGCAGAGAAACACTCACTATCTAAAATTACACCAATCAATAAACAAACTAACATCCAGAAAACATTACAATTTCAAATTACTCGCCAAAAAAAATCAACCTGATTGCTTGAGATGGATTTTCTCTGTTTATTTGCAATAATGCTCGCATCGATCATTTGTATGATGATTGGATGATGCATATTACTTCCCAATGACATTACACAGTCAAAACATTTAACCCACCATTTTCAAACAAAGTATTATTGGAGATTTTGTGAAAATGAAAACTAATAAAAAAGAAAAATTTGATATCTATATAAAAAACAGAAAAACATTCGGCGTAACGCAAGAGGGAATGAAGACTACATTACTTTGCAGTCTTATATCTGCCACTCTGGCCATTCAGCCTGCTTTGGGAGCTAAAAAGGAAGTTACTCTTTCTGAAGGAAACCCTGCTGAAATATCTGAACATATCATTGGTGCTAATGGCCCGCAGGATAGGTTGGGTAGTGATGATGGAGAAGCCGGTGAAGATGCTCTCATTGTTAATGTTGTACCCGGTTCGTTACAGGATGAAAATGTCCTGACAATTAACAGCGGAACTCACATTAGTGGCGGTGAAGGCGGATGGGCTGGTCATGATGATGATCATACTATGAAGGGCGCTGCAGGAGGCCAGGGCGGCACAGCTATTACTGGAAATAATTTTACTCTTGTTAATTATGGTGATATTTCCGGTGGTAAAGGGGGTTGGGGAGGTTATGGTAATGGCGGGGGCGATGGAGGTGAAGCAGGTACCGCTATTTCCGGAGATGATCTTACCATTACGAACAACGGTAGCATTACGGGTGGCAATGGCGGAATGCCTGGAGCCAGTGGTTATGGCGATAAGAGCGGTGGTTTAACGGGGACTCCTGCTGTTGGTGGGACTGCCATATCTGGCAATAATCTTCAAATAAGCAATAACGGAAACATCACTGCCGGGCAAGGTAGTAGTGGTGCCTGGTGGGCGGTATGGGGGTCTTCTGCCGGCACAGGAGGGAATGGAGGCACGGCCATATCCGGAAATAATATGGAGATAACAAATAATAATCACATTACAGGTGGCCAGGGGGGGGATGGTGCTCGCGGTGGTGAAGGTAGTGTCGAATTTTCTACCGTTCCGAATATTAATGGGAGTACCGGTGGTAGTGGTGGTATTGGAGGGTCTGCTATATATGGTAATAATATTAAGATAAATAATACGGGAGATATAACTGGCGGACAGGGAGGCACTGGTGGTGAAGGTGGTAGCGGTGGTACAGATGAATATGATTACACTGACTCAGCGCCCCTTGGTTCTGGTGGTACGGGAGGTATTGGTGGCACCGGGGGGATTGCCATATCTGGAAATAATATGGAAATAAATAATTATGGAAATATTATTGGTGGAAATGGCGGCACTGGTGGTAATGGTGGCGATGGAGGGCGTTCCCATGAAAATAATAAAACTGGTGCCGGAGGTAATGGTGGCAACGGAGGTAATGGTGGTACTGCTATCTCCGGGAGTAATATCACGATAAATAATCATGGCAGGATATTGCCTGGGAGTGGCGGACAGGAAGGTGAAAGTAACGTTATCTTCTCCGGAGGAGTATCTGGTAACAGAGGGCAAGATTGTGATACCGCAATATCTCTGAATGGTGGAACTAACTCGTTGAATCTCTTCGCTGGTTCTGTCATTCAAGGTGATATTGTTTTGAATAATGTTGAAAATAATGCTGATGGTAATTCTCTGTCCATTACAAATAAAGACTCCACCAGCTCTGAAATAAAAGGCAATCTGAGTGCGGGTACAGGTACACATGTTTCCGTTTCAGGAGCTGATGTCACCTTTAGCGGAAGTTCGGTATTTGACACAGATTCATCGCTGAATATGAGCACAGGTTCCAGTCATTTAACTGCCAAAAGTATTCAGTTCAATAACGGTGCAGTGCTTAATGTTGATACTGCCATGACAATATGGAAGCAAAATGAGTACGGCTTGTTGACGACCTCCAAGGGCATAACAGGGCTCTCTGAAAATAATATTTATCAGCATAATAATCTACTGAGTGATGGTGCTGAAGACTATGTTTTAACATCACTTAGTGGTAACGGGCAGACAGTAAAAGAGGTGAGTTCTTCCCTGAAGTGGAATGACCCTTCAGGAAATGGATATGGCACGTTTGACCTGAGATATGGCGCGGTGTTAGAGCTGAAGGTACGGCTTGCAGATAACAATGCTGTTCAGTTATCTCATGGCTGGGATGGAAAAACGCTGACCAAAGCAGGCGAAGGAACACTGATTCTGTCCTCCCAAAACACTTACACAGGTGTAACAGACATCCGCGGCGGCAATGTCCGCATGAACAGCAACAGTGCACTGGGGCAGACCAGCGAGATTCGCCTGGCAGACGACACCATGCTGGACATGAACGGTCACAGCCAGACCGCAGGTAAACTGAACAGCGCAGCAGGTTCCATACTGAACATTAATGGCGGTAATCTGACCCTCACAGGTGGAGGCCTGTCTGCAGGTACCCTCATCGGCTCTGGCTCCCTGAACATCAGCGGTGGCGTGTTCGATATTACTGGTGCCAGCCGCGCCCTGAATGCCACCACCACTATCGCAGAAAAGGCAATGGTGAAAGTGCTTAATACTGACGGACTGGGAACAGGCTTGGTTAACACTGCCGGCACACTGATTCTGGGCAAGGCTGATGCACCTGTCATGCTTGCCAACAGCCAGGTCACCATCGCTCAGCAGGGGACACTCTCCGGCTCTGGTGGTGTCGCCGGGAACGTAACCAACAGCGGTACTCTTGACCTGAGAGCCGATGCTCCGGGTAATGTACTGACGATCGGAGGTAACTATACCGGTAATAATGGCTTACTGCTCATGAACACCGCTCTGGGGAATGACAGCTCCGCAACAGACAAACTGGTTATTAAAGGCAATGCTTCCAGTCAGACCCGTGTGGTTGTTATAAATGCAGGTGGTACCGGAGCACAGACACTAAACGGTATTGAGTTGATTCATGTCGACGGAAATGCTGACAGTGCTGAATTTATTCAGGCCGGGCGTATTGCCGCCGGGGCTTATGACTACACGCTGGGACGTGGTCAGGGAAGCAACCGTGATAACTGGTATCTGACCAGTGGTAAAAACACTCCGTTCCTGCTGCGCGCTCTGAAAGCAATGCAACCCCCTGCCCCTGAACCTGCTCCGGGTGGTAATGACAACGACTTGCGTCCGGAAGCTGGCTCCTATACGGCGAACATGGCTGCAGCAAACACCATGTTCGTATCCCGTCTTCATGAACGCCTGGGGCCAATGCATTACACCGATGTGATTACCGGTGAGCAGAAAGAAACCAGCATGTGGATGCGCCATGAAGGGGGACACAACCGCTGGCGTGACGGTACAGGTCAACTGAAAACACAGGGTAACCGTTACGTCCTGCAGATGGGCGGTGACCTGGCCCAGTGGAGCCGGAACAGATCTGACCGCTGGCATCTGGGGGTTATGGCTGGTTACGGTAATGACCATAACAATACAGATTCTGTACGTACCGGATACAGTTCAAAAGGCAGTGTGAAAGGATACAACACAGGTCTGTATGCCACCTGGTATGCTAATGATGAGACACATAGCGGGGCTTATCTGGATAGCTGGGCACAGTACAGTTGGTTCGATAACGATGTGAAAGGTGACGGACTACCGGGGGAATCCTGGAAATCAAAAGGTCTGACAGCCTCACTGGAAACCGGTTATGTCTGGAAAGCCGGTGAGTTTACCGGTAGCCATGGCAGTCTGAACGAATGGTATGTCCAGCCTCAGGCTCAGGTTATCTGGATGGGCGTAAAAGCTGATGAGCACCATGAACGCAATGGTACCCGTGTTGAAAGCACTGGTGACGGTAACGTCCATACCCTTCTGGGCGTGAAAACCTGGATTAAGGAACACAACAGAATGAATGACGGCAAATCCCATGAGTTCCGTCCGTTCGTTGAGGTGAACTGGCTGCACAACACCCGTGATTTTGGCACCCGCATGAACGGTGTGACGGTACATCAGGACGGCGCCAGCAATATCGGAGAAGTAAAAACCGGTGTTGAGGGACAGATTAATGACCATCTGAACCTCTGGGGCAATGTGGGTGTACAGATCGGTGACGAGGGATACAGTGACGCCTCTGCCATGCTGGGAGCGAAGTATACATTCTGAACCGGGTAGTGGAGTAGCCAGCTCTTTATCAGTCAGTGCATGAGAGAAACGGGATAACCTGCTCAATGACCGTTGGTTATGACTGCGACCAGAATGCGCTGGCTGAACGAATAAACGGGCTCCTGAAAAACTCGCGTCCTGCTGGCCCGGGAAATAGTAAAAAAACCGAGGCCATTTATAACCATGAGCGGCCACACCTGGCACTGAAATACAAAACGCCCGATGAAGTTCATCAGGCGTTTTACAGACAGAAAACTGTCAACTTATAGCAGGACCCGTCAATACGTTGATTATTTGGTCACATCAGCACCAAACCATTTTTCCGAAAGGGCTTGCAAGGTTCCATCTTTTTGCATTTCTGCAATGGCATCGTTGACTGCTTTCAGCAAGTCTTCGTTACCTTTACGCAGCGCGACACCTGACTCCTGGCGGGAGAAGGCTTCGCCAGTTACTGCCAGTGTATCATTGGTTTTCTTCACCAAATCCAGCGCCGCCAGACGGTCAACCAGGATGGCATCAATACGGCCTACGCGCAGATCCTGGTACTTGGTCGGGTCATCATCATAGGTGCGCACATCAACACCCTGAACATTCTGACGCAGCCACTCTTCATAGTTAGTGCCTAAACCAACGCCAACTTTTTTACCTTTCAGATCGTCTGCGGTTTTAATTGTGCCTTCATTCCCTTTTTTCACCAGTGCCTGAATACCGGAAATGGTGTAAGGGGTAGAAAAATCGTATTTTTTCTTGCGTTCATCAGAAATGGTGACCTGGTTAATCACCACATCGATGCGTTTAGAATCCAGTGACGCCAGCATCCCATCCCATTTGGTCGGTTTTAATGCGGCATCAACGCCCAGATGTTTTGCCAGCTGTTGGGCAAATTCCACTTCAAAACCAGTCAACTTGCCGTCATCGCCCTGAAAGCTAAACGGCGGGTAAGTCCCTTCCAGTCCCACCAGCAACGTGCCACGCTCTTTTACTTTATTGAGCAGGCCTTCGTTGGCAAAACTTTTCACGCTCATACCCGCAACCAGCGCCACGGCCATAACGCCCATCAACGCCTGATGTCCCAGATGTGCTAGTTTCATATTCACCCCGAATGTTGTTTTGTTGGTTTGCAGTGTAGAGCCATTGTTTGTAAACACAAAAACAACTCTGCTACATCTTATTCTTATTTAATATATATCAGAAGCTGACATGCAGGGGGATATCTGCGCAAGATCACCGCGGGTTTGCGTCTGGTAACACTGATACTTACGTAATGCGATGCGGTAATTATTGGTGCTTGTGGTGGGTAGCCAAGGCGCCAGGTTTTCATCAAGAAAACCATCCTGCAGCAGGTCGGTGGAAATATCTTGCTCGCTTAAATAATTACCCAAACGACGCAGACGTACCACATACTCGCGCACAGTACCGGGGCTCATTTCAGTATGGTCAAAGAGAAACTGCTTGAAGCCGATAATATCAAAAAAATCACTCTGCGTTTTGCAGTGTAAATCGCCGCAAAAACGACACAACGCGGACCATGATTTTTGTTCTTCCTGCCAACCATTTTCATCAAGCAGTGTATCGAGACGGGAAATCTCGATTTTATTCACTATTTTGCCGTCGCGAACCAGCGTAATGCGATCAAGTAGTTTACGGCAAAATGCGCAATGGGTTTGACTGTGTTTAAAGTCTTTAAGATAGCGACTCAATGGCCGCCTTTTCTGGTGCTGCATCATTATTAAGAACTCCTGGTATTCAAAATTAATGTGCGGCATTTACTTAAGTTATAACTTACCCAGTTTGGTGCGTAACCGTTTAATGGCCTGACTGTGTAACTGACTGACCCGCGATTCACCAACTTCCAGCACCGCGCCAATCTCTTTGAGATTAAGCTCTTCCTGGTAATAGAGCGTTAATACTAACTGTTCACGCTCCGGCAACATTTCGATGGCTTCCATTACCCGTTGACGCAAATTACTTTCCAGTAATTTTTGTAACGGGTTTTCGCGCTGATGATCGTCACTTACCAGTTCAATACTATCGCCGTGCTCTTCACGCCACTCATCGTAGGAAAAGAGTTGGCTGTTATTAGTATCAAGCAACATTTGTCGATAATCGGCGATTTCGATCCCTAAACGTTCTGCCACTTCAGTTTCTGTGGCGTTACGGCCAAGTTCCTGCTCCAGTTGCCCCATTGCCTGTGCCACTTCACGCGCATTGCGTCGCACGCTTCGTGGCACCCAGTCACGGCTGCGAAGTTCATCCAGCATAGCGCCACGGATTCGCTGCACTGCGTAAGTTGTAAATGCCGTTCCTTGCAGGGCGTCATAACGTTCAACGGCATTAAGTAATCCAATGCCGCCCGCCTGTAGGAGATCATCAAGTTCTACACTCGCGGGCAGTCGGACCTGCAGGCGCAATGCTTCGTGACGCACCAGCGGGATATAACGCTGCCACAGCGAGTATTTATCCATTACACCTTCAGCGGTATAGAGTGATTTCACGATAAACAACCCTGCGTTATATAAGTAATCGGCATAATTATCCGTTTCTGCAGGTTTTTTAATCGGACGATTAATGGGTGAAATAAGCGGTTATTTAGAGTGATCGGTAAATAATGAGCAAAATAACCCCGCCGGACGCGGGGTTAAGAGATCTGACAACGTACGCTTCATCTTGCCGGATGCGGTGTAAATGCCTTATCCAGCCCAGACGAATATGCAAATTTAATTAATTGCGATTCATCTTGTAGGCCTGATAAGCGCCGCGCATCAGGCAATTTGGCGTTTGCTGTCACTATCAGTTAGTCAGGTTTTGGCGATTAACCCTGCAGCAGAGACAGAACTTGCTGCGGCACCTGGTTAGCTTTAGACAGCACGGAGTTACCCGCCTGCTGGATGATCTGCGCTTTCGACATGTTGGACACTTCGGTCGCATAGTCGGCGTCCTGAATACGGGACTGCGCTTCAGACAGGTTGGTGGTGGTGTTGTTCAGGTTAGTGACCGCAGAATCCAGACGGTTTTGTACGGCACCGAGGGAGGAGCGGAATTTGTCGACTGATGCAATCGCTTTGTCTAAAAGTGCCAGTGGATCGTTGGTTGCAGTACCAGAAAATGTTGGTGTGGCCGGTGTTTTTACAGAACCATCAGCATCGAGTTCATCAGTAAGCCGGATTGTTGTGGCTTCATTTTTTGCAGCGTCACCACCGTTTATAATTGCATCCTTACCGTCTGTACCAGCAAGGTAATCTTTGCCTTGAATAGTAACATAGCCAACAGCCGCGCCAGCACTATTCGTCGTGACCTTGATAGGCTGACCTGCCTGTGTTGCTGTGGTAACACCGTTCGCAGGATCAGTGAAAGTAACCTTGGTGGTATTAAGCGTAACAACGCCACCAGCATTCACGGAAGCCGAATAGAAGTCATTACCAGATTGAACAACATAGGTTTCTGTCGCTTTACCATCCGCGCTTTGTACGTTATGTAGGGACAAGCCTGATGTATCACTTATTCCCAATGTTTTAGCCATTGCGGCGGCAGCAGCATCGTCCGTACCAAATTTAACCGTAACCGGGGGAGCGCCAGCAGCACCAGGAACTGTAGTTATCGCGTCGCTAACTTTTAATGCGTTCCCTGATACCGAGAAACCTTTCAATCCCAGCGTTGAAGAATCAATTTTCTGCAAATCGATAGAGATCGTCTGCCCATCATTCGCGCCAACCTGAATCTTCATAGAACCATTTTTCGCCAGCACATTCACGCCGTTGAACTGAGTCTGACCGGATACACGGTCAATTTCATCGAGACGGGATTTGATTTCGTCCTGAATAGAAGACAGGTCAGAATCAGAGTTAGTCCCGGTCGTCGCCTGAACGGTCAACTCACGCACACGCTGCAAGTTGTTGTTGATTTCAGACAGTGCGCCTTCTGCGGTCTGCGCCAGAGAAATACCGTCATTGGCGTTACGCGCGGCCTGAGTCAGCCCTTTAATGTTAGAGGTGAAACGGTTAGCAATCGCCTGACCAGCGGCGTCGTCTTTCGCACTGTTAATACGCAGACCAGAAGAGAGGCGCTCGATAGAAGTCGACAGCGCAGACTGGTTTTTGTTGATGTTGTTCTGAGTGATCAGCGAGAGGCTGTTGGTGTTAATGACTTGTGCCATAATTTTTATTCCTGTTTTTTAGCTCTACGGTTTAAGTATTGGGCTTCCACCCTTCGGCTTCGTCGCCGTCAACCCTGTTATCGTCTGGTCACTCACAACCTTTAGAATTTTTTTCTAGCCGTCGAAATACTCCCCTTCCTCGTTGCTGTTCGTGTCATTAAGCCCAAAAATAAATCGTAAACTTTGCCCCGCTTGCGCCGATAACCCCGGTATTCGTTCTACATGTCGCATGATTAAGGAATATATATGGCTAGTATTTCAACGCTCGGGGTTGGGTCGGGGCTGGACTTAAGCAGCATCCTCGACAGTCTTGAGGCGGCAGAAAAATCTACCCTGACGCCGATATCAAAACAGCAAAGCTCGTACACCGCGAAACTGAGCGCCTACGGGACGCTGAAAAGCGCGCTGGAGAGTTTTCAGACCGCCAACACGGCACTGAATAAAGCCGACTTATTTACTGCTACCTCAACCACCAGCAGTTCCTCAGCTTTTAGCGCCACCACCACGGGCAGCGCAATTGCCGGAAAATACACCATAAGTGTCAGCCAACTGGCACAGGCACAGACGCTCACGACCCAAAACAGCCAAAAAGACAACAAAGCCGCCATCGCCACCAGCGATAGCGTACTGACCATCCAGCAAGGCGGTGGAAAAGATCCCGTCACGATTGATATCAGCGCGGCTAACTCGTCACTCTCTGGCATCCGCGATGCAATTAACAACGCCAAAGCCGGCGTCAGCGCCAGTATCATCAATGTGGGTAACGGCGAGTATCGTTTGTCTATCACCGCCAATGATACCGGTAGCGATAACGCCATGAAACTGAGCGTCAGCGGCGACAGCGCCCTGCAAAGTTTTATGGGTTACAACGGAACGTCGGGTGATAGCAGTAATGGCATGATTGAAAGCGTCACCGCGCAGAACGCCAAACTGACGGTTAATAACGTTGAGATTGAAAACAGCAGCAACACTATCAGTGACGCGCTGGAAGATATCACTCTCAACCTGAATGACGTCACCACTGGTAATCAGACCCTCACCATCAGCAAAGACACCTCCAAAGCTGAAAATGCGGTTAAAGCGTGGGTGGATGCCTATAACACGTTACAGGATACGTTCAGTAGCTTAACAAAATACACCGCAGTCGATGCCGGGGCAGAAAGTCAGGACTCCAGCAACGGCGCGTTACTCGGTGACTCCACGCTGCGCACCATCCAGACCCAGTTAAAAACGCTGCTTGCCAATACGCATAGCAGTTCAGCCTATAAAACATTGGCACAGATCGGTATCACCACCGACGCCAGTACCGGTAAGCTGGAAATAGCGACTGACAAGCTGCAAACGGCCATGAAGAAAGATGCCACTGGCGTAGGTGAAATGTTTATTGGTGACGGTAAAAGCACTGGCGTAACCACCAGCATTAGCAGCAACCTGACCAGTTGGCTCTCCTCCACCGGGATAATCCAGGCTGCAAAAGATGGCGTAAGCAAAACACTGAACCATTTGACGGATCAGTACAACGCTGCCAGTGAACGTATCGATACATTAATGGCGCGCTACAAAGCCCAGTTCACCCAACTGGATGTGTTAATGAACTCGCTTAACTCCACCAGTAGCTATCTGACACAGCAATTCGACACCTCAAATAGCAGCTCGAAATAATCTTCAGGAGAGACTATGTACAGCGCAAAAGGCACGCAGGCCTATGCACAAATTGGCGTTGAGAGCGCCGTGATGAGCGCCAGTCCACAGCAACTGGTTACCATGCTATTTGACGGCGTGTTGAGTGCGCTGGTAAGAGCACGCCTGTTTATGCAGGACAACAACCTGGAAGGCAAAGGCATTTCTTTATCGAAAGCTATCAACATCATTGAGAATGGGCTGAAGGTGAGCCTCGAAGAAGAAAGCCAGGATGAATTAACCCAGAATTTAATTGCGCTCTATAGCTATATGGTCAGGCGTTTGCTGCAAGCGAATTTGCGTAACGATGTCTCCGCAATAGAAGAAGTGGAAACGTTGATGCGCAATATTGCCGATGCCTGGAAAGAGACTTTACTCTCCCCTTCTTTGATTCAGGACCCTGTCTGATGAACCATGCACCGCACTTGTATTTTGCCTGGCAGCAACTTGTCGAAAAAAGCCAGCTCATGTTACGCCTGGCGACAGAAGGACGATGGGATGAACTCATCGCCAGCGAAATGGATTATGTGAATGCGGTGCAACAAATCGCACACCTGACGGAAGAGATGGCACCCTCTGCCATGATGCAGGAACAACTCAAACCGATGCTACGCCTCGTCCTGGACAACGAAAGCAACGTTAAGCAGTTATTGCAGGGGCGAATGGATGAGCTGGCGAAGCTGGTTGGTCAGTCATCGATGCAAAAATCCGTATTAAGTGCTTACGGCGACCAGGGCGGCTACGTACTGGCGCCGCAGGAGAATATCGTCAATTTTTCTCCCCATCTGCATTTTGGCAAAGCATAAAAGTTGGATTACTCGCGAATAACCTGATTACGGCTACGCTTCTAATGTTCCCCTCATGTGGAGTCGAAGAATGCGTAATCCCACGCTGTTGCAATGCTTTCACTGGTATTACCCTGAAGGCGGCAAGCTCTGGCCCGAGCTTGCCGAGCGCGCCGACGGTTTAAATGATATTGGTATCAATATGGTCTGGCTACCACCTGCCTATAAAGGCGCATCGGGCGGATATTCTGTCGGCTACGACTCCTATGATTTATTTGATTTAGGCGAGTTTGATCAAAAAGGCACTGTCGCGACGAAATATGGTGATAAAGCGCAATTGCTGGCGGCCATCGACGCGCTTAAACGCAACGACATCGCCGTACTGCTGGATGTGGTGGTGAACCACAAAATGGGTGCCGACGAAAAAGAAGCGATTCGCGTTCAGCGAGTTAACGAAGAGTGTCGCACGCAAATTGATGATGAAATTATCGAATGCGAAGGCTGGACCCGTTACACCTTCCCTGCACGAGCCGGAAAATATTCACAATTTATATGGGACTTCAAATGTTTTAGCGGTATCGACCATATCGAAAACCCGCATGAAGATGGCATCTTTAAAATCGTCAACGATTACACTGGCGAAGGCTGGAATGATCAGGTCGATGATGAATTAGGCAATTTCGATTATCTGATGGGCGAAAATATCGATTTTCGTAACCATGCCGTCACCGAAGAGCTCAAATACTGGGCGCGCTGGGTAATGGAACAAACTCAGTGCGATGGTTTTCGTCTCGACGCGGTAAAACATATTCCGGCGTGGTTCTATAAAGAGTGGATCGAGCATGTGCAAGAAGTTGCGCCGAAACCACTCTTTATTGTGGCGGAATACTGGTCGCGCGAGGTCGAGAAACTGCAAACGTATATTGATCAGGTGGAAGGTAAAACCATGCTGTTTGATGCACCGCTGCAGATGAAATTCCACGAAGCGTCTCGTATGGGGCGTGATTATGATATGACTGAGATTTTTAGCGGCACATTGGTTGAAGTCGATCCTTTCCACGCTGTGACGCTGGTCGCCAACCACGACACCCAGCCGTTACAAGCCCTTGAAGCTCCGGTGGAGCCGTGGTTTAAGCCGCTGGCTTATGCCCTTATTTTGCTACGGGAAAATGGCGTGCCTTCGGTGTTTTACCCTGATCTGTACGGGGCTCATTACGAAGATGTCGGCGGTGACGGACAGACCTATCCAATCGATATGCCAATAATCGAACAACTTGATGAGCTAATCCTCGCCCGCCAGCGTTTTGCCCACGGTGTACAGACGCTATTTTTCGATCATCCGAACTGTATTGCCTTTAGTCGCAGTGGCACCGATGAATATCCTGGCTGCGTTGTGGTTATGTCGAACGGTGACGATGGCGAAAAGACGATTAAACTGGGTGAGAACTACGGCAATAAAACCTGGCGCGATTTTCTCGGTAATCGACAAGAGAGCATAGTTACCGATGAAAATGGCGAAGCGACATTCTTTTGTAACGGCGGCAGCGTCAGCGTTTGGGTTATCGAAGAGGTGATTTAAAACCGATCGCTGACAATACACGCATCGTTATTGCGGCGCCGTTACAGTTTCAGGCCCGATAAGCTTGCGTATCGGGCACTTTTTTTGACATGAAAATCCCCCAGAGCCAGGGGAGTTTCATTACGGCAGCGGCGTCGGTAACGGCGCTTTTTCCAGCGCGGCGGCACACTCTGCCGTCGGACGAGCCACGCGTTCCATCGTCATGCCATCATACTCAATAGTGTTACCGTCACGCTCAATCTCGTACAGCTCACGTTTCACAGTAACGTTAGTGAGAGAATCAGACATCAGCGTCAGCTTACCCGGTAACGCAATCACTCGCTGCCATTGACGGCAATCCAGGGTATCACCCTCTTTAGTGACAATCAGGCTACCAATCGCTTCCGGGCTGACCAGCGCACGTTGCGGCCCTTTGGTCTGCCAGTACCCTGCCAACCAGTCTGGCGCAGGGGTTTTTACAACATTATTATAGTTTTCGACTTCGGCACAGCCCGCCAACAACATGAGTGCGCCTGCAATTGCGAGTTTTTTCATCATTCGTCCTGCATGAGAAGAAAAGTGGATTGTGGCATTAAAGCCCTGACGCTGCCACCCTTTCCAGGCCCAAAGAGAAATTTGATCTAACTATTATTTTTGTGAATTATTGCCGCGCAAATAAATTCTCCTGATGTATGATTCGCGACTCTTGTTTAAACCTTCTGAGTTCAGAGGCTACATACATGTCATGGCAGCAATTCAAACAAGCCTGGTTGATTAAATTCTGGGCGCCAATTCCTGCGGTCATCGCGGCGGGCATTCTCTCCACTTACTATTTTGGCATTACCGGCACCTTTTGGGCAGTTACGGGTGAATTTACCCGCTGGGGCGGTCAGCTCCTGCAACTGTTTGGCGTCCATGCTGAAGAGTGGGGCTATTTTAAAATCATCCATCTGGAAGGATCGCCATTAACCCGCATTGACGGGATGATGATTCTCGGTATGTTCGGCGGCTGTTTTGCCGCGGCATTATGGGCCAACAACGTCAAACTACGCATGCCGCGTAGCCGTATCCGCATTATGCAGGCCATTATTGGCGGGATTATTGCCGGTTTTGGTGCGCGTCTGGCGATGGGCTGTAACCTGGCGGCGTTCTTTACCGGCATTCCTCAGTTCTCGCTGCACGCCTGGTTCTTTGCCATCGCTACCGCCATCGGCTCATGGTTTGGCGCGCGCTTTACCCTGCTGCCTGTCTTTCGTATCCCCGTGAAAATGCAGAAAGTCTCTGCCGCCTCACCGTTGACGCAGAAACCAGATCAGGCGCGGCGCCGTTTTCGTCTCGGGATGCTGGTCTTTTTCGGCATGCTGGGCTGGGCGCTGCTGACGGCGATGAACCAACCAAAGCTGGGGCTGGCGATGCTGTTTGGTGTCGGCTTTGGCTTGCTGATAGAACGTGCACAAATCTGCTTTACTTCGGCGTTCCGCGACATGTGGATCACCGGACGAACCCACATGGCGAAAGCGATCATTTTCGGTATGGCGGTAAGTGCCATCGGGATTTTCAGTTATGTACAGTTAGGCGTAGAACCTAAAATCATGTGGGCGGGTCCGAACGCGGTAATTGGTGGATTACTGTTTGGTTTTGGTATTGTGCTGGCGGGCGGCTGCGAAACGGGATGGATGTACCGCGCGGTGGAAGGCCAGGTACATTACTGGTGGGTCGGTCTGGGCAACGTTATTGGCTCCACGATTCTGGCGTATTACTGGGATGATTTCGCCCCGGCGCTGGCAACCGACTGGGACAAAATCAACCTGCTAAAAACCTTTGGTCCAATGGGCGGCCTGCTGGTGACATATTTACTATTGTTCGCTGCGCTGATGTTGATTATCGGTTGGGAAAAACGCTTCTTCCGCCGTGCGGCGCCGCAGACAGCTAAGGAGATCGCATGAAAAATATCGTTCCTGATTACCGTCTTGATATGGTGGGCGAGCCCTGCCCTTACCCGGCGGTTGCAACCCTTGAGGCGATGCCGCAGTTAAAAAAAGGCGAGATCCTCGAAGTGGTCAGCGATTGTCCACAGTCGATTAACAATATTCCGCTGGATGCGCGTAATCACGGCTATACGGTACTGGATATTCAGCAAGACGGGCCGACCATTCGTTATCTAATTCAGAAGTAATCTTTTCTCCCGCTGTTTCAGGCAGCGGGAGTCACTTGCTACGAATACTCCGTTGTCTATTTTCCGTACCGCAGTTGGACTATTATTGATTCACACAGACACAGCATTAAGTGATCGGACCAGATTGAAGGAATAACACCGATCATGCAAACTACTCTCCCTCACAACTGACGAGAGATTATTTCCCTGATGGATCAGGTTGCTAATTTTCAAAAGATGTTTGAGCAAGTGAGAACGGAGCTAAACTTTTCCTGGTTTTATGCTGAGTTAAAACGTCATCGTATTGCACATTATATTTACTATCTTGCCACAGATAACATCAGGATCGTCACGCACGATGACAATGTTTTGTTAATCAGAGGGAGCAGAAGTCTATTAAAAGTCAGTGCCATCAAGGATCCTGAGCAAGTCAAAAAAGCAGCCCGGACTCACATTTCAAGACAGTCAACATTTCGGGAATATTGTATAACGCTTGCAAAGGCTGGCGTTTTCCGGTGGGTTACTGACGTTGGTGATAATAAGCGGCGTTACTATTCTATCGATAATACACTTTTATATATTGAAGATATCGAGAACAACAAACCACTTATTTAGCTGTTCTCGCCAGCTCAGCTCTGACAGTGACTGGTTATTAATAAAATTTTTTAAATGAACGGTTCCGAAATAGCGATTAACTAACACCTTCATGTTCATGCCTGTGACCATGTATTTTTCGTTGATGACAAAGAAAGCCCTGGGGCGCACCAGATAACAGGCAGTCAGAGTTGACTGAAACATCAAGCATCGTAGTTCGCCGTAGATATAACGATGTGATTTACCCCATATATGCCCCACCACTCAGCATCGAAGAGCACAAAGCCTTGCAATCCAGTGCAAAGCTTTGTGTGCCCCCCACTACGACCTGCATAACCAGTTAGAAGATAGCAGTGATGTCAAACGACGCAGCTGTCTTCTTTTCTTTCACGCTTTCCCCCACCCAGCCTGCCTGCCACAACTGAAGTGAATGTCTGTTATGAGCGAATCGCGGAAGTTGACGGTTCCGGGATGAACATTGATGTTGTCGTGATTCAATGCCTCCTTTAATGACATGAGTGTAAAATAAGATTATTCTCATTAGGCGATTTTCTTAACTCCATGAGAATTCAATGAATAAAATTACAATTGCTGCAGTCATTCTTTCCTCTGTGCTTCTGGGGGGGTGTGCATCGGTTCCTCTGGCCAGTAATACTGAAAACGAGACAGCTAAGTCTTTCCCGATCCCGGAAAATGGTAAAGCCGGTCTATACGTTTACAGAGACAGTTTTGTTGGTAAAGCGTTAAAAAAGGATGTTTATCTTGACGGCCGTTGTCTTGGTGAAACGGCTGACAGAGTCTTTTTCTATCAGCAAATATCGACCAGCCAACCACATACGCTGGGAACTGAATCTGAGTTTTCACCTAATAATCTGACAATCAATGTCACGTCCGGGAAAAACTACTTTGTTCGCCAGTACATCAAAATGGGCGTTTTTGTTGGTGGAGCTGGACTTGAACAGGTTTCCGAAAACGAAGGTATCCGCGTCGTTTCTAAACCTGAAGTTAAGTTAGCAGTGCCAGGTCATTGCGATAACTGAGCGGCGGAAATTTAATATCCAGCCCGCATCAGGGCCGGATATCATTCGCTTCTCGGTTTGGCTATATTGTTAAGAATTTGCGGGCACATTCCCCACTTTATCTTTTTTGGCTTTCGAATTATCAGCTGCCTTTGGTTTCTGGCTGGAGGAGCATTTTAGGTCAACTGTGCTTTTTCCAACCTGCATGCCGGAGAGTTCGCTTTGCGGTCAGAATCTGTACACAACTGGTGGTTGTGTTGGTGATTTTAACAATGCTCGCCTTAGTGCTCACTTGTACCCAGGAACGGCGATAAACAGCTGACAAGCAATGCCGGGGGTTTAGCTCTTTATGACCCTCGGCCACTTCCGCTCCAGGTATGGAACGGACAATCTGCTGGTCTGAAGGTCCGCTGTGAGCGAGAAGCAGACAAAGGAGTGCTTTTAAAAGTTTAATACTTGTCTCAGTCCGAGATTTTGGTGAGTATTGATTCACTATAGTTTTCCTCCAGCATAAAGGGAGGCCCATATAGCAGCCCCTGCCAAGATAAGAACTAAAAATCTCTCAACCGTTTTGATAACTTTATATCTATATGTTGACTTGAATCTAAAGTCATTAAAAATAAGGTATTGCCTATAAATATAATTGCTCATATTGGAAGCAGAATGCTGTGCAGTGGATGTACAATACCTACAATATATGGAAAAATGTTTTTTTATGTGTTTGGGTGTTATTTGGGATGGGTTTTGATACTTACCTATTATTATTTCAGTTTCATTGATTTTCCCAGCATTAGATTGATAAGGCGCAACAAACACAAGAACATCACCGGATGGTCCCTGCGAATACCATAATTGAGCATTCCTTTCGAATGCAACTTCTAATCTTTTGTTGTCAGAGGATGATATGTTAAAACCCAAGAATCTGACCCCAGTAAAAATATGAGTCGAATTAATATATTGTGAACTAATAAGATTAGATGATTTGATTGGTTCATCATCTTTTGATCTGCTAATGTAAAGGCTTCCAAAGATATCGGCACTATGAGTGTCAGCATTTAAAATTTCAAACTCCCTTTGAACTCGATCGTCCATAAACCTCCAATTTATGCGTTTAAAATATGCATTTAAACTATCTCTTCTTATTCTCTCTGCAGCAGACTTTAATTTCAAAGTAAATCCTTAAATATAAAAATAGTTCATCATATATTCCTAGGTAAACTAGGAAGTTATTATGCTGAAAAGCATCACAGGAAATAAAATCAAACAAGTTCCAAGCATACTACATCGACAAACATCGATGCGCTCACATTCAGTATGAGAAACTTCGTTACGCGTGCCGACCTACTCCCCTTAAACTAATGCAGCATGATGTTAGGAACTTCCGCCTCTGGCACAAAGCAGTCCCCATGTGATAGTGCCGCGCTGCCATGGGGTCTTGTAGATAAATCCTCTCGTAAAAAACTACATTTCTCAGTCAAACAGTAGATATCTGCAGATACATGAAATTAGCATATTGCATTATAAGTGAACAAATATCGACCATGTAAATTACAGAAATGCATATGCTATATTTCAACTAATTGCAAACTTACATTAAATAGCAAACAAATCCCTGCAGTAAATTATAACAAATGTTACAAACATCTTTTCTACCTTAATAGATAACTATTTTTCCTGCCTTAACGCAAATTAACCACTTATTATCTGTTACTACTCAGGTTATTAATATAATGACTTGACACATATAATTATTCATTTTTTACATCAGAAAAATGTGAGCCATATCGAATTAGGCAACATTTTATTTGTTTTTATTATCCGAATATAATTTATTTCTTTACTTTTTTGAGATTAATCCTAAAAATACGCGCTTTAACAATTTTACCTAAAAAGGAGAAACGTAATGTTTACACACAAAAAATCAATAACTATCATCATGTTATACCTATCTGCCGGCATCTCTGGATGTCAATCAAATGCTGATGAGTATGCTGCTGACGTTTACGAAGCCAATCAATTAAATTCAAAGCAAGAAACTAAAACAGTTAATATCATTTCTGTTCTTCCCGCTAAAGTTGCTGTTGACAACACTGCAAATAAACAAGCAGCTCAAACTTTCGGAGCTATTTTAGGCGCCGTTGCTGGGGGGGTGGCTGGACATAACGTTGGAACCGGAAGTAATCTGGGAACCGCAGCAGGAGCTGTGGGTGGGGGAGCAGTTGGAGCAGCTGCGGGTACACTTGTAAAAGATAAATCTATTGTAGAGGGTGTTTCTTTAACCTACAAAGATGGAACAAAAATGTTTACATCAACCCAAGTGGGCAAATCTTGTCAATTTACCCCAGGTTTAGCTGTAGTCATTTCGACAAAAAATAATGAAACCAGAATTCAGCCTAATGCCTCTTGCCCTGAAAAAGCATAACACACAGTATCCATCATGAAAAAAATACTCATAGCTCTTGTTGCTATACCTTTCTCTCTCAGTTTTGCCAGTTCCTTACAAAGTCAACTTGCGGCAGTAGCTGAAGCAGAACAACAAGGAATCGCTGAAGAAAAAAGAGCAAATGACGCACATAAGGAAAATCTAGAGCGAGAAGCCCGTCTGGAGCAGCAACGACGTGCTAGTGCAATTGAAGCACAAAATAGAAAAGCTGCAGCTATTGCTGCAGACAGAAAAGCCGCACGCGAAAAGTTAGAATCTGAAATTAAGGAAGATAAGAAACGAGACATCGCATATGAAAATGAATTACGAAGCTTAGAGATTCAAAAACTAAAATTGGCTTTAGCTCGAGAAGAAGCTCGAGTCAAAAGAGAGAATGACTTTATAGATCAAGAACTGAAGAACAAAGCTGCACAGACAGACATCCTTCAATCCAACGCAGATGCAAATAGAAATATTTCTGAAGGTGGAAAGGAGTTAATGAAAAGTACTGGAAAAGCCAAAGAAAAAGAAGCTAGCGGATTCTTTAACTAATTTCATTCATGGTTATAATCAGTGCACATAAAATATATTCTTCTGTTAATGGAATATATAAAAGGCTGTCAAACCATTGGCAGCCTTACAGCAATCATAAAATTGCGTGAACTTCCGGTATCATAGTTGCATGTTGGTCTTTGACCGCTGGAGCTAACCCTAACTTCATCGCGAAGCAAATGGGACACTCTGATTCTCAGATGGTTTATCGCGTTTACGGATCGTGGATGGCAGAAAACAATCAGGATCAGGTATCCATTTTAAACCAGAAATTGAGTGAGTTTGCCCCATCCATGCCCCACGCTGTGGGATCGGATGTAATTAAACAAGCATAGTCAACAGGTTACAAAACCTACACCTGCATGGACATCATTTCCTGGTACGCCGCCACCAGCTTATTACGCACCTGAATCCCCATTTGCATTGAAACTGAGGCTTTTTGCATATCGGTCATCACATCGTTTAGCGCTACGCCGGGTTCGCCGAGGGTGAATTTTTCTGCCTGAGTGCGGGCGGCGGTTTGCGTATCACTTATACGATCGAGCGCGGCATGAAACTGTCCGGCAAAACTGATGCCAGGTTGTGGTAGTGATTCCTGCGCACGGGCACTCATCGCCGTAGCCTGTAACTGGCTGATAACCCCTTCAATCCCCTGTATGGCTGACATATTCATCTCCTGGACCATTTCTGGTAGCAGAGATTAACAGTAAGTCAATAAGATAAAGGCGTTAAATAACGATAAAAAACCGGGTTAATTGGCGCATAGAAAAAAATAAAACCACAAATAATGAGGCCGTCAATTTTTCGAGTTTGCTGACCCGGGAGTGCGTCTTGTTCCACTTTGCTAATAACGCCGTCTTTCATCTGCCGCGAGGTGCACGATGAATACGACTGCAGCCCAGACAAAATCTCTTGAGTGGCTTAATCGCCTACGCGCGAATCCGAGAATCCCTTTGATTGTTGCTGGTTCCGCTGCAGTGGCAGTGATAGTCGCGTTAGTTCTATGGGCAAAAGCCCCTGATTACCGCACGTTATTCAGCAACCTTTCCGATCAGGATGGTGGCGCGATCGTCAGCCAACTGACGCAGATGAACATCCCTTACCGCTTTAGTGAAGCCAGTGGTGCAATTGAAGTTCCGGCGGATAAGGTTCACGAATTGCGTCTGCGTCTGGCGCAGCAAGGCTTACCTAAAGGCGGGGCGGTCGGCTTTGAGCTGCTCGATCAGGAAAAGTTTGGTATCAGCCAGTTCAGCGAACAGGTGAATTATCAGCGAGCGCTGGAAGGCGAACTTTCTCGTACCATCGAAACCATCGGCCCGGTAAAAGGGGCGCGCGTGCATCTGGCGATGCCGAAACCGTCTTTATTTGTTCGTGAGCAAAAATCCCCTTCCGCATCGGTAACGGTGAATTTATTGCCAGGACGAGCGCTGGATGAAGGGCAAATTAGCGCCGTTGTGCATCTGGTTTCCAGTGCAGTAGCTGGGCTGCCACCGGGTAACGTTACACTGGTGGATCAAGGTGGGCATCTGTTAACCCAGTCCAACACCAGCGGGCGCGATCTCAATGATGTTCAGTTGAAATATACCAGCGATGTCGAAGGCCGCATTCAGCGTCGTATTGAAGCAATTCTGTCGCCTATTGTCGGCAACGGCAATATTCATGCGCAAGTCACAGCGCAGCTGGATTTCGCCAGTAAAGAGCAAACAGAAGAGCAGTATCGCCCTAATGGCAATGAGTCACAGGCAGCACTTCGTTCCCGTCAACTGAATGAAAGCGAGCAAAGCGGTTCCGGTTATCCGGGCGGCGTGCCGGGGGCATTATCTAATCAGCCCGCGCCCGCAAATAACGCGCCGATCAGTACGCCTCCGGCAAATCAAAACAATCGCCAGCAACAGACGAGCACCACCAGCAATAGTGGACCGCGCAGCACACAGCGTAATGAAACCAGCAACTACGAAGTCGATCGCACCATTCGTCATACCAAAATGAACGTCGGCGACGTGCAACGTCTGTCTGTCGCGGTTGTGGTGAATTACAAAACGCTGCCGGATGGCAAACCGTTGCCACTGAGCGCCGAACAGATGAAACAAATTGATGATCTGACCCGCGAGGCAATGGGCTTTTCGGAAAAACGCGGTGATTCGCTCAATGTCGTCAACTCGCTGTTTACCAGTAGTGATGAAAGTGGTGGTGAGTTGCCGTTCTGGCAACAACAAGCGTTTATCGATCAGTTACTGGCTGCCGGACGCTGGTTGCTGGTGATACTGGTGGCGTGGCTGCTGTGGCGTAAAGCGGTGCGTCCGCAATTAATCCGCCGCGCTGAGGTGGTGAAAGCCGTTCAGCAACAGACACAAACTCGCCAGGAGACGGAAGATGCAGTGGAAGTACGCCTGAGCAAAGACGAACAACTGCAACAACGCCGCGCTAACCAACGTCTGGGGGCTGAGGTAATGAGCCAGCGCATCCGCGACATGTCTGATAACGATCCGCGCGTAGTGGCGCTGGTCATTCGCCAGTGGATAAATAACGATCATGAGTAACCTGACAGGCACCGATAAAAGCGTCATTCTGCTGATGACCATTGGCGAAGACCGGGCGGCAGAGGTATTCAAGCACCTGTCCCAACGAGAAGTGCAAACCCTGAGCGCGGCAATGGCGAACGTCTCGCAGATCTCCAACAAACAATTAACTGAAGTACTGGCAGAGTTTGAACAAGAAGCCGAACAGTTTGCCGCACTGAATATTAACGCCAATGATTATCTGCGTTCAGTGCTGGTCAAAGCGCTGGGCGAAGAGCGTGCCGCCAGCCTGCTGGAAGATATTCTCGAAACCCGCGACACTGCCAGCGGTATTGAAACGCTCAACTTTATGGAGCCACAGAGCGCCGCCGATCTGATTCGCGATGAACATCCACAGATTATCGCCACCATTCTGGTGCATCTGAAACGCGCTCAAGCCGCCGATATTCTGGCGTTGTTCGATGAACGTCTGCGCCACGACGTGATGCTACGTATCGCCACCTTTGGCGGCGTACAACCTGCTGCACTGGCTGAACTGACAGAAGTGCTGAATGGCCTGCTCGATGGCCAGAACCTCAAACGCAGCAAAATGGGCGGCGTGAGAACAGCAGCCGAAATTATCAACTTGATGAAAACTCAGCAGGAAGAAGCGGTTATTACCGCCGTACGTGAATTTGACGGCGAGCTGGCGCAGAAAATCATCGACGAGATGTTCCTGTTCGAAAATCTGGTGGATGTCGACGATCGCAGCATCCAGCGTCTGTTGCAGGAAGTGGATTCCGAATCGTTACTGATCGCGCTGAAAGGTGCAGAACAGCCACTGCGCGAAAAATTCCTGCGCAATATGTCGCAACGTGCTGCCGATATTCTGCGCGACGATCTCGCCAACCGTGGTCCGGTGCGTCTGTCGCAGGTGGAAAACGAACAGAAAGCGATTCTGCTGATTGTGCGCCGCCTTGCCGAAACCGGCGAGATGGTGATTGGCAGCGGCGAGGATACCTATGTCTGATAATCTGCCGTGGAAAACCTGGACACCGGACGATCTCGCGCCACCACAGGCGGAGTTTGTGCCGCTGATGGAGCCAGAAGAAACCGTCACTGAAGAGGTCGAACCCAGCCTTGAGCAGCAACTGGCACAACTGCAAATGCAGGCCCACGAGCAAGGTTATCAGGCGGGGATTGCCGAAGGTCGCCAGCAAGGCCATGAACAAGGCTATCAGGAAGGTCTGGCTCAGGGGCTGGAACAAGGACTGGCACAAGCAAAATCCCAGCAAGCGCCGATTCATGCCCGGATGCAGCAACTGGTCAGCGAGTTTCAGACCACCCTTGACGCGCTTGATAGCGTGATTGCTTCACGCCTGATGCAGATGGCGCTGGAGGCAGCGCGTCAGGTGATCGGCCAGACGCCAACGGTGGACAACTCGGCACTGATCAAACAGATTCAACAGTTGTTGCAGCAAGAACCGCTATTCAGCGGCAAACCGCAGCTACGCGTGCACCCGGATGATCTGCAACGTGTTGATGAGATGCTCGGCGCAACCTTAAGTTTGCATGGCTGGCGCTTGCGCGGCGACCCGACCCTGCATCCTGGCGGTTGTAAAGTCTCCGCTGATGAAGGCGATCTCGACGCCAGTGTCGCCACCCGCTGGCAAGAACTCTGCCGTCTGGCAGCGCCAGGAGTGGTGTAATGACCACGCGGCTGACTCGCTGGCTAACCTCGCTGGATAACTTCGAAGCCAAAATGGCGCAGTTGCCTGCGGTGCGTCGCTACGGGCGATTAACCCGCGCCACCGGGCTGGTGCTGGAAGCCACCGGATTGCAACTGCCGCTCGGCGCAACCTGTGTCATTGAACGTCAGAACGGCACCGAAACGCACGAAGTAGAAAGCGAAGTGGTTGGCTTTAACGGTCAACGGCTGTTTTTAATGCCGCTGGAGGAAGTGGAAGGCGTGCTGCCCGGCGCACGCGTTTACGCCAGAAATATCTCCGGCGATGGGCTGCAAAGCGGCAAGCAGCTACCGCTCGGTCCGGCGTTATTAGGTCGCGTTCTGGACGGCGGTGGTAAACCGCTCGATGGTCTGCCCTCCCCCGACACGACTGAAACAGGCGCCCTGATTACCCCGCCGTTTAACCCGTTGCAACGTACACCGATTGAGCATGTGCTGGATACGGGCGTGCGCCCAATTAATGCCCTGCTTACCGTTGGGCGCGGGCAGCGTATGGGGCTGTTTGCCGGATCTGGCGTTGGTAAAAGTGTGCTGCTGGGAATGATGGCACGCTACACGCGTGCCGATGTGATCGTCGTTGGTTTGATTGGTGAACGTGGGCGAGAAGTAAAAGATTTTATTGAGAATATTCTCGGTGCCGAAGGGCGTGCGCGCTCCGTGGTGATTGCCGCTCCGGCGGATGTTTCTCCGCTCCTGCGAATGCAGGGTGCCGCCTATGCCACGCGCATTGCCGAAGATTTTCGCGATCGTGGTCAGCATGTATTGCTGATTATGGACTCCCTCACCCGCTACGCGATGGCCCAGCGTGAGATTGCGCTGGCGATAGGCGAACCACCCGCCACCAAAGGTTATCCGCCGTCGGTATTCGCCAAATTACCGGCGCTGGTCGAACGTGCCGGAAACGGAATCAGCGGCGGCGGCTCGATTACCGCGTTTTATACCGTGCTCACCGAAGGCGATGACCAGCAGGATCCGATTGCTGACTCCGCGCGGGCGATCCTCGACGGTCACATTGTGCTTTCTCGTCGTCTGGCGGAAGCCGGGCACTATCCGGCAATTGATATTGAAGCCTCAATCAGCCGTGCAATGACGGCGTTGATCAGCGAGCAGCATTACGCGCGGGTACGTACATTCAAGCAGCTGTTGTCGAGTTTTCAACGTAACCGCGATCTGGTCAGCGTCGGCGCGTATGCCAAAGGCAGCGATCCAATGCTCGATAAAGCTATCGCCTTGTGGCCGCAGCTGGAGGGCTATTTGCAACAAGGCATTTTTGAACGCGCGGACTGGGAAGACTCTCTCCAGGGGCTGGAACGTATTTTTCCGACGGTGTGATTACGCAGGAGATAACAGCAGATGGCAGAACATGGCGCCCTGGCGACCCTGAAAGATCTGGCAGAAAAAGAGGTGGATAATGCGGCCCGCCTGCTGGGTGAAATGCGTCGCGGATGTCAGCAGGCGGAAGAACAACTCAAAATGCTGATCGATTATCAAAACGAATATCGCAGTAACCTGAACAACGACATGAGTGCAGGAATGACCAGTAATCGCTGGATCAACTACCAGCAGTTCATTCAGACGCTGGAAAAGGCCATTACCCAGCACCGCCAGCAGCTTAATCAGTGGACGCAGAAAGTTGACATTGCTCTGAACAGCTGGCGAGAAAAAAAACAACGTTTGCAGGCCTGGCAGACCCTCCAGGAACGGCAATCCACGGCGGCCCTGTTAGCAGAAAACCGCCTCGATCAGAAAAAGATGGACGAGTTCGCCCAGCGCGCCGCCATGAGGAAAACTGAATGATTCGTTTAGCGCCCTTGATTACCGCTGACGTTGACACATCCACATTGCCCGGTGCTAGCGCCACTGACACGGCACAGGATTTTCTTGCGTTGTTGAGCGGGGCATTAGCAGGAGATGCAGCACCAGGCAAAGCTTCGCCATTGCTTCAGGTTGCAGTGGATACCCCACACGCGCAAGGTAAAGAACGCGCCAACGAAATTCTGGCCGGGGTATTGCCGTCTGATTTACACATCGCTACTGACGAAACGCTGGCTGAAATAACCGCAGCACGACCCGATACAACGCCGCTGACGACGGCTCTGGTTAATACGCTGGCAGCCATGCCAGAAAAGGAGACGGTCGCCGACGATAAAACGGATGACCTTAATGAAGATGCTGTCGCCAGCCTGAGCGCCCTTTTTGCTATGCTGCCCGGTTTTGACAATACCCCCAAAGTGACTGATGCGCCTGTCACAGCGTTACCGACGCAGAAGCAAGCACTCTCAACAAAACTGACTACCGCGCAACTCGCAACAGCACAACCTGACGACGCCCCTGGTGTGCCAGATCAGCCATTAACACCGCTGGTCGCTGAAGCCCAGAGTAAAGCGGAGATCATCAGCACGCCTTCACCTGTTACTACTGTCACCAGTCCGCTAATTACTCCGCACCAGACGCAGCCACTGCCCACCGTCGCAGCGCCTGTTTTGAGCGCACCGCTGGGTTCCCACGAATGGCAACAATCCTTAAGCCAGCATATTTCGCTGTTTACCCGCCAGGGGCAACAAAGTGCCGAACTGCGTTTGCATCCGCAAGATTTAGGCGAAGTGCAAATCTCCCTTAAGGTGGATGACAACCAGGCGCAAATTCAGATGGTTTCACCGCATCAGCACGTGCGCGCCGCTCTGGAAGCGGCTTTGCCGGTACTGCGCACACAACTGGCAGAAAGCGGAATTCAGTTGGGGCAGAGCAATATCAGCGGTGAGAGTTTTAGCGGTCAGCAGCAGGCAGCTTCCGAGCAACAACAAAGTCCACGCACAGCAGGCCATGAACGCCTGACAACCGAGGATGACGATGCATTGCCAGTTCCAACAACTCTTCAGAGAGTTTCATCGGGCAATAGTGGCGTCGATATTTTCGCCTAACGTCAGAGGTAGCACCTTAATCCGCGTCTTTTCCCCGCTTTGCCACACTTAAGACGCAGGATAATTAGCCGATAAGCAGTAGCGACACAGGAAGACCGCAACACATGACTGATTACGCGATAAGCAAGAAAAGCAGGCGATCGCTTTGGCTCCCGATCCTGGTATTCATCACTCTCGCGGCTTGTGCCAGCGCGGGTTACAGCTACTGGCATTCGCAACAAGTGACCGCTGGCGACAAAGCGCAGCAACACGTCGTGCTCTCACCTGTCTTCTATGCGCTAGACACTTTTACGGTCAATCTTGGCGATGCAGATCGCGTGCTTTATATCGGTATAACGCTGCGACTGAAAGATGAAGCCACCCGTTCGCGGTTGAGCGAGTATTTGCCGGAAGTCCGCAGTCGCTTGCTGTTACTGTTTTCGCGCCAGGATACCGCCGTGCTGGCAACGGAAGAAGGCAAGCAACAACTGATTGCCGCAATTAAAGCCACACTTTCCCCCCCGCTTGTTGCCGGGCAACCGAAACAGGATGTCACCGACGTGCTGTATACCGCTTTTATTCTGCGATAACGACATGGGCGATAGTATTCTTTCTCAAGCTGAAATTGATGCGCTGTTGAATGGTGACAGCGAGGTCAAAGACGAACCGACAACCAGTGTTAGCGGCGAAAGTGACATTCGTCCGTACGATCCTAATACCCAACGACGGGTTGTGCGCGAACGGTTACAGGCGCTGGAAATCATCAATGAACGTTTTGCCCGCCATTTTCGTATGGGGCTGTTCAACCTGCTGCGCCGTAGCCCAGACATTACCGTCGGGGCCATTCGCATTCAGCCGTACCATGAATTTGCCCGCAACCTGCCGGTGCCAACCAACCTGAACCTTATCCATCTGAAACCGCTGCGCGGCACAGGGCTGGTGGTGTTTTCGCCGAGTCTGGTGTTTATCGCCGTGGATAACCTGTTTGGCGGCGATGGTCGCTTCCCTACCAAAGTAGAAGGTCGTGAGTTTACTCATACCGAACAGCGCGTCATCAATCGCATGTTGAAGCTGGCACTTGAAGGCTATAGCGACGCGTGGAAGGCGATTAATCCGCTGGAAGTCGAGTACGTGCGTTCCGAAATGCAGGTGAAATTTACCAATATCACCACCTCACCGAACGACATTGTGGTTAACACGCCGTTCCATGTGGAGATTGGCAACCTGACCGGCGAATTTAATATCTGCCTGCCATTCAGCATGATCGAGCCACTGAGGGAATTGTTGGTTAACCCGCCGCTGGAAAACTCGCGTAATGAAGATCAGAACTGGCGCGATAACCTGGTGCGCCAGGTGCAGCATTCACAGCTGGAGCTGGTTGCCAACTTTGCCGATATTTCGCTGCGCCTGTCGCAGATTTTAAAGCTGAAGCCCGGCGATGTCCTGCCGATAGAAAAACCCGATCGCATTATCGCCCATGTTGACGGCGTTCCGGTACTGACCAGCCAGTACGGCACCATCAACGGTCAGTATGCGTTACGGATAGAACATTTGATTAACCCGATTTTGAATTCTCTGAACGAGGAACAGCCCAAATGAGTGACTTGAATAATCCGGCCGATGACAACAACGGCGCAATGGACGATCTGTGGGCTGAAGCGTTAGGCGAACAAAAATCAACAAGTGGCAAAGGCGCGGCTGAGGCCGTGTTCCAGCAGCTTGGCGGCGGCGACGTCAGTGGAACATTGCAGGATATCGACCTGATTATGGATATTCCGGTTAAGCTGACCGTCGAACTGGGCCGCACACGAATGACTATCAAAGAGTTGTTGCGTCTGACGCAAGGGTCAGTCGTGGCGTTGGACGGTCTGGCGGGCGAACCACTGGATATTCTGATCAACGGTTATTTAATTGCTCAGGGCGAAGTTGTCGTAGTCGCTGATAAATATGGCGTGCGGATCACCGATATCATTACCCCATCCGAGCGGATGCGCCGCCTGAGCCGTTAGTGATGAATAACCACGCTACTGTACAACCTTCCGCGCCGGTTTCTGCTGCTCCGCTCCTTCAGGTGAGCGGCGCGCTAATTGCCATTATTGTCCTGATCCTCGCTGCGGCCTGGCTGGTAAAAAGGCTGGGATTTGCTCCCAAACGTAATGGCACGAACGGGCTGAAAGTCAGCGCTAGTGCCTCGTTGGGGGCGCGTGAACGGGTTGTGGTGGTCGATGTGGAAGATGCGCGACTGGTGCTCGGTGTTACTACCGGGCAAATCAATCTGCTGCATAAACTTCCCCCTTCTGCGCCAACGGAAGAGTTACCTCAAGCCGATTTTCAGTCGGTCATGAATAATTTGCTTAAGCGTGGCGGGAGAGCCTGATGCGTCGCCTCTTGTCTGTCGCACCGGCCCTTCTCTGGCTGCTTACTCCCCTCGCCTTTGCTCAACTGCCTGGCATCACCAGCCAGCCGCTGCCTGGCGGTGGACAAAGCTGGTCACTCCCAGTGCAGACGCTGGTGTTCATCACCTCGCTGACTTTTATTCCGGCAATTTTACTGATGATGACCAGCTTCACCCGCATCATCATTGTTTTTGGTTTATTGCGTAACGCACTGGGAACGCCCTCCGCGCCGCCCAACCAGGTTTTGCTGGGGCTGGCGCTGTTTTTGACCTTTTTTATTATGTCTCCGGTAATCGACAAAATTTATGTCGATGCGTACCAGCCATTCAGCGAAGAGAAAATTTCAATGCAGGAGGCACTGGAAAAAGGGGCGCAGCCACTGCGTGAGTTTATGCTGCGCCAGACCCGCGAGGCGGATTTAGGGTTGTTTGCCAGGCTGGCGAATACCGGCCCGTTGCAGGGACCTGAAGCAGTGCCGATGCGCATTTTGCTCCCGGCCTACGTGACCAGCGAGTTGAAAACCGCCTTCCAGATAGGCTTCACGATTTTCATTCCGTTTTTGATTATCGACCTGGTTATTGCAAGTGTGTTGATGGCATTGGGGATGATGATGGTTCCCCCCGCGACCATTGCCCTGCCGTTTAAACTGATGTTGTTTGTACTGGTGGATGGCTGGCAATTGCTGGTCGGCTCGCTGGCACAAAGCTTTTACAGCTAGAGAGGCCAAATGACACCCGAATCGGTCATGATGATGGGGACAGAAGCGATGAAAGTCGCGCTGGCACTGGCTGCCCCGCTGTTGCTGGTGGCGCTGGTCACCGGTCTTATCATCAGCATTTTGCAGGCCGCCACGCAGATTAACGAAATGACGCTGTCGTTCATTCCGAAAATCATCGCCGTATTTATCGCCATTATTATTGCCGGACCGTGGATGCTCAACTTGTTGCTGGATTACGTTCGTACCTTATTCACTAACCTACCGTATATCATCGGGTAATCGATGCAATGTTGCAGGTAACAAGCGATCAATGGCTTTCCTGGTTAAGCCTGTATTTCTGGCCATTACTGCGCGTGCTGGCGCTGATCTCCACCGCGCCCATTTTGAGCGAACGCAGCGTGCCAAAACGGGTAAAACTGGGCCTCGCAATGATGATCACGTTCGCCATTGCTCCGGCAATACCCGCCAACGATGTGGCTATTTTTTCGTTCTATGCCCTATGGCTGGCGGTGCAGCAAATCCTGATTGGCATTGCTCTCGGCTTTACCATGCAATTTGCCTTCGCCGCTGTGCGCACCGCTGGCGAAATTATCGGTCTGCAAATGGGGCTGTCATTTGCGACATTTGTCGATCCTGGCAGTCATCTCAATATGCCCGTCTTAGCGCGCATTATGGATATGCTGGCGCTACTGTTGTTCCTGACATTTAACGGTCATTTATGGCTGATTTCGTTGCTGGTCGATACATTTCACACTCTACCCATTGGTGGCGAACCGCTGAACAGCAATGCATTTCTGGCACTCACCAGGGCAGGGAGTTTGATTTTTCTTAACGGGTTGATGCTGGCGTTACCGCTCATTACCCTGTTGCTGACGCTGAATCTCGCATTAGGTTTACTGAATCGTATGGCCCCGCAATTATCAATCTTTGTTATTGGTTTTCCATTAACGTTGACTGTCGGCATCTCATTAATGGCGGCATTAATGCCGTTAATTGCTCCTTTTTGCGAACATTTATTTAGTGAAATTTTTAATTTGCTGGCAGATATTATCAGCGAATTACCTGTAATATGATTCCCTAATGTTTATCTTGTTATCCTAAGGATTATCCGAAAAATAATACCAGCGAACATCTTCCAGGATACTCCTGTGGCGAAATATTTGTTTTAACCTCACTCACATATCGCAACATTTACTTTACTTTAAGACAATTCCAGGCAAATTATACAACGCTTTACGGGATAGTAAGTCCGCCTGAAAAATCGCGAGAGTGGCGCATTAGGTGACCCATGTCGTTCCGTTTAGTCATGATGAAATATTCAGGTAAGGGGAATTATCGTTACGCATTGAGTGAGGGTATGCCATGTCAACGATTATTATGGATTTATGTAGTTACACCCGGTTGGGTTTGACCGGGTATCTGTTGAGTAGAGGGGTGAAAAAAAGAGAAATCAACGACATTGAAACCGTTGATGACCTTGCCATCGCTTGTGATTCACAGCACCCTTCAGTGGTGTTTATTAATGAGGACTGTTTTATCCACGATGCTTCTAACAGTCAACGTATCAAGCACATCATTAATCAACATCCCAATACGTTATTTATCGTTTTTATGGCAATTGCCAATGTTCATTTTGATGAATATCTATTGGTCAGAAAAAATTTATTGATCAGCTCAAAATCGATTAAGCCGGAATCTCTTGATGATATCCTTGGCGATATTCTGAAAAAAGAGACAACGATGGCCAGCATTTTAAATATGCCAACGTTATCATTAAGCCGGACCGAATCAAGTATGTTGCGAATGTGGATGGCTGGCCAGGGAACGATTCAAATATCTGACCAAATGAATATTAAAGCCAAGACCGTTTCATCGCATAAAGGCAATATTAAACGTAAGATCAAAACGCATAATAAACAGGTTATCTACCATGTCGTCCGACTGACCGATAATGTGACAAATGGTATTTTTGTTAACATGCGCTAAGGCATACTGACTGGTGGGATACCACCAGTCAGGCTGGCAGAAATTACTCGGCTTTCTCCACAAAGATACCATCCTGATGCCCTGCTTCATTAAAGAACCAGATGCCGAGCGGGTAGTCTTCCAGCGAAACCAGGTACATTGTGCCTTCACTAAACTCCTCAACTGCCAGTACCACGCCAGGACGACGCGGACCGCCATCCGTTTTGACTGTTACCCGATCATTCACCTTCATCGTTTTCCTCCTGTGGCTTTGTGCCAGTTTAGAACAATTTCGTTTTTCTGACAGCGCCGGGCGCGTGCGAGTGCTGATTTTCTCAACGGTCTATACTTAAGAAATGCTTGGCTGGCATGACGTGTCGGCAGCAACATATAAGCAACGGTTGCGAGGAAAGATGATGAAAACCGCAAAAGAGTACAGCGATACCGCAAAACGTGAGGTCAGCGTCGATGTCGATGCCCTGCTGGCGGCGATCAATGAAATTAGCGAAAGCGAAGTTCATCGCAGCCAGAACGATTCGGAACACGTTAGCGTCGATGGCCGTGAATATCATACATGGCGTGAATTAGCCGATGCCTTTGAACTTGATATTCATGACTTTAGCGTCTCTGAAGTGAATCGCTAAATGCGTGATAAAAAAATCCCGACCCTTGTTGGGGTCGGGATCAAACTTGCTTAAGCAAGAAGCACTTAAAAAATTCGTTACACCAGGAAATCTGATGCGTTCATCACCTTATCCGCAATTTTTTAGGCTGACAAGAAAATATTCTTGATATGAATGATTAACGTCACTAATGAATGGAAGTGTGATCCGCGTCACCCCTTGGAGGCTCTGGCGTTCACGTGATCGCTCCCAAAAAACGATTTTTTATTATTCGTGCTGTTTTAAGAAATATCCGGCAAAGGGAGTACTGCGCGATCATGCTTTCAATTCATCAACCGCTGCTGATTTTCACCGATCTTGATGGCACCTTGTTGGACAGTCATAGCTATGACTGGCAACCTGCCGCCTCCTGGTTAATCCGCCTGCGGGAAGCGGAGATCCCCGTGATCCTGTGTAGTAGTAAAACCTCGGCTGAAATGCTGTACCTGCAAAAGATGTTAGGTCTGCAAGGGTTGTCACTCATTGCAGAGAACGGCGCGGTGATCCAACTGGATCAACAATGGCAGGATTTGGACGGCTTTCCGCGCATCATCTCGGGGATTGCTCATAGTGAGATCAGCCAGGTATTAAATACGCTGCGTGAGAAAGAACACTTCAAATTCACCACCTTTGATGACGTCGATGATACAACCATCGCTGAATGGACTGGCTTAAGCCGCAGCCAGGCCGCACTGACGCAATTGCATGAGGCTTCGGTCACGCTTATCTGGCGCGACAGTGACGAGCGGATGGCGCAATTTACCGATCGCCTGAATGAACTGGGCTTGCAGTTTGTGCAAGGTGCGCGTTTCTGGCATGTGCTGGATGTCTCAGCCGGGAAAGATCAGGCAGCCAACTGGATCATTGCGGCATATCAGCAATCGCGTGGAAAACGTCCGACCACGCTTGGCTTAGGCGACGGCCCAAATGACGCACCATTACTGGAAGTGATGGATTATGCGGTGATCGTAAAAGGGCTAAACCGGGAAGGCGTGCATTTGCAAAATGAGGATCCGGCCCGTGTCTGGCGGACACAGCGAGAAGGACCGGAAGGCTGGCGCGAAGGGCTGGATCACTTTTTCACGGCCAGTTAAGGGCTATCGCTCGCGCAGACCTGATTGCGCCCCGCTTGTTTTGCGAGATACAACCGCCGGTCGGCCAGAGACTGTAATTGCTCAAAATCATAATCGCCGGTTTCCTCGCTGCTACTCACCCCCAGCGAAGCACTGATGCGTAGGGTCGTGCTCTTGGCGATCAACATCTCTTTTTCATTCAGCTTCAGGCGAATACGTTCGGCCACTTCCGTTGCCTGCGCCAGGTTAGCGCCAGGCAGAATCACACAAAACTCCTCGCCGCCCACGCGGCCTGCAACGTCCTGTGAACGCAATGAACGACTGATTAATCCGGCAGCATGCGACAGCACACGATCGCCTGCCTGATGACCAAAGCGGTCATTAATCGCTTTAAAATGGTCAAGGTCGACCTGTATGACAGAAAACGGATGTTTGTGTATCTGACACAATTCGGCAAGCGGACGCGCTTTTTCGAACAATGCGCCACGGTTATACAAGCGCGTTAAGGTGTCATGCCACGCCTGCCACTGCAACGAGCTTTGCAGGACATACATATTGCTGACCATCTGGCGAATCACATACCAGGAGATAAGTAACATCGTCGTAAAGAGCGCCCACAGAAGGGTTAACGCAATGCTGATGCTGCCGAAATCACCACGCACACCTTCACTAAGCGTATGAATGCGCACTAATGCGCCGTCAAAATGGTCCAGTCGCTCCCAGCTAACATAGCGACTGTTCATCCTAATACCACCGCGCGTATCGTGTTCCATAGCCTGCGCCAGAGATGCCAGCTCTCGAGGATCAAAAAGGTCCTCCGCCGAGTGTTCCGGGTTAGATGAAGTCAATAATTTTAGTTTGCTGTCGTAGAGCTGGTATTCGCCATCCAGTTTTTTATCAATAGCGTTTTTTAGAAATTGCTGCATCGAGCGCACAGGGATACTCATTCCCAACACGCCATACCAGTAATTATTACTGTCGACCGGTACGCTTACGGTGACCTGCGGTTCAGTAACATTGTTATGGTCATGCTGAGAGGTAAACCAACGTACGCCACGTTGACGATTTTCTCGTTCTGATTGGCCGATAAACCAGGGTTGTGTGACAAATTCGTAGTAACGTGTAGGGATATTTCGGGTAAACAACGTCGGCTGCGTCGAAACGTAGAATCCGGCGCGTGAGACATACATTGCCTGTTCAACCATCGAAGTAGAGTTGTGCGCCAGTCGTAGTAAGTATCCGACTTCCAGTGCGGCAGTAATTTCATTGTCGAGTAATTCATTTTCGCGAGAAAGCTGATTTCCCTCGCTCACTAACGCATCCGAGACACCGTTTACTGACAGAGTGCGTCGTCTGTTGAGTTCGATTTGCCAGGCGTGCTCGTCGCGATGTTGTTCAAACTCGACAACAGCGTTACGCATAGAGGTGAAATCCAGCGGCGCAACAAGGGCTTCACGCATTCCATTACGCAAAAAAATCAGTTTATCGACGTTATATTGCAATTGCTTGTCGAGCGCGTTGGCAACGTTTTCCAGATGATTACGCTGACTGGAGATATAGGCGTCTTCCAGCACCACGACTTCACGCCAGGTGAGCAAAGTGGAGAAGATCAACACCACGATAAAACACAGATTAACGACATGACCTGGCCCCAGGCGGCGCGCGAGTTTTTTTAGCCAGCTCTGGTTTTCCATTTTTGTCTCGTGCTGCACCCTGACGACTCCCAACCTGCTTTTTAATGATTCTGGCATAACCTGGCGATAGCGTACCGCCAAACAACGATAATTTTATAATGTTGGCATGATACGAGGCATCAGGCCTTCGATATTGACGCTGGCAGGACTGCCGGATGCGGCGTGAACGCCACATCCGGCCTGGTGTTAATTGCACATTTTCAAACTTCTTCCGACGAACAACTCCCCTCCCCCGGAACAAGCTCGGTTTCATGAAAAGCTTCCCGCTTGACCCCATAACCGTCATACCACCGGCACTCAACCATACCGCTGGAATACCCGGTGACAATCATCCGCGGGCCGCCCTCTTTTACCGTGACTTCCTCACTAACCATAAAGCTCATACTCGCCTCCTTTTTTCGAGTGAAACTTGTTCACCTTAGTCGAGGATGGCGAATTTTGCATAACAGCCAATGTGAATTTTAATGTGCCTGGCCGCGCATTTTCGCTACCACTTTCACTCCCAGCACCACGATGCCACCGATGATAAATCCAAGAATCAGATTTAAAACAGTCGGTAATATCATCGCCACCAGCGCGTTCTGCTGTCCGGCAAAATGTTCAATGGCATGATGCAGCGGCGCGATGCCATGCACCACAATGCCGCCACCAACCAGGAACATCGCCAGCGTGCCGACAACCGATAATGCTTTCATCAGCCAGGGCGCGATAATCAACAGCCCCTTACCCAACGCCTGCATCATCGTACTGGACTTTTCTGCCAGCCAGTAGCCCAGGTCATCAATCTTAACGATAATCCCCACCAGGCCATACACGCCAATCGTTACCACCAGAGCAATCCCTGAGAGCACCAGCACCTGATTAATCAGCGGCGCTTCCGCCACAATACCCAGCGTTATGGCGACAATTTCCGCAGACAAAATAAAATCGGTGCGAATGGCCCCTTTTATTTTGTCCTTTTCAAACTTGAGCGGGTCTTGCTCCGCCAGTTTTTCCAGACGCTGCTGACTCTGCGCCGGATCCTCTTTGTGTTTACGCGCCTCCAGCATATGTAGCACTTTCTCTACCCCTTCAAAGCAGAGAAACGCACCACCAATCATCAACAGTGGCGTAATTGCCCACGGGATAAATGCACTGATGATCAGCGCCAGCGGCACCAGAATCACTTTGTTGATTAGCGATCCCTTCGCCACGCCCCAGACCACAGGAAGTTCCCGGTTGGCACGCACACCTGAAACTTGTTGCGCGTTGAGCGACAAGTCATCCCCTAATACGCCGGCGGTTTTCTTCGCCGCCAGCTTGCCCATCACGGAGATATCGTCCAGCAAAGTGGCGATATCATCGAGCAACGTCAATAAACTACTCCCGGCCAAAAGCATTCCCTCTCATTTTTTCGTTGACGCGCTAAGTATGAAGCAAAATCGGCTTGCCTGATACTGTGCTTCACAGGTCAACATTTTTTTAACAATCAAGCACAATTATATCTCTCGCCAGCAGAATGATTTTCACGTTTACTATGAACCACCTTTTTATTTCCACCGTGAGGGATTATGCGTTTCCGCCAGTTGTTACCGCTTTTTGGCGCGCTGTTTGCGTTGTATATCATTTGGGGCTCGACCTATTTTGTCATTCGGATTGGCGTTGAAAGCTGGCCACCGTTAATGATGGCGGGGGTGCGATTTTTGGCAGCAGGTCTTTTATTGATGGCATTTTTACTGCTGCGTGGGCACAAATTGCCGCCGCTACGTCCCCTGCTCAACGCCGCGCTTATTGGCCTGTTACTGCTGGCTGTCGGTAACGGTATGGTGACGGTTGCCGAACATCAAAACGTCCCTTCCGGCATTGCCGCCGTGGTGGTGGCAACTGTGCCACTCTTTACTCTTTGCTTCAGCCGCCTGTTTGGCATTAAAACGCGCAAACTGGAATGGGTGGGTATCGCCATTGGGCTTGCCGGGATCATCATGCTCAATAGTGGCGGTAATTTAAGCGGTAACCCGTGGGGTGCAATGCTGATTTTAATCGGCTCAATTAGCTGGGCGTTTGGGTCGGTTTATGGCTCGCGCATTACCTTGCCGGTAGGGATGATGGCAGGCGCCATTGAGATGCTGGCAGCAGGCGTAGTGTTAATGATTGCGTCGATGATTGCGGGTGAAAAACTGACAGCAGTCCCTTCGCTTTCTGGTTTCCTTGCAGTCGGCTATCTGACGCTGTTTGGCTCGATTATCGCCATCAACGCTTATATGTATTTAATCCGCAATGTCAGTCCGGCTCTGGCCACCAGCTACGCCTATGTTAATCCCGTGGTCGCGGTATTGCTGGGTACGGGTCTGGGCGGCGAAACGCTGTCGAAGATTGAATGGCTGGCGCTAGGAGTGATTGTTTTCGCCGTGGTGCTGGTCACGTTGGGGAAATATCTCTTCCCGGCAAAACCCGTTGTCGCTCCCGTCATTCAGGATGCATCAAGCGAGTAAATGAATCCCCAGAGTGTCGATCTGCGCGCTGGCGCCCTCGCCGCAGATCCACTCTTCCAGACGCTCGGTAAGTGCCGCGTCCGTTAATTTCTCCCGCCCGCGTAACGCACATTCCCAGACAATCAACACACGCCAGCCGAGTTCCTGCAAACGACTGATATCGCGCCGATCGCGCTCGACATTTTTACCTATCTTCTCAAGCCAAAAATCTGTTCGCGTGGCGGGGACGTTAAACAGATAGCAATGGTGATGGTGCCAGAAGCAACCGTGGGCAAATATCACACAGCGAAATTCATCAAGGACAAAATCCGGACGTCCGGGAAGACTGGCTTCCTGAACACGAAACGCCAGCCCCTGCTCAGTTAACAGGCTGGCGAGACGTTTCTCGATTGCCGTATCGCGCGTGGCAATCGCGCGCATATTTTTGCTACGCGTGGCCTTATCGTGAACGTCGGCCATGTTGTGTTTCTCGCTGACGCAACGCCACCGCTTGTCTGATTTTTGGCTCGAGCAGTTTTGCCACCGCGGCAAAGACCGGTACTACCACCGAATTACCGAACTGACGATAGGCTTGCGTATCAGAAACCGGTATACGGAATTTCGCTTCTCCCGGCGCTTCAAAACCCATCAGGCGCGCGCATTCACGAGGCGTTAATCTGCGTGGGCGATGTTGCTGATTCTGCGGATCGTCAAAGTCTTTCTCACCTGTCGCCATATCCCAGCCGCGATCGATTAAGATTTCCGCGCCGTCTTTATAATAACGGGCAGAAAGCGTGCGCGTGACACTTTGCGGATTGTGCGGATAAACCATCCCATAACCGAAGCCGTTACCGCGCGCCTGATGCTTTTTCGCATAGCGATAGAGATACTTCCATAGCACCGGCGTCAGGATATATTTCGCTTCGACCATCGGGTCCAGCAACTGCGCCAGCGTCACTCGCTGCACCGGGAAACAATCGCTAATATCACGCAGGGTGAAATCTTCTTTCAGATTAAGATCGCGACGGAAGCCCACCAGCACGATGCGCTCACGGTGCTGCGGTAGAAAATGTTTGCCATCGATGATTTTCGGATCGTCCGGGCCGTTATCTTCTGCGTCGGCAACGTCATAGCCCAGTTCGTCCAGCGTCTGCATGATGATGCGAAACGTTTTACCCTGGTCGTGGCTTTTCAGGTTCTTAACGTTTTCGAGCACAAAAATCGCCGGACGACGAGCGTCGATGATGCGCACCACATCAAAGAACAACGTCCCCTGGGTATCGCAGGCAAAACCGTGCGCCCGCCCAAGCGAGTTCTTTTTCGATACGCCAGCCAGCGAAAACGGCTGGCAAGGAAAACCGGCCAGTAAAACATCGTGTTCAGGAATGTGCTGACGGATATGTTCCGCCGCCGCGTCATCACTTACGCCCTCTTTATGGCTCAGGGTAATGTCGCGGATATCTTCATTAAAATGATGAGTCGCCGGGTCGCAATAATGGTTGGCTTTATAGGTGCGCACCGCATGTTTATTCCATTCACTGGTAAATACGCACTGACCGCCAATTGACTCAAAACCGCGACGGATACCACCAATCCCGGCAAAGAGATCGATAAAGCGAAACGCATAATGCGGATGATGTGCTGGCGGTTTGGGTAGCAACGTTTGCAGGTGGGCGAACTCATTTTCACTTAAACGGTGCCATACCGAATCATTCGCCAGCGCACGTTTTAAAATCGCCGCGCTCCAGTGGTTCTCACCCACTCCATTAAGTTGCGCCACCAGCGTTTTAACATCATAAATTTGCAGCAGTTTCTCCAGCATTGCCTGTACGGCATTCCCGGTGCTGTATGAATCGGTTACTGAAATATTTTCCTGCATAGATTTAACCGGCCATATGAGATGGCCGACAGGTTAACATAATTACATCGGTTTAGGGCCACGCGCGCAGTCAGCTGGCGAAAACGCATCAATCACGTTGTGATCGATACCTTCATTCTCCCCCGCCAGTTCAGCACTAAGTTTGGCCATAAACTCCACCAGAAAACGGGCGTTGTGTTGCGCCAGTTGTTTACCTTTTGTGGTTTGCATCGTTTGGGGTAGTTTTAGCAGCTTGGTCTGGAAGTGGTCCAGCGCGTAACGTTTATCATCGAGCGGGCGATGCTGCGCGAACGGATCTTCGCCATCAAACAGCGCCACACCTAACGCGCCTGAAACCGCAAACACACGCGCCAGGCCAATCGCGCCTAAGGCTTCCAGCCGGTCCGCATCCTGCACGATTTTAGCTTCCGCCGTTAAGGGCGTAATTTGCGCACTGAAACTGTGTGCGGCAATGGCATGACAAACGGGCTCTATTTTCTCCGCTGGAAATTGCGCAAACTCTTCACATAGCAGGCGACGCGTCTCTTCTGCTGCCAGCATTGAAGATTGCTGCCGTTGCGGATGATTTTTCGCCAGACTCACGATATCGTGAAAATAACAGGCGGTTAAAATCACCAGCATGTCCACGTCTTCATCGACCGCCAGTTTTTGTGCCGTCGCCCAGACGCGGCGAAAATGACACAGGTCATGGGCCGCGTCCTGATACTGATGATGGCTCTTCAACCAGTTCTCGAATTGTGCCTGCCAGTGTTGTAAGTCCATATGCGCTCCGCTGCCAAAGAGTCGCAACCTTAGCAGTTTTTACTCATAGCGTCTGCTACGTACGGGGCGAGGTCGCGTGTACCAGGCAATGCCGCCTAACAACGCCCCGACCATGGCCATAAACAAAAAACCCACTAACGCGCCTAACCACTTTCCCGCAGTTGAACCTAAATCACTTTCAAATCCAGACACGGGGGCATCGGGGATGCGGCTCATTACCCAGATGTAACGCGCCATTACCCAGACAAAATAACCACACCAGGTATAGAAAGCCCATAAAGCCAGTTTGCCGCCAGGGCTACGAGAGAGTCTTTCTTCCATTGCTGTCGAACCATACTCCATTTTGAGATAACCCGGAAAATTCAGACTTATACTGTTATGTGATAAAAGTCACATTTTTCCACATCGGTCGAGCCAGTCAAGTCTCACTCATTTTTTGAACAAATATATGAATCTTAACCACTGACATTATGTGCAGAAAAAACAAGTCGGAAGGCATTTGTTTTTTGTTTGGGCATAATTGATTAATTCATATTTTGAATATATTGGCATTGAATACAATTATACCTTTTTTGTTTTCTGTGTCATGATGACTACGTTATTAGCCTTTTATCGTCTTGTTTATATTTTTTGGGCCGGCATGATGCCGGCTTTTTTTATGCGTTCATTAATGTGCAGTAGATCACACTCAGTCTTTAGTTCAACAATCATTGATGTAATCCATCCTTCCAAAAGAACAATAACCAATTGATATACAAATATAAATATGATGAATGCTTATGCCTGAAATTCATAATTATGAATTATATTAAATAGAATAGAAACATTTTGAAATCTTTTAAATACATTTGTTACATGTAATCTTTAAAATAAAATGAACTTCATAGAATAGTATCCAAATGTGCTTTTTTTTGGATAACGGCACTTATTGATATATTCATGAAGATTATAATCACAAGGGAATACATAATGAAAAGAAAAGTTCTGGCAATGCTGGTCCCGGCGTTATTAGTTGCTGGCGCAGCAAATGCGGCTGAAGTCTATAATAAAGATGGTAATAAACTGGATTTATACGGAAAAGTAGCAGGTCTGCACTACTTCTCTGATGACTCAGGCAGTGATGGCGACATGTCATATGCCCGTATCGGTTTCAAAGGTGAAACCCAGATCGTTGACCAGTTCACTGGCTATGGTCAGTGGGAGTTTAACATTGGCGCAAATGGCGCTGAGAGCGACAAGGGCAATACCGCAACTCGTCTGGCATTTGCAGGCTTAGGTTTCGGTCAGAACGGTACTTTCGACTATGGTCGTAACTACGGTGTCGTATATGACGTTGAAGCATGGACCGATATGCTGCCAGAATTTGGTGGCGATACCTACGCTGGTGCCGACAACTTCATGAACGGTCGTGCTAATGGTGTTGCAACCTACCGTAACAATGGTTTCTTTGGTCAGGTTGATGGCCTGAACTTTGCTCTGCAATATCAGAGTAATAATGAAAGCAGTGGACCATTCGGTCAGGAAGGTTCTGGTAAGGGACGTAGCATTACCAAAGAAAATGGTGATGGTTTCGGTATGTCAACTTCCTATGACTTCGACTTCGGTTTAAGTCTGGGTGCTGCATATTCTAACTCTGACCGTACCGATAACCAGGTTCACAAAGGTTTGCATGATACTCGTTACGGGGATCGCTTCGATGCAACTGCTGGCGGTCAAACAGCAGAAGCATGGACCGTTGGCGCTAAATACGACGCTAATAACGTTTACTTAGCAGCCATGTATGCTGAAACCCGTAACATGACTGGTTACGGTGATGCTGATGCTATCGCTAACAAAACCCAAAACTTCGAAGTTGTTGCTCAGTATCAGTTCGACTTCGGTCTGCGTCCGTCCATCGCTTACCTGCAATCAAAAGGTAAGGATTTAGGCGGTGTAAATAGTGATAACTTTGACAGCCAGGGTAATCATCATTACACCAACAAAGACCTGGTTAAATATGTTGATATCGGTATGACCTACTATTTCAACAAAAACATGTCCACCTATGTTGATTATAAAATCAACCTGCTGGACAACGGCGACGACTTCTACAAAGAAAACGGCATCGCGACCGACGATATCGTTGCTGTGGGCTTAGTCTACCAGTTCTAATCAGCCAACGCGCCGCGGCACGTAACTGTAAAACGTAATATCGGCCTGAGTTCGTCCCTCATCGAATTCAGGCTTTTTTATATCCCACATCAAATCACCAACAGCGGCACGCTAAACTGCCGTAGCATGTCGATAAACCCTAATTCCTGCGTAGCTCCCAGCACAATAACATCAGCCAGTTGTTGTTCAGCAAGTTCCTTTATCCCTTCCGGAAGAGTGCCGAAATGAACATATGTATGAATAAATCCTTCAGGCAAAACCAGTTGTTCTGCTATATGAGCTAAACGGCACACAGCCTGCCCACGTAGACCTTCTTTAAAACGATGCATATCAGAAATATACCCACGCTCGAGAACTCTTAAATATTCCGGTATAAAGCCAAGTAAGTGAACATGTCCAGAAGAAACATTGGCGAAAAATTGCGCGTGCAAAAACGCTTGCTCTCTATCATCCCGAGAAAAAACATTCACCGGAATAACAATATTTCGGTACATAGGTATTCCCTGAAAAAATTCAATATAATCAACTGCACTTGAATTATTAGTGCATATTTCTAATACTATATTTAAGTCGTTTTTTTGGAAAAGTTATCGTTGCTGCCCCACTTTAGTCTCCAGGCCATTCCCTCTGACAAATTGTGCAAAGAGTACATCTGATGACAAGTAATTAATCATATCTGTCATCAGTTAAACCTTAATCTGGATCATCATTCTTTCGCGATAATCTCTCGTGCCAGACAGTTTTACGATTATTTTTTTGCTAATAATCTCATTTTCTTAACTTACACTCTCATAGCATGGCCCGGCGAGATTCTTCGCTTCAGCATTTACCTGTTTTAAGCAGGCCTCAGGCGAATCATCCTATTGTAGGCACATCTGGCGCCGCTCTAAACTTCACGTGAGCACAAAAAATCACCACAATTAAAAATTGTGCTACCGTGAGTCAATATCCTGATTTCTGAAAAATAGACTAAAATAAATTAACACCAATTACGACCACTTTACGCAATAAGGAGAAATCGGCATGATTAATATTCGATACAAGTGCAGCACAATCATCGCACATTCCCCCCTTGCATACCGCTTTCGATATATTGACTCCAATTTACCACCTGGTTAAAAATAGCAACCAGCTCAGTCGCGAATATAGTGACTAACCTACATAAGTAACAACAAGGAATACACTATGTCTGTTCAACAAAGTAAGAATCCGCAAATCGATATGGCTGAAGATAATGCTTTCTTCCCGTCAGAATATTCGTTAGGCCAATATACCAGCCCGATTTCTGATCTTGATGGGGTAGACTATCCAAAATCGTATAGCGGAAAGCAAAAAATTCTGGTAATCGCCGCCGATGAACGCTATTTGCCAACTGATAATGGTAAGCTCTTCTCAACAGGAAACCATCCGATTGAAACGTTGCTGCCGTTATATCATCTGCATGCTGCTGGTTTCGAGTTCGAGGTTGCGACGCTTTCTGGCCTGATGACAAAATTTGAATATTGGGCTATGCCGCGTAAAGATGAAAAAGTGATGCCATTCTTTGAGCAGCACAAATCTCTGTTCCGCAATCCGAAAAAATTGGCAGATGTTGTCGCCAGCCTCAACGCAGACAGCGAGTACGCAGCAATCTTTGTTCCTGGCGGTCACGGTGCACTCATTGGTTTACCAGAAAGCAAAGACGTGGCTGCCGCTCTGCGGTGGGCAATCGAAAATGACCGTTTTGTTATCTCCCTTTGCCACGGTCCGGCAGCCTTTCTGGCGCTTCGCCACGGCGATAACCCATTAAATGGTTATTCAATTTGCGCATTCCCTGACGCTGCAGACAAACAAACACCAGAGATTGGCTACATGCCGGGTCATCTGACCTGGTACTTTGGTGAAGAACTGAAGAAAATGGGCATGAACATCGTCAATGATGATATTACCGGCCGGGTACACAAAGATCGTAAACTTTTAACCGGTGACAGTCCTTTCGCAGCAAATGCGTTAGGCAAACTGGCAGCACAGGAGATGCTGGCCGCATACGTAGGTTAATCGGCTGACACTTACTGTGGAATAAAAGTGGGGGTAACTCTCCCCCACTTAACAAACATGAAAACGACCACCTCCAATTACTGACGTTTTAACGCTTCCCTTCACTTTATGCCCCCCAGACTGAAGAATGCGACACAAGCTGTTTTTAAACAAAATGATAATTCTCGAAAATGATTAACACATAAATAATAAATATATAGTATATTCCACGTTATTATTTATCGATTTTAGAAATCAATCATTTCTGTTAAACTTCACCACGTTTTAACCAGAATGGAAGCGAGGTTGGAAATGTCATTTGTATCATTTTTCAGACGTATTGCATTTGCGTATTATGATTATCGCTGCAAAAATACTGATATTGCAAAAAGTGAATTCGTAGTTATTCACATTCCCGATCAAATTGGGGATGCAATGGCTATTTACCCAATAATCCGATCGCTTGAAATGCATAAAATAAAACACTTATTAATCGTCACATCAACAATTAATAAATCTGTTTTTGATGCACTTCATCTGGAACAAACAAAATTAACATTGATCAGTATGACAATGCAGGATCATGCCAGTATTAAAGAAATAAAAAAATTAGCAAAAAACATCAATGAACAATATGGAACTCCTGATCTTTGTATTGAAGCAATGCGCAAGAAAAACCTGAAGACGATGATATTTATTAGCCATTTACGAGCCAATACAAATTTACAGGTTGTGGGTTTAACAATGAAATGTTATTCACCGATATGTAAGTCAGCGTCGAAAATGGATCAGTCACTACGCGCCCCAGTACCGCTGACATGGGCCTTCATGATGCGAGAAGTAGGATTTCCGGCGCCCCCGCCCATATTTGAATTGCCCCTCAGCGAAATAGTGCTAAAAGAAGTACGTTGTGAAATGCATTCATTAGGTTCATATATTGCTCTTAATTTAGAAGGTAGCGTGCAAGAGAGAACATTTTCATTAGCAATGGCACAAAGAATCATTGAGATGATTAAAACACAATCAGACATGCCAATTGTCATTGTTCATGGTCCGAAAGGTTCGGAAACAGCCCTGAAACTAACCCGGCATTTTGATAACGTTTATCATTTGTCGTTATCACCTTCAATAATGCGGTCTGCAGCAATCATAAGAGATGCCTTCCTTGCAATAACGCCAGACACATCTATTTTACACATGGCAAGTGCTTATAATGTTCCTGTCATCGCCGTGTATGCTGATTATAAGACTCGCTGGCCTGCCATGGCCGGCATTTCAGAGACGATTGTGGTAGGAAAGGCTATTGATCATCTAAATTTGGATGAATTCAGCAATACGCTGAAAAGGATTATCGCGAAAATTTCAGTCACAGCGTAATGAAAGCTCTAACAAAAATTCAAACACTAAAGCACGTTTGCAGAAAAGCAAAAAGCCCGCTCGAAAGCAGGCTTTTTTGAATTTGGCTCCTCTGACTGGGATCGCCGTAGCCATTAACTGGCTGATTGGTAAGCTAAAACAAAAAATGGAGTTTGTCAAGACCACCAGACTGACCACCTTTTTACGGTATCTATATAAGCAGGCCTTAGGTAGATATGAGAAATGGAGCTTCTCAAATTTCAGGTAGTAATCATTCACTTAAATTACCACTAGCGATTTTTACGTCAATTCCAGGTCACATATTCAATGAGTTGATTGACGTTATTGCAGGTAATATTCTCGCTCAATAAAGGTACCGATAACTTTGTCATGCATTTCTGCCGATTTCGAATACCCTAAAGTCTTACGGTTCAGCCGTTTCAGCCTGTTACGCAGCGTCACATTTTCACCCTTGATACGCTGCGTGTAGAGTTTACCTGTGATGTGTTTTCCATTCGGCAACATGTAATGCGCTGACGCTATCTGTACACCAGAAGACAACTTTAAATCCCGCCAGCAACTTCAATAAGTTACGGAGCGTCTTTTTACTGCGACGGCCAAAAGCATGCTCAACAATACGTTTGAGGCGAAGCTCCCATGCCTACCACAACCAGCGCTGCTGCTTCTTATTGCCCACAAATGACTACATCTCATCAACTTCATAGATTAGCTGAATTTGCAGGTTGTCCAGCGGAAGCGTTGTTACACATCGCGGCGTAAGTTTTTTAGCATGCGCACAACGGCATTAATACTGATATGCAGTGCCCGTGCGGCGTCACGAATACCGGCATTGTTCATAGCAAAATCAACAATCTGTTCTTTCATGCCGTGCTGGCAGGCGCAGTATTCATACTCAAGCTGGAAGGTTCGGGAGCACCCCTGGCTGCGATAACGCTGATGGTTAGCTTTCCCCAGACCGTGTTTTTTAACAGGGTCAGTTTGCTCACAAAACGGGCATTTCACATCAACTTTAGCCATTGGATACACTTAGCAGAAGAGCGATCTTACAACATGATCAACACCTTGAATACTTGATCCAATTCCATTACCTTACATACATTATTATTTGCGATTCAGATACTAAGTACTAAATTTCATTATGGTAAAATACACTTGCTTTTAAGAAATTCACTAACAATGGTATCTATTTTCTCTGTTTTTAACAAACCATCAAGATAACCACATGACAATATAAAATCACCATTAGACGCCACGGAATATATGTATCTCGGCGATGATGAATTATCATCGGAATGTGCGTTTGTTATTACAAAAAAATACGGCGTTAATATGTCGCCTGTTGGGATTCCTAGAACATCATATTTTATGAATAAGTATTTAAATGCATTTTTTATGAAAACAGGTTCTATTTTTTTATTTGATGTTTTTGGAGGCATAAATTCAGTACTCTCACTTATCGCCTGTAAATTTGCATATAACGGTTTCCCTCCTAACTCTCCATGTGTAAATAAATAATGAAGTTTAGCCCCCCCCCATGCTATCAAACTTAACAGGAGACATGCAAAAAAAATGAATTTGCTATTCTTCATTTCAAATTCCTAACCCAGGATTATAATGAGAAAGAACAGGGGACAGAGGAGCACCTTGTGCGTAATGCACTGAGTTTCCATGAGATAACATCCCACCCAAGAACCCTACAGTCGCAGGAAATTGGGCTGGCTTTCCACCATTAGCGATAGCGTACCTGATAAAATCACTAGATACATTTGCATCGTATAGTGCATCGATTACCATTGTGGCACAATTATGAGAAAAATATGAATAATCACCTATGTCACTGTAATTATCTTTTATATATTTCATCATTCTTTCTTCTTGTTCTGGTGTAGTATCTATTTCATACACAGTAGTGGCTCTGTAAGTAGATTGCCAACTTAGGTAGTTTGTCAACTCGGATCCGAACTTTGTATTTGTGCCATAGCTGTAAACTCCATGGCCACTAAACGCTAATGCGGCATGGCCAAATGGGTTTCCGTCAGTTTCACCGCCAACTAATATTAATGTTTTTAAGCCTAAGGGATCTATATATGCAATAGGGTTTAGCGGGTATTGGAATAAATTACTCCCTCCTTCCAGCCCTATCGGGTCCTGGGTGATATAACGTCCCTGTAGCGGATCGTAGTACCGGTGACGGTTATAGTACAGCCCCGATTCATCATCGTACTGCTGCCCCGGCAGGCGGTATGGCTGGAACAGATGATGCGGGTTCTCCTCATTAAGCTGGTTCCCCCACTCGTCATACTCCCCGCGCCATTCCGTTGCCCCTTCGCTGCTGATGAGTGCCAGCGGCAGTCCCCGGTGGTCACAATGGTAAAGATGAATTTTTCGCTCAGGCAAATAAACCGGTTCTATCTGTGCCGCCAGCCGCTCCACCGTCAGTCCGCACTGTGCCAGCCACTGACTGCTTTCACTGCTCACGCGGTCTGCCCGGATTTCCCCCTCCAGCCTGTCCAGCATCCTCACCAGTTCCGCCGGGAACACCACACCGTGACCGTCCTCACTCCCTTCCTGCTGTAACTTCTCCGCCAGGCTTCGCCGCTGCGCTTTATCCAGTTCGCCGTTCTCTGTCTCGATGCGGATGAGCGGCGTGAAGCTTCCCGGCTGGTACACTGTCTGGATACGCGTGGTGTCGTTCTGTACTGTGGTCAGCCGGTCGCCGTCCCAGCCGTACCACGTCATCTCCGGTTTACGCGACAGCGACATCCAGCCCGTCAGGTCACGCTCGCGACGCCACACCCGTTTCCCTGTCCGGCGACCCAGCGGGTCGTAAAGGTATCGGCTCTCGACCAGCGGCTCACCATGCTGTATCCGCGTATAGAACACCAGTCGGTGCTGATGATCATAATGGTAGTGGTGGGTACGTTCGTCATCCGTCCGGATAACCCCTTCCGGTATGCAGTCTGTCTTCTCCATCAGCCTGCCGTATTCATCGTAGCGGTAGACATAATGCGCGTCTTCGGTGATGCGGTTATCCGGCCACGCAGTGAGCGTACTGTCAGGGTGCAGCTCCGGGTCCGGCAGCCGGTTTCCCGCCGGGTCGGTGGCATACAGGATACGGACATCCAGATTCGCGGCGATGGTGCGCACGCTCGCCAGCCTGCCCGTGGCGCTGTAGCCATATTCCCGCGTCTGTCGTGGGCTGCTGATGCGCACCAGGTCGCCGCTGTCATTCCAGTTATAGTCACAATCAAACACCAGGCTGTTCAGGTGCCGGCTCTGTAACTGGCCTGCGGGGGTGTAAGTGCTGGTCAGTTCCCGGGCGTTATTGCCGAAGCTCCGTACCGTCTCCCGGTGCAGTTTGTCCCGCGTGTACTCCACCAGGGGCGTGTCGCCCAGCTTCATGCCCGCCAGGTAGCCGCTGCCATACGTCAGCCACTCCACCGGTGGCAGGCTGTCTGCCTGAAAGCGGTTTGCCAGCCCCTGTTCGTTGTAAGCGTGTTTCGTCTCATGCTGCCAGAGCAGTTCCCCCGTCTCCGGGTTATGTACCGTCTGGCGCTCGCCTGTGAGACGTCCCTTACGGTTATAGCCGTAATGCACCGCCACCCGGTGACCTTCGCTGATATGGCTGATTTCTTTCAGCCAGCCACGGGCGTCATACTGCCACTGCTCCGCCATATCACCGTTCACCATGCGGTGTGTCAGCCGGTCAGCCTCGTCGTAATGCCAGTGCGTGACCAGCCCCTCATCCTCGCTCTGCGTGAGTTTCCCGGTCAGGTCGTAACGGTAACGCTGTGTCCGCCCGTCAAAACCGCTCTGCTGTATCAGGCGGTCCAGCGCATCGTAACTGAAGTTGCTGTGACTGCCGTTCTCGTTAGTCAGCGTGGTAACGCGTCCGGCAATGTCGTATTCCATACTGCGTGTCAGCCCGCCCTGGATGGTACTGACGGCCTTTCCCCACCCATCGTACCGTGTCTCACTCCGGTTGCCGTCCGGGGTGATGACGGCGGTCAGGTCGCCTGCGGCGTTGTACTCATACTGCGTTTCACGGCCCTGCGTATCTTTCACCGAGATTAACCGGCCACGGTTGTCATAGCTGCGGTAAAAGCTGATGCCTTCCTCACGGTGAACCACCGTCATCTGGCCGAAGCGGTCGTATTCGTAATGCGTTTCATAGCCTGAGCAGTCGGTGAACGTCAGCAACTGACCGTAGCGGCTCCACGTCATCTGCTTGCGGCTACCCGTCGCATCTTCAGTTGCAGAGGGTAATTCACTGTGCTGATTATCATAACTGTAGCGGGTGACATCGCCGTTGCGTGCGATTTCCTGCGTCAGACGCCCGTACTCATCATATTTCCGGCGCATTTCCAGCCCATCAGGCCCGGATGCTGAGGTTAACTGGTTCTGGTTGTTATAGTAAAATTCCGATTTCCTGCCGTCCGGCGTGGTGATGCGCGTGACGAGACCCGTCACCACATTCGGACTGTATTCTGTTGTCCGGCCTGCTGCATCCGTCTGTGACTGGAGTCGCCCCATATAGTCAAATTTACTTCGGGTGATGCTGCCATCCGCGAGTTCCTTTTTCACCACACGTTTCAGCCCGGCTTCACCTTCCGTGTGCAGCACCTCGCGCCGGTTCAGGCTGTCGGTGATGGTGATGCGGTTTTTCTCATACTGATAGGTGTAGCTTAAGCCTGCCGGATTAAACTGCTCCGTCACTCGCCCGGTGTCATCGTAACGGTAACGCATCTCCGGTCGGCCCGTGTGACGGTGCGCCACCATCCGGCCCCGGTATTTATCATCGTAAGTAAAGCTGCGCACCTGTGTATTGCTGCGGTCATACACCGCCGCCAGCTCACCGCGTGGCGTCCAGTCGTAGCACACCAGTGGCGCGGCAGGTAAATTTTCCGGGTATTCCGGGTCGTGCGTCAGCCACACCGCTGACAGGCGGATACCATTATCCCGGTCATACTCCGTATAGTCCGGCAGTGAATCCGGGATATCCGGTCGTTTTGTTCCGGCTGCAACCGCCTGCTGCCGGGCCTCTTCCGCCCGCTGCGCCTGCGTGGTCAGCATCAGGCGGAACTGACGGCCTGCGCCATCGGTCACGCCGGTGATTTCGCCGCTGAATTCACCGGCGGCTTCACGGTGGAACGTCTGTGTGCGCCCGAAGCGGTCCACCAGCCCGGTCAGTACCCGGTACGGCGGCAGTGGCGCGGGCAGCACCTCATCCGCTTCCGGCACCCGCTCACACCAGCCGAGCAGCCACCACGGCCCCTGCGGACTGTTCGTCGCCAGATAACGATGCGGACTTAAGCGGAGTTCTTCCGGCAGCGCCTGCCAGAGTGCGGCCAGCCGGTGACCTTCATCCAGTTTCGCCACGCCGCCGCGCACCAGCCACAGTGACTCGCTGCGGCTGTAACCGTCCTCACCGGGAAGCAGGTGCTCAAAATACAGGCTTCTGCCGCCGTTATCATTGAGTATCAGTGTGTTATCGCGCAGCTGTAAGCGGATATCAAAGGGTGCTTTCCAGCCGGGGCCGAGGATACCGACCGGCGCGGGCGTTTTTGTCCGGTAACTGCTGTAGGTGCGGGAGAGCATGAACGGCAGCGGGCCGGGCAGGGCGAAGTCGGTTTCTCCGGGAAGGACCTTTGCACCCAGCAGCGGATTGACCGGATGGCCGGACGTCACCCCGCCGGGGCACACCGAACAGGCCACGCCGGTGGGGGCACCAATTCTCACGCCTGCCGACCCCTGGACTATCGGACCGCCTTTCATTGTGGCATCGCCCTGACGTGCTGCCGGTTTTCCGCTCATGGTTGATATCCTTTTTATGGTTCATCTGGCCTGATGCTGGCGGCACCGGACAAAATGATAAATAGCGTTACTGTATGAAACGAAATACGCTTTTTTTACATTCATTTTTTTGACTGATATCAACGGGACGAAATAACTGACAGAATATTTATTAAAAAGTGTCTGCATATTGCCCAATATATATTTTATATAAATATAATTGTATTTAATATTTATCGCGTGATTGTATTTTTCTGTGCGTCAGCTTCCGCTAAACCTCTTGCTGTAAATTACCGATCATTGTATTGTTGCGCCGCGCCTGCAAAATCAGGCGTCGGGATTAGCCTCCTGAAGCTCCTCACTGACGATACAATGTTTTTGTGTCGCGCACGGTCTCATCTCAATGGTGGGATCGGGCGGGGGCGTCGAAAGACGCGCCAGTGTCAGTGAGGCTGGTAAGGCTAACCCCGTCCGATTTCACCACCCGTGAGATTAGCCTCTCCAGTGGTGGAATATTTATCACTCACTGGAGATGGCCTTATGGCAACTACCCTCACTTCTGAATGCAATTTACTTGCTGCTCCCTTTAGTGCCGCTACCGATTTCACCGATCTGGCGGAGTACTGCGATCGCGTTGCCACAACACTCATCGAGTGCCGCGATCCGGCGCTGAAAACGGCGCTCTGTGGCAGGCTTAATACCTGTCTTGCACTGTTGCGGCCCACGCTGAACGAGCCGATCCCGCCACATCTGATCGACGGTTTTATTACGAATGATCTTCCCGATGTTTCACCCGGTTTTGAGCCTGGTGCAGGATTACTCTGCGATTACTGCCTGGCGCTGACGCAGATACTGAACAGTCACGCGCTGTTGCCGGAAACCGAAACGACGCTGACCGGGTTGCTGTGCGATCTGGTCTGGTATTTTGCTGACAGTCTGAAAGCCCCGCACTGGATACGTACCGCTGACGGCGTGCAGGTTATCGACGGGAGGTCAGTATGATACAACCCGACTGGCACCCCGCCGATATTATTGCGGGCCTGAGAAAAAAGGGAACATCGCTGGCTGAGGTTTCCCGCAGCGCGGGACTGGCGTCCGCCACGCTGGCAAACGCGCTGACCCGTTCGTGGCCACGCGGCGAAAAACTCATTGCGGATGCGCTGGAAACATCACCGGAAATTATCTGGCCGTCCAGATATTTCGATGATCAGGGCAACCGCATTGTAAGACTTATGCGAGAGCGACGCTCCTGATGGCTGGAGCGTCAGGAACACGGTTACAGTAAAATCAGGCTCTCCCGGCTCTCTGCCTGCTTCTGCTGGCAGAGAGCCGGGAGAAGACAAGCGAAGCGCGGCAGTTTTTCAGTCACGAAGTAAGCAAACAATCTTTTAAACGCAAAAAACGTTTTTTCTTTCTGCGCCAGAAATAACGGTGTAATCTTCCTCCTGCACTATCGCCTTCGGGCACCCTTTGGCTTCATGGTCTGCAAGAAGTCCCTGATTTATCAGGACGACCAGCCCTTGCTACCGGTACGACCTCCGCAATACCGGAACGTGAAAGCGTTTGAGGCTAAAAGTACATACACCCGGACGGCTTCATCGTCATCGTTTTACCGCAATGGCCTTCACTGGCTGCAAGGTTTCTCTTTGCCGGAATTTCTCCGGCCTGCTTATCCCCTGCTGATGACCGGCGCCCTTTACATGACGGGCTGCGGCCTGCATTGCCGCCAGGCTTTGCTGCCGCGTGACCGTTAACCTGCATCAGACTGTTAATTTTCGAATACTGCACCAGAAACGCAATGTTTGTCCCTGCACCAGACGAGGCGTCACTTTGATCGCGTAAGCGAAAAAGCAAAGTGATGCCGCACAACATACCGCCGCAAGCCGCTCCAGTTCTGGCCTGCGCCATATTTCCGCCGTCTGACATGCCCTTTGGGGCCGCTGTCAGTTCAGAGTAAAGGAGAAAAAGATCGATACCGAGGGGGGCACGACGCCCCGGAGACACCCCTGCTTCGTCAGGCAGTCTGTACCGCGTACAGCCTGAAACTCCCTAAACCTCAACAAACTGCCACTCCGGCGTGAAGGTATCGTTCTGGCGCAGCCAAAAAGCACACGCCGGAGACTGTTTGTTTTTGTTGTCAGGGGGAGTCATGAGCAAATTAAGCAGTGAAATGAAGGCGCTGGCGAAGAAAGCGGGCGGCAGCTTCAAAACGGTGAATGATCGTATCCATATTACAAAACGGTTCAGTGAACATTTACGGGCGCTGAATATCCAGATCCAGCGGGTGGAGCAGATCAGGGTTCGCCATATCGAATGCTACATTGAGGAACGGCTGGAGCAGGATATCGGTTTACGGACACTGCAAAATGAAATGGCGGCGCTGCGATCCGTGCTGAGACTGGCGGGACGCCGACAGGTGGTAGAGCATCCGCGTCTGACCAATAAGGCGCTAGGGTTGTCAGGCGCTTCGCGCAACGGCACGCGCCGCGCCATCACGCCGGAACATTACCAGCAGGTGATGGAGAAAGCCCGCACTCAGGACGCAGGGCTGGCAGCAGCGCTGGAGATTGCGCGGCTGATGGGGCTGCGTTCGCAGGAGGCGGTACAGAGTTCACAGTCGCTGAAAACGTGGCTGAAAGCCATTTCCCGTGGCGAAACCTGGCTGAAAGTGGTGTTTGGTACTAAAGGCGGGCGTCCACGTTATACGACGATCCTGAACGCTGGCGCAGTCAGAAAGGCGGTGGAAAACGCGTTACCGATCGCCAGACAGCGCAATGGCAGGCTGATCGACAAACCTGACCTTAAAACGGCGCTGGAGAGCTGGCACAAACAGGCAATCAAGGCGGGGCTGAAGGGGGAATTTTCCCCGCATTCGCTGCGTTATGCGTGGGCGCAGGACGCGATCCGCCATTATCTGGCGCAGGGATTCAGCGAAAAGGAGTCACTGGCGCTGACGGCGACGGATCTGGGTCACGGCGACGGTCGCGGACGCTGGGTGAAACAGGTGTACGGCTACCGATGGAAGGAGGAATGACGGATTTCATGAATGGCGCAAAGTAGTACGTTACTGCGTAACGACAGCGATTTGCCGCACCCTCTGTACCGGATCTGGCGCAGGGGGCGAACGAGTTTGCTGGCACAGAGTTATATTATTATTAATAATGATGGCAAATAATTTATTATTTCCCTGTCACAATCTGGCGCACTATCCTGCCGTATCTGATGACGTCTCCAGGAGAAAATAATAATAGTCATAACCTTGCATAAATACCGGATTGATAGATTTTCGTGCAAAAAATTTTGGCCCCAAAAATTTTTGCACGCTTTCCTCTCAAAGAAATAACATCTATCGGTAATACCTTTCATAATAAATCAATTCTGGTGCAGAAGAATGTCTTAATGATCCTCTCCATGTTTTTCTGCGTCCTGTGGCATATTCTGCGAGGTCGCAGGATGGCTTATCATTTTATAAAAAATACTGCGACGGTTTTTGACATCATATCCTGCTGCATATAAATTAACAATCTCTGGTGCAGACTGTCATGGTATATTTCCGAATAAACTGGTTGCGCCAGAAAGGGAAAGGGCCATAAAGGTTAAGGGGGCTATAAGGGTAACAGCGCCTGACCGGAAAGGGCCAAAACCAAAGGGCCAGAAACTGGCGCAGCCCTGAATGTGTAAAGCGGCGGGATGCGGATACAGATACCGACTCATCCGGAACTGATGCAGAATGGTGTCCCTGTATATCTGATGCAGTTATAATGTGTTTCAGGACGGACTGTCTGGTATTTTATGGTTCAGCTTTTAGGTTATGTTAATCGGTATTTTCGTGAAAATATCGCTTATTGATAGATTTTCATCCTCCGTGATTAACACGTTAATAACGGAAGGTGGTTACCTATTAATGGGTTATATATTGATAGGTTTTCACCTGTTTTGATTTGCACGCAAATCAAAAAGGTCAGTTACCTGCCAATGAGACATTGATTAATAGATAATCTCCTGAAAATATTCTACTGGAATAATTTTTGGTATTTACCTATTGATATGTGATCTATTGATTGGCTTTCGCCAAAAATTATTCACTGGTGAATAATTTTGTACGCTTCCCAATTAATAGTAATAAAAACAGCGGCAATACCTCTCAATACAAAAAAGCAGATCCCGATCAATCAGGATCTGCTTTTCCAGTTTTAATGATTTACGCTATTTCTGATTCAGGCTGCCTTATGCTGCCGCGCATAAATGTACGGCGCAACATACCCCTCGCGGCACACATCCAGATAATCCGACCACCACTGCATCATGGCTTTTCTGGCCTCCAGATGCTCGGCCTTATGCACATATGCCGCCCGCACGCTGTTACGCTCCTGATGGCTCATTTGTCGCTCCACCGTATCGCGTGACCAGAGATCCGACTCCACCAGGGCGCTACAGGCCATTGCCCTGAGTCCATGCCCGCAGATTTCAGTTTTCGTGTCATACCCCATCAGACGCAGCGCCCGGTTGGTGGTGTTTTCGCTCATCGGCTTGTACGGATTATGATCGCCGGGAAAGACCAGATCCAGATGCCCGGAAATATCCTGTATCTGTTTCAGAATGGCAATCGCCTGACAGGAGAGCGGCACGATATGCGGGGTACGCATTTTTGCGCCACGCCCCGAAAACCGTACTTTATCGATGGCCTCACGGGTGGCGGGGATGGTCCAGATTTTGTTTCGAAAATCAATCTCGCTCCAGCGGGCGAAACGCAGTTCGCTGGAGCGGATGAACAGGTGCAGCGTCAGCACCACCGCCAGTCGGGTTAACTCCCGGCCCTGCTGGTAGTCGCCAATGCGGTCAAGCAGTTCAGGCAACCGCTCCAGCGGTAAAGCAGGATAGTGATTCTTTACGGGTGAGGCGACAACGCCATCAAGATGCTGCGCCGGGTTGCTTTCGGTAAGTCCCTGCTGAACGGCATAGCGCATGATGTTGCTGAGTTGCTGCCGGGTTCGGGACGCGACTTCCAGAAAGCCCTTATCCTCAATAACCCGCAGCAGGGCTGTGAAATCCTGTGTTTTAAGGGCAGCAACGGACAGATGACCAATCGCCGGGAAGATATGGTTTTCCATGCTGGCGCGAATACGGGCGGCATAGTCAGCCGACCATTTTTTGTTGGTTTTGTGCCAGGCCAGCGCCACCGCCTTAAAGCACTTTTCAGGCGAGCAGGCCGCTTTCTCTGCCATGCGCTGTTGCGCCGGGTTGATATTCTGCGCCAGTAGCTTGCGGATACCGTCGCGCTGTTGCCTGGCTTCCGCCAGTGAGACCAGCGGATATGCACCCAGACTGACTCTGGATTCTTTGCCAGCGAAGCGATATTTGAGATACCAGATGCGCGAACCGCCCGGATTGACGAGCAGATACAGACCATGAGAGTCGGAGAGTTTTACCGGACGGGAAGAAGGTTTTAACTTGCGGATTTTAGAATCGTTTAAAGACATTTGGGGGTCACTCCAGAATCGAACCAAACTGACCCCAGATCTGACCACCAAATTATCCCGATGCGGAGAGAAAACCAGATACGCATCGGGAAAGATTTTCACGCTAACTTACTGAATCACAAACGAATAGGGACGTATAGATAAGCATGAAAACTTGAATTTGGCTCCTCTGACTGGACTCGAACCAGTGACATACGGATTAACAGTCCGCCGTTCTACCGACTGAACTACAGAGGAATCGTGAGAACGAGGCGAATATTACTTAGCAGCGCAGCGAGTGTCAACACTAAAATTCGTAAGTCATTTCAATCGGTTAATTAAGCAACAAAATTTATATTTAATGAACATTTGGTACTGAATTGGTGTCTCGCCCATTGGCATTTCGTAGCCGTTGTAATGGATCCTGCTTATAAAATTGGCAGAAACGTTGCCACAGCGAGGGGAAGCGTGGCGCAAAAAGTTCCGGTGCACTAAAAAAGTATTCGGAAAGTACGGCAAAACATTCTGCAGGGTCACTAGCAGCATAAGCATCGATGCTGGAGGCATTTTCGCCCACTAACTCAATTTCTTCCTGAATGTTATCCATCGCCGCATGAAGATCGTGTTCCCATCCAGCGACTTCACGCAAAGAAATGAAGGGAACCCCACTGGCGCGATCGCCATTTCGTGTATCCAGCTTATGTGCAACTTCGTGGATAATCAGATTAAAGCCCGAGGCATCGAAAGAATCTTGTATATCGAGCCAGTTCAGCACGATTGGGCCTTGCTGCCAGCTTTGTCCTGATTGAACGATACGTTGATTATGCACCAGCCCTATATCGTCTTCCCATTCATCGTCTACCACAAATGGCGCAGGGTAAATTAGCACTTCATGAAAACCATCCAACCATTCCAGTCCAAGCTCCAGAACAGGCAAGCAGAAAAGTAAGGCGATGCGACTACTTTTCAATGCATCAAGTTCAAATCCTTGCAGCGGGACCAGCCTTTTTTGCTGCAAAAAACGTTCGGCAAGAGTGACTAGTTTGCTTTGCTCCTGCTCTGTCAGACATGTCAAAAGAGGTATCGCCAGAGCTTCCTTCCATGGCAGCGTATCTTCATGATCTGTTTCTTGTACTTTCCAGGGCCACTTAATCATCGTTTTGCTCGCAAACTCGTCACTTGAACAAAATTGCACGGACAGGGACTGTTAAAATGCCAAATTTCCTGGCATCATGGCAACCATCTGAACGGAGAGATGCCGGAGCGGCTGAACGGACCGGTCTCGAAAACCGGAGTAGGGGCAACTCTACCGGGGGTTCAAATCCCCCTCTCTCCGCCAATCATTCAAGCAATTAGCTCGCCTGGTGTCAGTGACACAAATCCCATTAGGAAAATTCAAAAAAATCCATCAGAGAAAAATAGCATCAGCCGAGCATGCGTTGCGGCTTTAGCGTTCACATTTTTCTGTTCAACGCGGTTGTGATATGTAACTGCCCCCCTCCCAGCCCTTCATCCTCAGTTCTTGGCATAAAAACATTTGCAGATGCTTTCTGTCGCGGTAGTCTCATAAGGTTCGTTTATAGATCGACGGCAATGTGAGTTACCTTTTCCATACTAATTATAAAAAGACAGTACAAACAGGATCACTATGGACTCCACGCTCATCTCCACGCGTCCCGATGAAGGAACGCTTTCGTTAAGTCGCGCCCGACGCGCTGCGTTAGGCAGTTTCGCGGGTGCCGTCGTCGACTGGTATGATTTTTTACTCTATGGCATTACTGCCGCATTGGTGTTTAATCGCGAGTTTTTCCCGCAGGTAAGCCCGGCAATGGGAACGCTCGCTGCATTTGCTACCTTTGGTGTCGGTTTCCTTTTTCGTCCGCTCGGTGGTGTCATTTTCGGCCATTTCGGCGACCGACTGGGGCGTAAACGCATGTTGATGCTTACCGTCTGGATGATGGGCATCGCCACAGCATTGATCGGCATTCTCCCTTCGTTTTCAACTATTGGCTGGTGGGCTCCAATTTTGCTTGTGATGCTGCGAGCTATTCAGGGATTTGCTGTTGGCGGAGAATGGGGAGGCGCTGCGTTGCTGTCCGTTGAGAGCGCGCCAAAAAACAAAAAAGCCTTTTACAGTAGCGGCGTGCAGGTTGGTTACGGAGTAGGTCTACTCCTTTCAACCGGACTGGTTTCATTGATCAGTATGACGACAACTGACGAGCAATTTTTGAGCTGGGGTTGGCGCATTCCTTTCCTGTTTAGCATCGTACTGGTGCTGGGTGCATTGTGGGTGCGCAATGGCATGGAGGAGTCCGCTGAATTTGAACAACAGCAGCATAATCAAGCGGCGGTGCAAAAACGCATCCCGGTTATCGAAGCTCTGTTACGACATCCCGGTGCTTTCCTTAAGATTATTGCACTGCGACTGTGCGAGTTGCTGACGATGTATATCGTTACCGCCTTTGCACTTAACTATTCGACCCAGAATATGGGGCTGCCGCGCGAATTATTCCTCAATATTGGTTTGCTGGTGGGTGGATTAAGCTGCCTGACAATTCCCTGTTTTGCCTGGCTTGCCGATCGTTTTGGTCGCCGTAGGGTTTATATCAGCGGCGCAATAATCGGAACGTTAAGCGCATTTCCTTTTTTTATAGCGCTTGAGGCACAGTCCATTTTCTGGATCGTTTTCTTCTCCATTATGCTGGCGAACATTGCGCATGACATGGTGGTTTGCGTGCAACAGCCGATGTTCACCGAGATGTTTGGTGCCAGTTATCGCTACAGCGGCGCTGGCGTCGGATATCAGGTTGCCAGCGTGGTAGGCGGTGGATTTACACCTTTTATTGCTGCTGCTCTGATTACTTATTTTGCAGGAGACTGGCATAGCGTCGCCATTTATTTGCTGGCAGGCTGCCTGATTTCCGCAATAACTGCGTTGTTAATGAAAGACAATCAACACGCTTGATAGCCTGGCGAAGATCGTCCGATCTTCGCCTTACACTTTTGTTTCACATTCCTGTGACATACTATCGGAAATGCGGTAATTGTATGGAACAGGAGAGACGTATGAATAATAAGGGCTCCGGTCTGACCCCTGCTCAGGCACTGGATAAACTTGACGCGCTATATGAAAAATCTGTAGTCGCTTTACGCAACGCCATTGGCAAATATATTAAAAGTGGCGAACTGCCTGATGAAAACGCCCGAAAACACGGTCTTTTTGTCTATCCATCGCTGACCGTGACCTGGGACGGTAGCGCAACAAACCCTCCCAAAACACGCGCGTTTGGTCGTTTTACTCACGCTGGCAGCTACACGACCACCATCACCCGCCCTGCTCTCTTTCGTTCATATCTTAATGAACAATTAACTCTGCTGTACCAGGATTATGGTGCACATATTTCCGTGCAACCGTCAGAGCATGAAATTCCTTATCCCTATGTCATCGACGGCTCAGAGCTGACGCTTGATCGCTCAATGAGCGCCGGATTAACTCGTTATTTCCCGACAACCGAACTGGCACAAATTGGCGATGAAACGGCAGACGGCATTTATCATCCAACGGAATTCTCCCCGCTATCGCATTTTGATGCACGCCGGGTAGATTTTTCCCTCGCACGGTTACGCCATTATACGGGTACGCCAGTCGAACATTTTCAGCCGTTCGTCTTGTTTACCAACTACACACGTTATGTGGATGAATTCGTACGTTGGGGGTGCAGCCAGATCCTTGATCCTCATAGCCCCTACATTGCCCTTTCTTGTGCTGGCGGGAACTGGATCACCGCTGAAACCGAAGCACCGGAAGAAGCAATTTCCGACCTCGCATGGAAAAAACACCAGATGCCCGCATGGCATTTAATCACTACCGATGGTCAGGGTATTACTCTGGTGAATATTGGTGTGGGGCCGTCAAATGCCAAAACTATCTGCGATCATCTGGCGGTGCTGCGCCCAGATGTCTGGTTGATGATTGGTCACTGCGGAGGATTACGTGAAAGCCAGGCTATTGGAGATTACGTACTTGCGCATGCTTATTTACGCGATGACCACGTTCTTGATGCGGTTCTGCCTCCCGATATTCCTATTCCGAGCATTGCTGAAGTACAACGTGCACTTTATGACGCCACCAAACTCGTCAGCGGCAGGCCGGGTGAGGAAGTTAAACAGCGGCTACGCACTGGAACTGTAGTAACCACTGATGACAGGAACTGGGAGCTACGCTACTCAGCTTCTGCACTGCGTTTTAATTTAAGTCGGGCCGTGGCAATTGATATGGAAAGTGCCACCATTGCAGCACAAGGATATCGTTTCCGCGTACCATACGGGACGCTACTGTGTGTTTCAGATAAACCGTTGCATGGTGAGATTAAACTTCCCGGTCAGGCTAACCGTTTTTATGAAGGCGCAATTTCCGAGCACCTGCAAATTGGCATTCGGGCGATAGACTTGCTGCGCGCAGAAGGCGACCGACTGCATTCGCGTAAACTGCGGACCTTTAATGAACCACCGTTCCGATAATGAGTTCAGATCCTTTGCGTCAGGGAAAGATGTGAAGGATTTGATTAAGTAACAAAGCAAAAAGCCCGCTATAAAAGCGGGCTTTTCAGAAATTTGGCTCCTCTGACTGGACTCGAACCAGTGACATACGGATTAACAGTCCGCCGTTCTACCGACTGAACTACAGAGGAATCGTGAGAACGGGGCGAATATTAACGATGCCCATCCACAATGTCAAAGCCTGTTTTTTAATTTTGAATTCGTTTGCTGAAATAATCTGCGCTTTGTCGTTTATTCCGACACATCTGGCTTTTTTTCATACTATTTATGCTCAGGACGAGGGTATTTCCATAACCATCGCCCTGTCACCATTCGCCAGTAAAACAGCACCGCCCGCACGGCCCAGTCGGCAAACATCCCCATCCAAACGCCAACCACGCCCCAGCCAAGCATAATTCCCAGCACATAACCGACTACCACCCGGCATCCCCACATGCTCAGCATAGAAACCCACATGGCGTAGCGAGCATCTCGAGCACCTTTAAAACCAGCAGGTAGTACCCAGGAGGCGGACCAAATCGGCATAAATAAAGCATTCAACCAAATCAGAATCACAACGACATGTTTAACCTGCGGATCCTGGGTATAAAACGACGCCATAATCCCGGCAAAGGGGGCGGTTAACCAGGCTATTGCCGTTAATCCAATAGTGGACAGCCAGAAAACATGCCTCAATTGAATTTCTGCTTGTGCTATCTGCCCTACCCCCAACCTTCGACCCGTAATGATTGTAGAAGCAGATCCAAGTGCACTTCCTGGTAAATTGATAAGAGCTGCAATCGAAAAAGCGATAAAATTCCCGGCAATAACACTCGTCCCCATCCCGGCAACGAACATTTGTGTTAATAACCGGCCACTGGTAAATAATACGGATTCCACACTTGCAGGAATACCAATCCCCATGACTTCCCAGATAATGCTGAAATTCAATGGCTTAAAATAGCTTTTTAACGAGATCCGTAGCGCAGGATTAAAACCAATCGCCAGAACCCACAAAATGGCGACTGCGCCAATATAACGGGAAATAGTTAATCCCAGTCCTGCCCCGACAAACCCTAACCCCTGCCAGGAGAAAAGACCGTAAATCAATATGCCGCTAATGATGATATTAAGGATATTCAAACTACCATTTATAAGAAGCGGTATTTTCGTATTCCCTGCGCCGCGAAGTGCTCCGCTGCCAATCAAGGTGATTGCCGCCGCAGGATAACTGATGACTGTCAGCTCCAGATAAGTCAGCGCCAGTGCTTTTACCTCCGGTGTGGCCTCACCTGCAACAAAATCGATAATTTGCTCACCAAAATGATGAATAAGCGCTGCCAACAGTACGGCAAACAATGTCATGATCACTAATGACTGCCGTGTCGCTACCCTCGCTCGCCGTCGATCACGCTTACCGAGACTAAATGCCACAACGACTGTAGTACCAAGGTCGATAGCTGCAAAAAAAGCCATAATGACCATATTAAAACTGTCCGCCAACCCAACGCCTGCCATCGCATCTTTTCCCAGCCAACTGACCAGAAACGTGCTCAGTACGCCCATCAACAGGACACAGGCATTCTCCATAAAGATAGGAACAGCAAGCGGGGTTATCTCACGCCAGAACAACACCTTGTAGCTCTTACGTTTTGCGTGCCAGCGAGTGCCGTGAACAAACTGGCGTAAAGCTGAGGAGATATTCAAAACTGACCTTAATTGCAGAAAGTGAAACCACATTTCAAATAATGAGGGAGAATCAGCAAAGCTGCAAAGATTTTCGCCAGCAAATTGTCTGCAAATGCAACAAACTGTTGATAGAAACGGCAAACGGTTGAGAAATTTAAAAATCAGGTTTGACAAAAGATTTTTCGCCGTTAAGATGTGCCTCAACAGCGATTCCTCTGTAGTTCAGTCGGTAGAACGGCGGACTGTTAATCCGTATGTCACTGGTTCGAGTCCAGTCAGAGGAGCCAAATTTCTGAAAAGCCCGCTTTATAGCGGGCTTTTTGCTATATCTGATAATCAATTTCCTCTTCACTATTTTCCATCACCTGTCGCTTAATATCCTCAACCGACAGTCCTGCATTGCACAGTTCCAGAAAACGCCAGACATAATTACGCTGCAATTGGCCTCGTTTTAACCCCAACCAGACGGTATTAGCATCGAAAAGATGGCGCGTTTCCAGACGGATTAAATTCTCTTCCTCTTGTTCGCCACTGGATTGTTCGGCGACCAATCCAATCCCCAGGCCAAGGGCTACGTAGGTTTTGATAACATCAGAATCCTGCGCACTCAATACAATATCTGCCAACAAACCTTTGCGGGCAAATGCGTCATCAATCCGCGAGCGACCAGTAATCCCCTGTCGGTAAGTGATCAACGGCCACTTCGCTATTGATTCCAGCGTCAATGGCGTAATTTTTGTTAAGGAATGATTATCTGGAACGAGCAAACTATGATGCCAACGAAACCATGGGAAGGCGACGAGTTGCGGATCATTGCTCAGACGCTCACTGGCGATGCCAATATCGGCCCCGCCATTTTGCAGCAACGTCGCAATTTCCTGTGGTGTTCCCTGGATAAGCTCAAGCCGCACTTCCGGGAAAAGTTCGCGAAAGGCTTTAATGACCTTTGGCAAGCTGTAGCGTGCCTGAGTATGCGTCGTTGCGATAGTGAGAACGCCAGATGTATTGTTGGTAAAGAGATCGGCAAGTCGACGAACATTACTGGCTTCATTCAGAATGCGTTCTGCAATTACCAGCAATGCTTTGCCCGGTTCAGTCATACCAAGCAGTCGTTTTCCCCGACGAACGAATATTTCTATACCAAGCTCATCCTCCAGCTCTCGAATATGACGGCTGACACCTGACTGTGAGGTAAAAAGCATATTCGCAACCTCTGTCAGGTTGTAATCCTGACGTGCAGCCTCGCGGATTATCTTTAGTTGTTGGAAATTCACGGTAAACTCCGGGCAGATCAGACATTCCGCTATTGTTAAAGTCTAACGCCCGGCATAACAAATAATAAAAACCCGCATCTTATTCCATCCAGATATAACGTTTAGCTAACCAATTGCCATTGTCTTTTTTCCATGACTGGAGGAGTGATCACTGACAATAACAGCTCTTTCACTGCTTGTGCCTGTGGCGACAGTTTTGCTCTGGCAGGTAAATTTAATGACAAGGAGAGGCTCATTGACGGTGTGGTAATACGTGACATCCATCCGTTAACTGCGTCACATAACGAGCGCGCGGCTGATTCGGGTAACACTGCAACCCCCATGCCGCTGGCAATCGCTGCGGTAAGCGTGGCGATAGACTCAATTTCACCGATGACTTTTGCCGTGAGTCGCCGTAAAGAAAAAGCCTCATCAACGCGGAGTCTTACGGCACTGTAATCGCTGGGAAGAAAGAGATTCATTTGCGCTATAGCATTAACATCAACGCTTTGCCCTGGAAAATCCTGAGTTCCGACAAGAAAAAGATCTTCTTTTAACAAAGCCTGGCTGGATACACCTGCCACAGGGGAATGCTCGTAAATTATCGCCATATCAAGCTGGCTATTTATAAGTTTATCATTAAGAACAGCGCCGCTGTTTTCATGTAGATAGATAATCACTTCCGGAAATTCAGCACGTACCGCCTGTAATAAGGGCATGGTGATAGACGACGCGGCAGTTCCTGGCGCAAAGCCAATTGAGACTTGACCCGATAATGTCTGACCTACGTTATGAACTGCCAGTTGGGCCTGTTCACACTGACGTAAAATTGCCCGCGCATGGGTATAGAGAATTTTTCCGGCATCTGTTGGAGTAACGCCACGTTTAGTGCGAATCAAAAGTTGTTGATCCAGCTCGCCTTCCAGTGTGGCGACCTGCTGACTGAGCGCAGGCTGCGCGATATGTAACACTTCAGCAGCCTGGGTCAGGCTACCAATGTCTACAATTTTTACGAAGTATTTCAGGCGTCTGAAGTTCATGTTGCCTCCGGTTTTTAAGAATCGGCCCAAGTGCCGGTATTACTCACAACCAGATTGCAAGATGCTTGCCAGTTTAAGTTTGGCGCTAATGCGAAAGCTAATCGCCTGTCAAATAAGAGATTATGATTGTTTTGTCCTTTCATCCGGGTTACAGAACGAGCGTTCATTGCCCCATAAAAGGATGGCATGCACTACAATGGAACATTACAAAAAAGATTGAATGTTCATCGCTTTGTCGAAATTGCCAGCAAACGAACAAAAAAATGCATTTCCCCCTTTGACATCGCGGAACGCTGCCATTAATATGCGCCCCGTTCACACGATTCCTCTGTAGTTCAGTCGGTAGAACGGCGGACTGTTAATCCGTATGTCACTGGTTCGAGTCCAGTCAGAGGAGCCAAATTCAAAGAAGCCTGCTTTCGAGCAGGCTTTTTGCTTTCTACGTAACAACTATTTTAAAACATCTGTCTCGCCCCAGAATTAACTTGCACTGGCATTCCTGAACGACGCTGCAAAGCTGCGTTTGCGCGATTTACATCAACTTCTTGTCCGTTGATAAACGCCTGCAATGAAGGTGTTACTGGCAATGGCACTTTTCTGTCGGACTCATATTCCGCCCGATTACGCGATAACGGTTCATGAACTTCCAGCCACTTTGAGCCATCCAGTTCCGTTGTGTATTTCACCGGCTGATCGATAATTTGCACGCGCGTCCCGACTGGAACATTATCGAACAAATACTTTATGTCATCATTGCGCAGACGAATACAGCCCTGACTCACCCGTAAGCCAATGCCAAAATTGGCATTAGTGCCGTGGATGGCATAAAGCCGACCAATATAGATGGCATAAAGCCCCATAGGATTATCGGGACCCGCAGGGACAAATGCGGGCAGGCTCTCCCCTCGTTTTGCATATTCACGGCGAGTATTAGGGGTCGGTGTCCAGGTTGGTGCTTCTTGTTTGCGTTCAACGGCCGTCACCCAATTGCGCGGCGTTTCACGCCCGGCCTGACCAATGCCGATAGGAAACACTTCCACTGTATTACTGTCTGGCGGGTAGTAATAAAGACGCATCTCAGCGACGTTAACCACAATCCCCTTGCGTACAGTGGCAGGCAGAATCAGTTGCTGCGGAATGGTGAGTTGCGAACCAGACTTTGGTAAGAAAACGTCAGCCCCTGGATTCGCCTCCAGCATATTACTCAGACCTTGCCCATACTGTGCAGCAAAGGTTTCCAGCGGCTGGGTATTGTGATCAGGAACCGTTATTGTCAGTGGTTGCCCGACTAAACGGCTACCCTCTGGAGGGAGTGGATAAGTTACCGCCAGACTATTATGGCTGGCAAAAAGCAGAACAAATGAACAAAGAATATTTACACGACGCATCATGTCCCTTTCCTAAGTCGCGAAAGCTATCCGATAATTATAGCTTTTATCTGACTTTTCGTTTTTAACTGTTCAATTCAGAAGTCGTCTTCCCCGGTAGAACAATATTACTGGCGGCAAGTTCTCCCATGTTGCTGTATATCGCGCAGGCGGCTTCGATGATGGGCATCGCCAGCGCTGCGCCACTCCCCTCACCTAAACGCATTTCCATATTGAGATAAGGCTCCAGCCCCAAATGTGACAGCGCTATACGCGCCCCTTTTTCTGCCGACAGGTGAGAAGGAATGAGATACGGTTTGATTGCAGGACACATCCGGCAGGCGGCAAGTGCAGCGGCGTAAGAAAGAAATCCATCCAGCAACACGGGTAAACCGCAGGAAGCGGCACCTAACATTACGCCAGCCATTCCGACCAAATCAAACCCACCAACTTTGGCCAGCACATCAATACCATCCAGTGGATTCGGTTGATTCAATGTTATTGCCCGACGAACAACATCAACTTTATGCGCCAGTTTATCTGTCGGCAGGTTTGCGCCAATACCGACCACTTCTTCAGGATCGCGTCCAGTAATCGCACTGACTATCGCCGCTGCCGGTGTGGTATTTGCCATCCCCAGTTCACCCACACCAAACAGCGTGACGCCATTTCTCGCTAACTCGCGCGTATATTGTATGACGTCCAAAAGCAACGCTTCAGCCTGACAGGGGCTCATTGCCGGACCCGAGGCAATATTACCGCTACCTCGTGCGACACGCATGTTAATAAGCCCAGGGATAGGCTCAACGGTATCAATCCCAACATCAATCACGTGAACTTTAGCGCCCGCTTGTGCTGCCAGCACACACACACCAGTTGTTCCACGTGTCATATTTTCAGCCTGGATGGCTGTCACTGCTTTCGGAGAAATAGCGACACCTTCATCCCAGACGCCATGATCGGCACACATAACCAGCACTGTTTTTTGGCCCACATGAGGCACACCATTCAGTCCCGGCATTCCTGCCAGTTGTACGGCAAGCGCCTCCAGTCTTCCCAGACTACCGACAGGTTTGAGTAACCCATCAATATACCGTTGGGTACGCGACATAGCGGCAGGATCGATGGCAGGGATCGTATTCAATAATTCGGCGAGTGTTTGCATGTAGCGTCTCTTCGGTAATCAGTCTTATAGCAGTGCCAGCAGGAAGACCAGTTCACCAAGTTCTATGGCTGCTCCTAGCGTATCGCCGGTTTGCCCGCCCAGAGTCCGTTTGAGAAGCTGGCCGAGGATGAAAATCGCCACCATCGTCACCACCATAGCAGCCACACCATGCATACCCGGCAATAATACGGCAGCAAAAATAGCGGCTAAACCGAGGGTGACACAGGTTTGTCGCCCGTCAATTTTGCCAATGAACACATTACCAAGCCCTTCTTCCCGGGCATAACAATGACGATACATCAACAATGCGGCAGTCCCACGGCTAACCGCACATGCAGCCGCCAGCGATGCAAGGATCGGTTCGCCACGCAGTGCCAACTCGCTTAGCACCAGAATCTTTGCCAGAACCACAAAAATCAGCGCCAGACCACCGTGGGTACCCAAACGGCTATCACGCATGATTTCCAACATGCGATCGCGGCTACGTGCAGAAAATACGCCATCACAGGTATCTGCGAGGCCGTCCAGGTGGAATCCCCCTGTCATCAGCGCCAGCACCAGCACGCTAAACAGTGCCGCCAGCGGTATGCCACACCATGCCTGCAACGCCATGAAGACCACTCCACTAATGGCGCCAAGCAATAAACCAATTAAGGGAAAAGCAATGATACCGCGAGAATAATGCTCGAAATCCAGCCCCTGGGACCAACGACGCGTTACAGGCAGACGCGTAATAAAAGAGAGCATCGCCCAAAATAATTTACTCATTTGATTTTTACTCCAATACCCGAAACCACCAGCCATACTTCATCTGCCGCAGCGGCCAGCTGCTGATTTACCCGCCCGGCAATATCACGAAAATGTCGCGCCAGACGATTCTCCGGCACAATCCCCATGCCCACTTCATTGGTCACTAATACGACCTTTGCAGTACAACGTTGACAGGCGGCAATCAACGACTGAATCTCACCGTTAATCGCCTGCTCCATCGCGTCATAATCCCATTTTTCAGGATCTTTATCGCCGCCATATTCAAACAAAAGATTAGTCACCATTGTTGTAATGCATTCCAGCAACACGGCAGCCTGCGGGTTAATGTCTGCGTTAATTAACTCATCAAGATTTTGCCAGCGTTCCACCGTGTGCCAGTGCGCCGGGCGGCCTTGCCGATGATGTTCAATCCGTGCGGCCATCTCATCATCAAAAATTTGCGAAGTAGCGATATACAGGACCTGTGGAGTGTCCCCAATAAGCGCCTCGGCGTGCCGGCTCTTCCCGCTCCGTGCGCCCCCCGTCACCAAAATCATCATACGGACTCCCGGTTCAATTGTATGATGGTATTCATTGACCAGAGCAATGGATGTTCCACTGTTACTGACCGTAATAACATTTCTTCGATTAATACTGCGCGTATTAAAAATAAAAATCCAGCATTCTCAATCCATTACGAATGGGGGAGGCATTGTGAAATAGCCCAATTTCCCTGCGTTAACGACCGACAAAATGTGTCATTAGCAACGGTTTCTCTGAATTGACACATTTCATTCAGATAATGGATTAACGCTACAGCCCCATCAGCCGAGCCATTCAGCAAACGAGCATTGTGCTCTGCTATTAAGATTACCGTCACGCCATCAGGCATAGGGAGCCTTTCTGGGATGAGTGTCCCGCTTTCAGCAATCAATAACAGCACTGAATAATCGCTATACGCATCTGATAATGATTGTTCTGGCCCACCCTTAAAAGGCAGGAAACCTTGCTGCCAATCCTCACCGACAAAACAGGTAATAGGCAACATTTCAGCCAGATGTTTAGCGAGTTCAATATCGCCAGATGAGAGGCAAAAAAGAGCTATCGATTCAGGTTTTATCGTTTTCATGACCACCACCCTCCGCTTAGTTTCCTGTAATAACGGTCAGGTTGATATGCCACAAAAAAAGATTGCCACACCATAAGTGCAGCCCTGGTGCCTGTCGACACGACGATGAATGAAATAAATGCTGCCGCCATCCCCTGATCCTTTCAGGGTGGTAGGGGTATAAAGACGCGCCAGTGCTCAACCGGGCGCTTCCAGACAACCCACTTCCCACCGAAGTTGTTGGTATTAACTGACAGGCTGGTCTTCTGGCTTAGCGTCATCCTCCCCCGACCTTCCCGATCTCACGATCAGTGGCATTTTCGGGGTTGTCAGCATTACAGCAGCGGGGGCTGCGAGGGATTTCCACCCTCTTCCCAGGCACAAATGTGCCAAACATGTCAGCGTATGTTATGAGCCGATTTCAATTTTCCCATAACACGTAAATGAATTATTACTGCCAGAGTATATTTAACCACCCCTCATTTTTTACATTGAATTTATGCCGTTTCCGCAGCCGTATTTTCGCTAATTTGCTGACGGTAAACCTGCGGCGTTACCTGATAGGTCTGTCGAAAAACTTTGCAAAAATAACTGGTTTGAGAGAAGCCTAAATTACGCGCAATGCTGGCGATGCTCCAGTCACTATGGCACAGCAACTCACGGGCGCTGGCCATGCGTTGTTGGTTTACCCATGCATTAAAACCAATTCCATGATATTTCTTAAACAATTTACTGAAATAATAAGGGCTTAGATAAACATGCGAAGCAACATCCTCCAGGCGTAAATCGTCTGATAAATGCGCATCAATATAGCGCAATGCTTTTTTCATTTTATTATCGTGGGGATTAGACGCACGGGTCTGACGAACTGAATCCGAATGAGGTTTATTCTCTTTAATAACGACAAAATTGAGTTGCTTTTTGAGGCAATTTTCCACAATCAACTTCAACAAATCAGCAGAGGCCATAACTCGCGAGTAATCCATCTCCGGGACTTTGCGAAATTCATTAAGTAATTCGGGATCAGCTTGCCAACGATCATCGACATTCAGAATATCGATCAAATCGACATCACCATTACGCAGGCGGACTTGTCCACACAACACAAAGCCGACTAAATGCCCGGCAATCACCAAAGGAATAGAGAAATCAGTTAATCCTGCATGGCAACGGTAAATACAAGGTTGATCGGATTTAGAAGCTTCCAGGCCTCCACAACGATCGCTCATGCGGCAGCGAGTGCTAAGCTGTGGATGTTGCCGCATCATCTGACAAAACGGGGTGAAGTTAAAAAGTTCGGAAATTTCATCACCGTGGATATTGACCACGACAACCGCAAGGCTGGTCGCCTGCGCAAAATCCTGCGCGATTTTATTAATGAGTTCTGAATTAAGTGTCGCCGCAGAAATCATGATAAAACCTCCCAGTTAATTTATTGTTATTGTAAAAAACAATTGTTTTACATTTAATCTTCACATCATCCCTGATGATTTACTGACGAGAAGCACAGAGGACAATAACAAAAGCCTCCATGAAGCGGGAGACTTTTTAATAAGTTCGGAAAGCAGATCACAAACAGTAAAAAAATAAACGTTTATAACCGCCAGGTTATTTCGCTATTCGCGGATATCTTTAGGCGTAACACTATTGACAGGTAAATTTTGTGCAATGAGAAAGCGATAAATCGCCGCACCAACGCAGGCACCAATGACCGGGGCAATAATGGTTACAATAAAATAAGGAATATTGCGTCCGCCAGTCATCGCTATTTCTCCCCAGCCCGCAAGCCAGGTGAAAATTTTTGGCCCAAAATCACGCGCTGGATTCATGGCAAAACCGGTTAATGGTCCAGTAGAAGCACCAATAACAGCAACCAGAATACCAATCAGTAAAGGTGCAAGAGGCCCCTTCGGTACACCGTTGCCGTCATCGGTCAACGCCATAATCAATCCCATCAACATAGACGTGATGACTATTTCAACCAGTGCCGCCTGCCATACATTTATTGCCGCTGCCGGGTAAGTACTGAAGATACTGGCGAGTTGTAAACTTTCTGCACTTCCACGAACCATATTGTGGGCAGATTCAAAATCGGTAAACAAATTGCTGTATAAAAAATATGCCAGAACCGCACCACCAAAGGCACCCGCTAATTGCGCCACACAAAATGGCAGCACTTTACGGGCTGGGAAAGAGGCAAACAGCCACAGAGCAATGGTAACTGCCGGGTTGAGATGAGCACCGGAAATACCTGCCGTAAGGTAAACAGCAAGCGAAATCCCTAACCCCCAAATAATACAAATTTCCCACAGCCCCAGACTTGCCCCAGCAAGTTTGAGGGCACACAAACAACCAATGCCAAAAAAGAGGAACAGTCCGGTGCCCAAAAACTCGGCAACGCATTGCGCCTTGAGTGAATCATTCATAGTGACACCTTCTTTGCGGAGTTTGTTTCTTCATCAGCCAACAGAATTGCTGATTGTTGTGTATATCGAGCGCAACTATAAAAATTGCTCTGCGGAAAATATTGCCAACATGCATGACAGACTCGTGGAAAAATCGTGCTGACATAGCAAATTATTGTCATTGCAGAAGCATGCAACACAGCGTTAATCAGTGTTGAAAGTAATAATTACCGCCAAACTTTCACAATAAAAAATTGTCATCATGACATAATAAAATTTAAACAAATATCACAGTTCCTTTCCGCGAACCAAACCCAACGAAATATTATTCGCGATTAAACCCTTCAGCCAACGCAATTAATTCACATTGAAAGGCCCACAAAACAACCAATAAATTAATAACATATAGTATATAAAAGCAATTTTATAATATTTGTCCTCTATTTATTTTTCTCATTGGCCGATTAAGTCAGCCATTCTTTTTCCTCGCTTTTTTTTATAGTCATATCGTCAAAAAATCCAGGCGAGGTCTTTATGCAACAAGAAGCGTTAGGAATGGTAGAAACCAAAGGCTTAACTGCCGCCATAGAGGCCGCAGACGCCATGGTGAAGTCGGCAAATGTATTGCTGGTTGGCTACGAAAAAATAGGTTCCGGGCTGGTGACCGTCATCGTTCGTGGTGATGTCGGGGCTGTAAAAGCGGCAACAGACGCAGGTGCCGCCGCCGCGCGTAACGTCGGTGAAGTAAAAGCCGTACACGTTATTCCCCGCCCACATACCGATGTCGAAAAAATCTTACCAAAGGGAATTAACCCATGAGTAGCAATGAACTGGTCGAACAGATCATGGCGCAGGTCATCGCTCGCGTAGCGACGCCAGAGCATGAGGTTCTCCCGGAAACCACTCATCAAACACGAGAGACGGCTATGGCAGAAAAAAGCTGCACGTTAACGGAATTTGTTGGCACCGCTATTGGCGACACTGTAGGTCTGGTCATTGCGAACGTTGATAGCGCCCTGTTGGACGCGATGAAACTTGAAAAACGCTATCGCTCCATTGGCATTCTGGGTGCACGTATTGGCGCAGGTCCACACATTATGGCCGCTGATGAAGCGGTAAAAGCTACGAACACTGAAGTTATTAGCATTGAACTTCCTCGCGATACCAAAGGCGGTGCCGGACACGGCTCATTAATCCTCTTAGGTGGCAACGATGTTTCCGACGTGAAACGCGGTATTGAAGTTGCCCTGAAAGAACTCGATCGGACCTTTGGCGATGTCTATGCCAACGAAGCCGGGCATCTTGAACTGCAATATACCGCCCGCGCCAGCTATGCACTGGAAAAAGCGTTTGGTGCACCACTGGGACGGGCTTGCGGCGTTATTGTCGGCGCTCCAGCCGCTGTGGGTGTTCTGATGGCCGACACCGCGCTGAAGTCCGCCAATGTGGACGTGGTGGCATACAGCTCTCCCGCTCAAGGCACCAGCTACAGCAATGAAGTCATTCTGATTATCTCGGGTGACTCCGGCGCAGTCCGTCAGGCGGTCATCTCCGCACGCGAAATCGGTAAAACCGTACTTTCGACTCTCGGCGATACACCGAAAAACGATCGCCCTTCCTACATCTGAATTCCCTGAGGCAGATTCATGAGATCGAAAAGATTTGAAGCACTGGCCAAACGCCCAGTCAACCAGGACGGTTTCGTTAAAGAGTGGATTGAAGAAGGCTTCATTGCGATGGAAAGCCCGAACGATCCAAAACCGTCAATCAAAATTGTTAACGGCGTCGTCACCGAGCTGGATGGAAAACCCGCCAGCCAGTTTGACCTGATCGACCACTTTATCGCCCGTTACGGCATCAATCTCGCGCGCGCCGAAGAAGTCATCGCGATGGATTCGGTCAAACTTGCCAATATGCTGTGCGATCCAAATGTCAAACGTAGCGATATCGTTCCCCTTACCACAGCAATGACGCCCGCCAAAATCGTCGAAGTGGTTTCGCAGATGAACGTGGTAGAGATGATGATGGCGATGCAGAAAATGCGCGCCCGTCGAACACCATCACAACAGGCTCACGTCACTAACGTCAAAGATAACCCGGTACAAATTGCCGCTGACGCAGCTGAAGGCGCATGGCGCGGGTTTGATGAACAGGAAACCACCGTTGCCGTGGCTCGCTATGCGCCGTTCAACGCCATCGCTCTGCTGGTAGGTTCCCAGGTAGGGCGCCCGGGCGTCTTGACCCAGTGTTCACTGGAAGAAGCCACCGAACTGAAACTCGGTATGTTAGGCCACACCTGTTACGCCGAAACGATTTCTGTTTACGGCACGGAACCTGTTTTCACCGATGGCGATGATACCCCGTGGTCAAAAGGATTTCTCGCGTCATCTTATGCTTCTCGCGGCTTAAAAATGCGCTTTACTTCCGGCTCCGGCTCTGAAGTACAGATGGGTTACGCGGAAGGCAAATCAATGCTTTATCTCGAGGCTCGTTGCATTTACATCACCAAAGCCGCAGGCGTACAGGGGCTGCAGAATGGTTCCGTAAGCTGCATTGGTGTTCCATCAGCTGTGCCGTCAGGCATCCGCGCAGTGCTGGCGGAAAACCTAATTTGCTCATCGCTGGATCTGGAATGTGCCTCCAGTAATGACCAGACCTTTACCCACTCAGATATGCGCCGTACCGCGCGTTTCCTGATGCAGTTTCTGCCGGGTACTGACTTTATCTCTTCCGGTTTTTCCGCTGTGCCGAACTACGACAACATGTTTGCCGGTTCAAACGAAGACGCCGAAGACTTCGATGATTACAACGTCATTCAGCGTGACCTGAAGGTTGATGGCGGTCTGCGACCGGTGCGCGAAGAAGATGTTGTCGCTATCCGCAATAAAGCCGCACGCGCTTTACAGGCTGTCTTTGCCGGTATGGGATTACCCCTTATTACCGATGAAGAGGTCGAAGCGGCGACCTATGCCCACGGTTCGAAAGATATGCCAGAGCGCAACATTGTAGAAGACATCAAGTTCGCCCAGGAAATTATCAATAAAAACCGTAACAGCCTGGAAGTGGTGAAAGCCTTGGCGCAAGGCGGTTTTACCGATGTCGCTCAGGACATGCTCAACATGCAAAAAGCGAAACTGACCGGCGATTATCTCCATACCTCAGCCATTATCGTCGATGACGGACAAGTGCTCTCTGCGGTCAATGACGTCAATGATTACGCCGGACCGGCTACAGGTTATCGCCTGCAAGGGGAACGCTGGGAAGAGATCAAAAATATTCCCGGTGCACTTGATCCCAACGAAATTGACTAAGGGTGAGAAATGGAAATTAACGAAAAATTACTGCGTCAGATTATCGAAGACGTGCTGGCAGAAATGCAAACCAGCGACAAGTCCGTTTCATTTCGCGCGCCTGTCGCCTCCACTGCCACTTCCGCACCGGATGCCGGAAATTTTTTAACTGAAATTGGCGAAGCCCAACAAGGCACTCAGCAGGATGAAGTCATTATTGCTGTAGGCCCGGCATTTGGCCTGGCGCAGACCGTCAATATTATCGGTATTCCGCATAAAAACATCTTGCGTGAAGTGATTGCCGGTATTGAAGAAGAAGGCATTAAAGCGCGTGTCATTCGTTGTTTTAAATCGTCCGATGTCGCATTCGTAGCAGTCGAAGGCGATCGCCTTAGTGGTTCCGGCATTGCTATTGGTATTCAGTCAAAAGGCACCACGGTTATCCACCAGCAGGGGCTTCCTCCTTTGTCTAACCTGGAACTTTTCCCGCAAGCGCCTTTGTTGACGCTGGAAACTTATCGCCAGATTGGTAAAAACGCCGCGCGTTATGCGAAGCGTGAGTCTCCACAACCAGTTCCGACCCTCAACGATCAAATGGCGCGGCCTAAATACCAGGCCAAATCAGCCATTTTGCATATCAAAGAGACGAAGTACGTGGTCACTGGCAAAAAACCGCAAGAACTGCGCGTGACGTTTTAACAAAGGAAACCTTCATGAATACCGATGCAATTGAGTCGATGGTCAGGGACGTGTTGAACCGCATGAACAGTCTACAGGATGCAGCTCCTGTTTCTGCGACACCCAACGCGTCAATACAGAACGCCAAAGTGACGGATTATCCGCTGGCAAATAAACATCCGGAATGGGTTAAAACGGCGACCAATAAAACGCTCGACGATTTCACTCTGGAGAATGTACTCAGCGATAAAGTCACCGCCCAGGACATGCGCATAACCCCTGAAACATTGCGTATTCAGGCCGCGATTGCCAGAGATGCTGGTCGCGATCGTCTGGCGATGAATTTTGAACGTGCCGCCGAGCTTACCTCAGTGCCGGATGATCACATCCTTGAAATCTATAATGCGTTACGCCCTTATCGTTCAACTAAGCAAGAACTCATTGCCATTGCTGACGATCTTGAACGTCGTTATCAGGCCAAAATTTGCGCTGCATTTGTCCGCGAAGCTGCAGAACTCTATGTCGAGCGTAAAAAACTGAAAGGCGACGATTAAGGACGAACTATGCGATATATAGCAGGCATTGATATCGGCAATTCATCTACAGAAGTTGCTCTGGCGACGCTCAGTACGTCTGGAGAATTGTCATTCGTGAGCAGCGCCCTTGCGGAAACCACCGGAATTAAAGGTACGTTGCGTAACGTATATGGCATTCAGGAGGCGCTCGCACAGGCAACGAAAAAAGTCGGCATCAATGTCAGCGATATTTCGCTTATTCGTATCAACGAAGCAACTCCTGTCATTGGCGATGTGGCGATGGAAACCATTACGGAAACCATCATCACCGAGTCAACCATGATTGGTCACAACCCAAAAACGCCAGGCGGAGTAGGACTGGGCGTGGGGCTCACCATCACTCCACAAGAGTTGTTAACACGTCCGGCGGATACACCGTACATTCTGGTCGTGTCATCGGCATTTGATTTTGCCGATATCGCGACCATGATAAACGCCTCCGTGCGTGCCGGATATCAACTGACTGGCGTTATTCTGCAACGTGATGATGGCGTGCTTGTCAGTAACCGCCTGGAAATCCCTTTACCCATTGTTGATGAAGTCCTCTACATCGATCGTATTCCGCTCGGCATGCTGGCCGCGATTGAAGTCGCCGTTCCCGGGAAGGTTATCGAAACCCTGTCTAATCCGTATGGGATTGCCACTGTTTTCGCCCTCAATGCTGAAGAGACTAAAAATATCGTTCCTGTTGCACGAGCACTCATAGGCAACCGTTCTGCAGTAGTGGTGAAAACACCTTCTGGCGACGTTAAAGCCCGTTCGATACCCGCCGGAAACATCGAGCTGCTTTCTGCCGGACGTACAATACGAGTTGATGTTGCTGCTGGTGCCGATGCCATTATGAAAGCGGTCGGCGAGTGCCCAAAACTGGAAAACGTAACGGGAGAACCGGGCACCAACATCGGCGGTATGCTGGAACATGTTCGCCAGACTATGGCGGAACTGACCAATAAACCCAGCCACGAAATTTTTATTCAGGATTTACTGGCGATAGATACCTCTGTTCCCGTCAGCGTAACCGGTGGGCTGGCTGGTGAATTTTCACTGGAACAGGCAGTGGGTATCGCCTCTATGGTGAAATCCGACCGACTGCAAATGGCGATGATCGCCAGTGAAATTAAGCAAAAACTGCATGTTGATGTTCAGGTCGGAGGCGCTGAAGCAGAAGCTGCAATTCAGGGAGCCTTGACTACCCCAGGAACCACACGCCCTCTGGCAATTCTGGACTTAGGCGCAGGTTCTACCGATGCCTCCATCATCAATCAGAAAGGGGAAATGATAGCCACTCACCTTGCGGGAGCGGGCGACATGGTGACGATGATTATTGCCAGGGAACTGGGCTTAAATGATCGTTATCTGGCAGAAGAAATCAAAAAATACCCGTTGGCAAAAGTAGAAAGCCTGTTCCATTTACGCCATGAAGACGGCAGCGTTCAGTTCTTCCCTACTCCGCTGTCCCCTCATGTATTTGCCCGCGTTTGTGTGGTGAAACCTGACGAACTGGTGCCTATTCCCGGCGATTTAACACTGGAAAAAGTACGTGCTGTTCGCCGCAGTGCGAAAGAGCGCGTCTTCGTCACCAATGCCCTGCGCGCGCTACGTCAGGTAAGTCCAGGCGGAAATATTCGCGATATTCCGTTCGTCGTTCTGGTCGGCGGTTCTTCGCTGGATTTCGAAGTGCCGCAGTTAGTCACCGATGCATTGGCGCATTATCGATTGGTCGCCGGACGGGGGAATATCCGTGGTAGTGAAGGCCCGCGCAATGCGGTAGCTACCGGGCTACTGATTTCCTGGCACAGGGAGTTGGCTCATGGAAAGTAAAGAATATACGCCCGCTATTGTCGTTACGGAAATAGGTGACTGTATCAGTACATGGAATGAGGTGCTTCTTGGCATTGAAGAGGAAGGTATCCCCTTTCGCATTCAACATATCCCGTCAGGTGAAGTCATCGATAGCGCCTGGCAGGCTGCTCGTCAGTCCCCCCTGTTGGTTGGCATAGCCTGCGACCAGGAAAAGCTGATTGTGCATTACAAAAACTTACCGGCATCAGCGCCACTGTTTACGCTGATGTATCAACAAGATAACCATGCCCGGCGCAGCATCGGCAATAACGCTGCCCGCCTGGTAAAAGGCATTCCCTTCAGGGAATGCCACTCATAATCCACAGGAGAAACGCTGTATGAACAACGCACTAGGACTGGTTGAAACAAAAGGGTTAGTTGGCGCAATTGAAGCCGCAGATGCCATGGTTAAATCCGCCAACGTGCAACTGGTTGGCTATGAAAAGATTGGTTCGGGTCTGATTACGGTGATGGTCCGTGGCGATGTTGGCGCAGTAAAAGCCGCCGTTGATGCAGGAAGCGCCGCCGCAAGCGCCGTTGGCGAAGTGAAATCCTGCCATGTCATCCCGCGGCCACACAGCGATGTTGAGGCCATTTTACCTAAATCTGCATAACCCCATTCGCTAAGGAGCACAGCGTGAAGCAATCACTGGGATTACTTGAAGTCAGTGGTCTGGCACTCGCCATCAGTTGCGCAGATGCTATGGCAAAAGCCGCGTCCATCACGCTGGTTGGCCTTGAGAAGACCAATGGCTCAGGCTGGACGCTCATTAAAATCACCGGTGACGTCGCCTCGGTTAATGCGGCGATCGCGACGGGGGCCAGTTTCGCCGAACAGCGAAATGGCCTCGTCGCACACAAAGTGATTGCCCGCCCGGGTGAGGGAATACTGCCCCGCCCAACAGAAACAATGAATATGACGGTGGCAGTAAGCGAAACGCCAGCAACAGTCGCCCCCCCAGAGATTATCTGCTGTAATTTGTGTCTTGATCCCGCGTGTCAACGGCAAAAAGGTGAGCCACGTTCACTTTGTCTGCACTCTGATAAGCGAGGGGAGTAGCAATGGATAAACAAACCTTGCAGGATACTGTTAGCCAGGTTCTGGATGAAATGCGCGAGCGCCCTATCCCTCTGGGCATTTCCAGTCGTCATATTCATCTTTCAACGGCGGATTATGTGCGCCTTTTTCCTGAACAAGCGATCAGCGAGAAAAAGTCATTACTGCAACCTGGTCAATTCGCTGCTGAACAGGTTGTTACGCTGGTGGGTCCAAAAGGCAAATTACACAACGTTCGCTTGTTAGGGCCACTACGTAATTCAAGCCAGGTGGAGATTTCCCGGACTGACGCCAGAACATTAGGGATCACCGCCCCGCTACGTATGTCTGGCGATCTCAGCGGCACACCGGGGATTCGTCTGATAAGCCCGTTTGCAGAGCTGGAAATCGCTTCTGGCGTTATTGTCGCACAACGGCACATTCATATGTCTTCGCTAGATGCCCTGATTTATGGCGTTACACATGGCGATAAAGTGGCGGTCGCCATTGAAGGTGATGAACGACGACTGATATTCGATAACGTTGCTGTTCGCGTCTCACCAGATATGCGCCTTGAAATGCATATTGATACCGACGAGGCCAACGCCGCAGGCGCTGATAATCCAGCCGTTTTTGCCACGCTGGTGTCGTTGCCATGAATAACAAACTGATGCAACACATTGTTGAAGAAGTGATTTTTCGCCTGAAACAACGTGCGGGGAAAACACTCGCGCTGTCGGTTTCGCAACTGCGAGAAGCCAGCGTTAACGAGATAGTTCATCAGTATGCTTCGTTACAAATTCGATACGTCGATTTACCGTTGCTGCGACAACTTGCGGAGAACGAAACGTCCGATCGAGCGGTAATCCACATTCACGAGGCGTTAGCCTGGGGAATACACATTCAATTGTCGTTGCAGAGTCATTTCCTGAACGCCATCAAATTGAAGTCTCTCGCCCATCTACCGCTAACCTGGTGCGACGAACAAGGACAACCAATCTACCTTCATCGTGGTCAGCTTTTAAGTTATGCCGACGTAGTGCAGTTATGCGCAGGGATAGTGGTGTTGCAACGGAAATGTTGTGTGACCGCACTTGCGCGTGAAGCGGCAATGACCCGAAACATTCAGTTAATCAGGCAGGAGTAACCCATGCATCTGGCTCGAGTCACTGGCGCGGTGGTATCCACGCAAAAATCACCATCCCTGGTTGGGAAAAAACTGCTGCTGGTTCGCCGGGTCAGTGCTGACGGCGAACTGCCTCTCACGCCATTAACCGGTGACGAAGTTGCCGTTGATTCAGTCGGTGCAGGCGTCGGTGAGTTGGTACTCCTCAGCAGCGGCTCCAGCGCCAGACATGTTTTTAGCGGTCCCAACGAAGCCATCGACCTGGCAGTGGTCGGCATTGTAGATACGCTTTCGCGCTAAGGAGTTGAAAGATGGCGATTTATACCCGCACAGGTGATTCAGGAAGTACGTCTCTATTTACCGGACAACGCGTGAGTAAAACTCATCTACGCGTCGAAGCCTACGGCACACTGGATGAACTGAACGCGACACTCAGTCTGTGTTATTGCGCCACCGCCATCGAAAGCCATCGCATATTACTGGAAGCCATTCAGCAACAGATATTTTGGTTTAGCGCCGAACTCGCCAGTGAAAGCGAGCAGCCATCAGCGCAGCAGCGTTACATCAGTACGGAAGAAATTGCTGCACTTGAAAAAGCGATCGATAGCGCAATGAGCGCTGTTCCTCCAGTTCACTGTTTCATTCTGCCAGGACGTTGTGAAGCCGCGAGCCGCATGCATTTCGCCCGCACCGTGGCCCGGAGAGCTGAAAGGCGTCTGGTTGAACTGACAACGGAAGCCTCCGTCCGCCATGTTTTACTGCACTATATCAACCGGCTTTCCGATTGCCTGTATGCCCTCGCCCGCGTGGAAGACAACGTTGCTCATCAGAACCTGATGATTCAGGAAATCACAAAACGTTATCACGCAGCCAACCACATTCCAGCATTGAAGGAACGCACGATGTCGCTCACTTTTCAGGATCTTCATCAGCTCATTCGTAGCGCGGCAATGCGCGCGGATGAACTGCATATTCCCGTTGTCATCAGCATTGTTGATGCCAACGGGACAGAAAGTGTTACCTGGCGGATGCCTGATGCACTTCTGGTCAGCAGTGAACTGGCACCGAAAAAAGCCTGGACCGCCGTGGCGATGAAAACGGCAACACACAAGCTTACGGATACCGTGCAACCGGGTGCGCCGCTTTACGGACTCGAAAGCCATATGCAAGGCAAAGTCGTCACTTTTGGTGGCGGCTTCCCCCTCTGGCGTGACGGAATATTGCTTGGAGGGCTTGGGATTAGTGGTGGTAGCGTTGAACAAGACATGGATATTGCCCAAAGCGCAATGACGGCAATTAACGTGGGAGAAAACCAATGAATAACTCTGAATTAGAAACACTGATCCGCAATATTCTGCGCGAGCAGCTAGCACCCACGACATCACAAACGCAAAGAAACGGTATTTTCCAGACTGTCGATGAAGCTATCAGCGCTGCACACCAGGCCTTTTTGCGTTTTCAACAGTGTCCTCTTAAAACCCGCAGCGCCATTATCAGCGCTATTCGCGAAGAATTAACGCCCCGTCTTACAGAACTGGCGGAAGAGAGCGCTAACGAAACGGGAATGGGAAATAAAGAAGATAAGTACTTAAAAAACAAAGCGGCACTCGATAACACACCTGGAATTGAAGATTTAACCACCACCGCACTGACCGGTGATGGTGGCATGGTTTTGTTTGAATACTCCCCGTTTGGAGTTATTGGCTCGGTCACGCCAAGTACCAATCCCACGGAAACCATCATTAACAACAGCATCAGCATGCTGGCAGCTGGTAATAGCGTCTACTTCAGTCCACACCCGGGAGCCCAAAACGTCTCGCTGAAATTGATCGCCATAATCGAAGACATCGCGTTTCGCTGTAGTGGCATTCATAACCTGATCGTTACTGTATCTGAACCGACCTTTGCCGCAACCGAACAGATGATGGTGCACCCTAAAATCAGCGTTCTGGCGATTACCGGCGGTCCGGGTATCGTCGCCATGGGAATGAAAAGTGGCAAAAAAGTGATTGGTGCCGGTGCGGGTAATCCCCCCTGCATCGTCGATGAAACGGCAGATATTGTGAAAGCTGCCGAAGACATCATCAATGGAGCCTCGTTTGATTACAACCTGCCGTGTATCGCTGAAAAAAGCCTGATCGTCGTGACCTCAGTGGCTGATTATTTAATTCAACAGATGCAAAGTTTTGGCGCCCTTCTTCTTAGCCATGAACAAACTGAAAAATTGCGTGCTGTTTGCCTGCCAGACGGCGTCGCCAACAAAAAACTGGTCGGCAAAAGTCCATCAACCTTGCTCGAGGCCGCAGGCCTCCCTTTGCCGGTAAAAGCGCCGCGCTTACTGATTGCCGTTGTTGACGCCGATGATAGCTGGGTTACCAGCGAACAACTCATGCCAATGCTACCCATTGTGAAGGTCAACGATTTTGATAGCGCCCTCACACTGGCGCTGAATGTAGAAGACAGTTTGCATCACACCGCAATTATGCACTCGCAGAACATCTCACGGCTCAACCTTGCTGCGCGCGTTATGCAAACCTCTATCTTTGTCAAAAATGGCCCCTCCTGGGCTGGTATTGGCGTCGGTGGCGAAGGTTTTACGACCTTCACCATTGCTACACCGACCGGAGAAGGGACAACGTCAGCCCGGACTTTTGCCCGCTCACGACGCTGTGTGTTAACCAGCGGCTTTTCCATTCGCTAGAGAAACGGAAATGAATACTTTTTCACTACAAACGCGTTTATACAGCGGACCGGGAAGTCTCAAAGTGCTTAGTCGTTTCACCAATAAGCACATCTGGATTATTTGCGACGCCTTTTTGGCACGCTCACCGCTGATTGATACATTGCGCCAGGCGCTGCCCGACAGTAATCGTCTCAGTATTTTTAGCGAAATAACGCCCGACCCAACTATCCAGACAGTGGTAAAAGGCATCACTCAGATGCAAACTTTACGCCCGGATGTGGTTATCGGTTTTGGCGGCGGCTCTGCACTGGACGCCGCAAAAGCAATTGTCTGGTTTAGTCGCCAGTGTGCTATCGAAATTGAAACCTGCGTCGCTATTCCCACCACCAGCGGCACCGGTTCAGAAGTGACCAGCGCCTGTGTCATCAGCGATCCTGAGAAAGGAATTAAATATCCCCTTTTCGATAACGCACTTTATCCGGATATCGCGATCCTTGATCCATCTCTGGTCGTGAGCGTGCCACCGGCGATAACAGCCAATACCGGAATGGATGTTTTAACCCATGCGCTTGAAGCCTATGTTTCTCCCCGCGCCAGCGACTTCACGGATGCACTGGTCGAAAAAACCGTGCAAATTGTTTTTCAATACCTGCCCACTGCAGTGAAGAAAGGCGATTGCCTTGCCACCCGCGGTAAAATGCATAATGCCTCGACGCTTGCAGGAATTGCCTTTAGTCAGGCGGGGCTTGGGTTAAATCATGCGATTGCCCATCAACTCGGTGGGCAGTTTCATTTGCCCCACGGTCTGGCGAATGCGCTCCTGCTGACGTCAGTTATTCGTTTTAATGCTGGCGATCCTCGCGCCGCCAAACGCTACGCCCGGCTGGCTAAAACGTGTCATTTATGCCCGGACAATGCCAATGACACCGCAAGCCTGAATGCACTCATTCAACATATTGAACAGCTCAAAAAAGCGTGTTCAATACCGACTCTCGCCAATGCGCTGAAAGAAAAAAAAGCAGAATGGTCATCACGTATTCCCGATATGGTTCAGGCGGCGCTGGCGGATGCTACATTGCGTACCAACCCACGTGTGGCTGATACCAATGCTATTGCAGAATTGCTTGAGGAGTTGTTATGAACGTCGAGTTTACGTCCTGCGACGGTCAGACGATCCGCGAGCGAGTACAAGCAGCAGGCGTTGTTGGTGCTGGTGGCGCAGGATTTCCGACACATATCAAGCTACAAGCACGTGTTGATACGTTCCTGGTGAATGCGGCGGAATGCGAACCCATGTTGAAAGTGGACCAGCAGTTAATGGCACAGCAAGCCAGCCGCCTGCTTCGCGGTGTTCACTATGCAATGAAAGCCACCGGGGCCAGTAGCGGAATCATCGCGCTGAAAGAAAAGTATCAACTGGCAATAAACGCCCTCACACCATTACTACCGCCTGATATCCGCCTGCATATTTTGCCCGACGTTTACCCCGCAGGAGACGAAGTGCTGACCATCTGGATGGCTACAGGTCGCCGCGTTCCACCAGCCGCGTTGCCCGTTAGCGTCGGCGTAGTCGTCAATAACGTCCAGACTGTGCTGAATATTGCCAGAGCTGTTGAGCAGCAGTATCCGGTAACGCGCCGCACGCTAACCGTTAATGGTGCAGTTGCTAAACCCGTAACGGTGACCGTTCCCATCGGGATCTCTTTACGCGAGGTACTGGCGCTGGCGGGAGGCGCAACGGTAGATAATCCTGGTTTTATCAATGGCGGTCCGATGATGGGGAGTTTGATCACATCGCTCGATACGCCAGTCAGCAAAACCACTGGCGGCTTGCTGGTTTTACCCAACTCTCATTCACTGATCCAACGTCGAATGCAGGATGACCGCAGCGTACTTGCCATCGCGAAAACCGTTTGTGAACAATGCCGCTTATGCACCGATCTCTGCCCACGCCATTTAATTGGTCACGAACTATCACCACATTTGTTAGTACGTGCAGTTAACTACCAACAGCTCGCTACGCCGCAACTGTTACTGACAGCGCTCACCTGTTCGGAGTGCAACGTCTGCGCCAGCGTTGCCTGCCCGGTAGGTATTTCACCCATGCGCATAAACCGCCTGCTTAAGCAGGAACTACGCGCAAAAAACCTCCGCTACGAAGGTGCCTTAAATCCTGAGGATGCCATGGCAAATTATCGGCTGATTCCAGTAAAACGGCTGGTGGCAAGATTGGGATTAGCCACGTGGTATCAGGACGCGCCATTGTCTGAACACGTACCACAACCCGAAAAAGTGACACTATTGTTACGTCAGCACATCGGTGCCAGCGCAATTCCGTGTGTACAAAACGGCGATCGCGTCGTTCGTGGGCAGTGCGTGGGGCTAATTCCACACGGCACATTAGGTGCCCCTGTTCATGCCAGTATTGATGGCATGGTCAGCGATGTGACAGAAAACGCGATTACGATAGTGAGAGGTTAATCATGTCGAAAGCGGTAGGTATTTTAGAACTTAGCAGTATCGCGAAAGGAATGGAAACCGGCGATGCCATGCTGAAAAGCGCCAACGTTGAATTACTGGTCAGCAAAACGCTTTGCCCCGGTAAATTTCTGCTGATGCTCGGAGGCGATGTCGGTGCAGTACAGCAGGCCATCAACAGCGGCGCTTCCCTTGCAGGTGAAATGCTGGTCGACAGTCTGCTCCTTCCTAATATTCATCCCTCTATCCTGCCCGCAATCAGCGGTCTGAACCATGTTGACCAGCGACGGGCTGTCGGTGTAGTCGAAACCTGGAGTGTAGCGGCCTGCATTGACGCTGCCGATTGTGCAGTGAAAGCGGCAAACGTCACGCTCGTACGGGTACATATGGCCTTTGGTATTGGCGGTAAATGCTACATGGTAGTGGCAGGCGATATTTCTGATGTTAATAACGCGGTATCTGTCGCCAGCGAACGAGCGGGGGAAAAAGGTTTGTTGGTCTATCGCTCGGTAATTGCCCGTCCGCATGAAGCCATGTGGCGTCAGATGGTGGAGGGATAATGTCAACTCAGCACACGACTGAACGAATGATTCAGGAATATGTCCCCGGTAAACAGGTCACGCTGGCACATGTTATTGCCAATCCTGGAAAGGATCTGTTTAAGAAATTAGGCTTACCGGACACCGTTTCTGCTATTGGCATTCTGACGATTACCCCCAGCGAAGCATCTATCATCGCATGTGATATCGCTACAAAATCAGGCGCTGTAGAGATTGGTTTTCTTGATCGTTTTACCGGCGCGGTAGTTCTGACTGGCGATGTTTCCGCCATCGAATATGCGCTTAGCCAGGTCACCCGCACGCTGGGCGAAATGATGCACTTTACCGCCTGCCCCATTACTCGGACCTGACACTATGCGACGCATGATGCTCATTGGCCCCAGCCAGTGCGGAAAAACATCACTCACACAGTGTCTGCGCGGAGAGAATATTCAGTATCAAAAAACGCAGGCAATCGTCTGGTCCCCGGCAACTATTGACACGCCCGGAGAATACCTCGAAAACCGTAACCTTTACAGCGCACTGCTGGTCAGTGCCTGCGAAGCGGACATTATCGCGCTGGTGCTTAATGCAGACGCGCCGTGGTCCCCTTTTTCGCCAGGCTTTACCACGTCAATGAATCGCCCGGTCATTGGGGTAGTCACCAAAGTGGATTTAGCCAGTGAGGAACAGATATCTTTGGTGAAATGCTGGCTACGGGAAGCTGGAGCACGAAAGGTGTTAGTGACCAGTGCGGTAAATAACATCGGGATTGCAGAACTTCTTGCCTTATTGCATACAGAAGAAGGCTGTCGTTAAGCCAGAAATTTCAATATGTTATGAGATGGGTATGATGACTTACAACAGTGAGAAAAGAATCAATGAACAATGAGGATTGCCCGGCAATCCTCATTGAATAAAGCAGAAATTACTTCGCTTCGCCGTTTTTCATTTCGCCCATAGCTTTCAGCTTTTTGGAGATATCGCGGCGTTCTTTGGAGAGCTCAGCATTTTTGATGATGTAATCATCAACACGATCTTCATAGTCGCCTTTCATGCTGGCGATGATGCCCTGAATTGCTTCAACGCTCATACCAGGTTTGATGTAGTCGCTCAGGTTGTCGAGCAGCAGGACGCGTTTCTGGTTGTCACGGATCTTTTTCTCAACGTCCTGGATTTCACGTTGCAGCTTGTTCTTACGGCGGAACAGACGAACAAATTCCAGCACGTCCTGGAATGAAGGCTTGGTAGTTTCCATTTTTATACCCCTGATAATGTGAGAGTCGGATTCGTTTAAGCAACCGCTATTCGTTAGGGCCAACATTACTCATAGCTGCCGCAGATGACAATGCTTTTATCCCTGTTCACTATCATACCCTTTATCCTTGCTGAATCGAAGCAGCAGCAATTTGATTCTGAAGGTCGGAATTTATTTGCGTAAAGCCCGACAAATCAGATTTGACAGTAACTCCAGTTGATGCGCCGTTTCCATGTTTAGCCATACATAGCCATAAATCGGCGTCTCAACGACTTTCAGATCATGATGATTAGCGAGCAACTGGCGCAACTCTTCCACAGCATCGTTCAGTTTTTCTGTATTAGCAAAAACCGGCTGTGGATTGCCTTCGTAAAGGACATGAACAAGAGTCAGCACTATTTGCTGCATCATTTGCTGTGTGTCGCGCAGTTTTTGCGCATTCAGTAGCACAAAATGACTGGGCCTAGTGGCCCAGTAAGCATTGATTTGCAGCTCCAGCATACAAACCAGATTACGGTTAATCGTCTGGATACCTTCATATATCGATTTTGGAATACGGGTTTCTTTGCTGGCGGGCGCAATCAGCCCACGCATTTTCACGGCATCAGCCAGGAGTTTTTGCAGATGGCTTTCCAGATGCGGGCGTTCCAGTAGGTTCGGTGAAAATGCTGATTGGTAGACCCGGTTATATTCGGTCAGACTTTTCGCCAGTTGAATACGCCAGTGGATGAAGGCCCGTTGCGGCCAGATGCCGGTAAACAGCATTGCCAGTAAAGAACCGAGGATCACATCGCCGCTTCGCCATAATGCGGTATCAATTTCACCTGTCGGGGAACCAACAACAATTGCCAGCGTCACGCCAATCAATAAACCTTGATACGGTTTCTTACCCAACGCCAGCCAACCGCAAAGAAACATGGCTGCTGCACACCAGATTAACATCAACGGTAAAGAGATTAACTCCAGTTGCAGAGCGATAAGACCTAAAATCGACCCCAACACCGTACCGCCAATACGTTCGAATGCTCGAGGGACGACGTTACCCCAAAACGAGATAGGCCCCATGATCACCACCATAGTGACCAGTGGCCAGGTGCTTTCCGGGATAGTAAACAGGCGAATAATGAGAAAAGTCAGCAGGAATGCTAGTGCGACGCGAGTACCATGCACGATACGGTAATGACGGTACACACGAATTTCAAACGGACTAAGGCACTTATCAGCTCGCACGCTGGAACTCCGTTAAATAAGGATAAAGTTAACTCAGAACGATTACTGCGGCCAGACACTAAACCAGGTGTCCAGCCGACTTACAAAAAGTAATCCGGAACATTCCCGAAGGGATTATCAGAAGTCTGAAGGTCAATTTTACCCTTTTACATGACGAAAAACAGCGAAGCAATCAGGTTAACACCCTGTTGTTGCACCAGCATTAACCCATTTTCGGCTGCACTGCGACATACATTTCAATATCCCAATAGCCGTCTTCCGCTCCGTTATTAAGATAAACTTCGAAACAGGGCTTAGGTGACATCTGATAAGCACTGTCTTGCAAGAGAGTATTAAAAAACTGATACCATGGCGTAGAAAAATCATCACCTTCTACGCGGGCAACGGCAACCGCATATTGCCCACCGGAGATTTCCGTCAGGATCACGCCTTCACTGTTTTCCGGTAGAGTGAAGTTGTTCTCCAGGGAAACCACCGTGTCACAACGTAACTTTTCGGCAGGTGTTTCATCTGGGTTATCGTAATAGACGGCAAGCCATTCCTTAGGCACAACTTTTTTGTTCTCTACCCACATCATCAACTGCTCAAAACCTTTCTTCACCGTTTGTTCCCACGGGCCAACGAGATGGAAACCTGCAACGGTACGTTTATCTTCCTGCTTAATCTCGTAGTTCATGACGCCTCCACACACTGTTTTTTTGTACAGTATATTTTGCAATGTAAATACCACAAGGAATGAGTGTTGATTATGCGAGCAGACTCGCACTCCTGCCAGTCGGCGCTAAATAAAGGTCAGGATTTATGGTGGAAATAATCGCTCAACCTGGAAAACATACCGCCTTCACCGACAGATTCCAGGGTAACCAATGGCCAGTGCGCAACCAATTTATCACGGTCGTAAAGCTCAATCTCCCCTACCCGCTTATGAGCAGCAATTGGCGCAGTGAGTTCTTTACCATCAAGGGTATATTTTGCTTTGATATTAGGGATCTCCGCTTTCGGCAGCACCATCCAGAATTCTTGTTCCGTTCCCAGTGCGATGTTTTCTTTATCACCATACCAGATGCGTTCCGTACCGACCTTTTTCCCACGGTGCAAAATTTGCACCGTAGTAAAGTTTTGCTGCCCCCAACGCAGTAATTTTCTAGCCTCTTCTTCGCGAGCTTTTGCGCTGTCGGCCCCCATTACCACTGCAATGAGACGGCGTTGCCCATCCACCGCCGAAGCAATGAGATTAAACCCTGCCCCGGATGTATGCCCGGTTTTCAGGCCGTCAACGTTCATGGTTTTATCCCACAATAGCCCGTTTCGGTTTTGCTGGGTGATGCCGTTCCAGGTAAGGCTTTTTTCGCTGTACATATGGTAAAACTCAGGTTCGCCGTGGATGATGGCGCGAGAAAGCACGGCTAAATCATAGGCTGAGCTATGCTGGCCCGGCGCATCCAGACCGTGAACCGTTTCAAAATGGGTATCCTGTAAATGCAACTTTTCAGCGTAATTGTTCATCATTGTGACGAACTGCCGTTGTCCCCCGGCAATATAATCCGCAAGCGCCACACAGGCGTCATTGCCGGAATCCACAATTAATCCACGGCTTAAATCACGTACCGATACGCGATCGCCCTCTTTCAAAAACATCAGTGAAGAGCCGACAAAGACCGGATTATCTTTCGCCCACGCATCGCGCCCCACAGTAACAATATCGTCTGGTGTTATGCGATGGCTATCGATAGCGCGATCGACGACATAGCCCGTCATTAGCTTAGTCAGGCTGGCAGGGTTACGTTGTTGGTGCTCATTACCCGCCGTGAGGATCTGTCCGGTTGTGTAATCCATCAAAACCCATGATCCCGCATGAATCTCCGGAGGTTGGGGTGAAAAGGGAATATTTTCCGCCGCAAAACCAGACGATAAATTAAAAACGAACAAAGAAGCAGCAATAATAAGACGGCGTTTCAACAGCAAATCCTCAGGTGTTTCCAATAGCTGTTCTTTTTACGGAAATCCTGATGAACTGGCTGGAATAAAGTGCAAGAAAATGTGACATTTATCTCATTTTAATCTGACATTATCTGTTTTCACACGCAGCCAAAATATCGCTCTAAAGCTGATTAGCACGGTGATATTTGATACTCTGGCATACAACAGAAATAACGGATTTAACCTAACGATGAATGACGGTAAGCAACAATCTACCTTTTTGTTTCATGATTACGAAACCTTTGGCACGCACCCCGCGTTAGATCGCCCAGCGCAGTTTGCCGCCATTCGCACTGATAGCGAATTCAATATTATCGGCGAACCTGAAGTCTTTTACTGTAAGCCTGCGGACGATTATTTACCCCAGCCAGGGGCGGTGTTAATTACCGGCATCACTCCACAGGAAGCGCGTGCAAAAGGGGAAAACGAAGCTGCCTTTGCCGCCCGTATTCACTCGCTTTTTACCGTACCGAAGACCTGTATTCTTGGTTACAACAATGTGCGTTTTGACGACGAAGTTACACGCAATATCTTTTATCGTAATTTTTACGATCCCTATGCCTGGAGTTGGCAACATGATAACTCTCGCTGGGATCTGCTTGACGTGATGCGTGCCTGTTATGCCCTGCGCCCGGAGGGGATTAACTGGCCTGAAAATGAAGATGGTTTACCGAGCTTTCGACTTGAACATTTAACCAAAGCTAATGGTATTGAACATAGCAACGCCCACGATGCGATGGCCGATGTGTACGCCACTATTGCGATGGCGAAGTTGGTGAAAACACGTCAACCACGGCTGTTTGATTATCTCTTTACCCATCGTAATAAGCACAAACTGACGGCGTTGATTGATGTGCCGCAGATGAAACCGCTGGTACATGTTTCCGGTATGTTTGGCGCATGGCGCGGCAATACCAGCTGGGTGGCGCCACTGGCGTGGCATCCTGAAAATCGCAATGCCGTGATTATGGTGGATTTGGCAGGAGATATCTCGCCACTCCTGGAGCTGGACAGCGACACGCTGCGCGAGCGTCTGTATACCGCAAAGGCCGATCTGGGCGATAACGCCGCAGTCCCGGTTAAGCTGGTGCATATCAATAAATGCCCGGTGCTGGCGCAGGCGAATACGCTGCGCCCGGAAGATGCCGACAGGTTGAGAATTAATCGTCAGCATTGTCTCGATAACCTGAAAATTCTGCGTGAACACCCGCAAGTGCGTGAAAAAGTGGTTGCGATATTTGCTGAAGCCGAACCATTTACACCTTCAGATAACGTCGATGCACAGCTCTATAATGGCTTTTTCAGTGACGCCGATCGCGCCGCAATGAAAATTGTCCTGGAAACCGAGCCGCGTAATTTACCGGCACTGGATATCACCTTTGTCGATAAACGTATTGAGAAACTGTTATTCAATTATCGGGCGCGTAACTTCCCGGGGACGCTGGATTACGCCGAGCAGCAACGCTGGCTGGAGCACCGCCGTCAGGTCTTCACAGCAGAATTTTTGCAAGGTTATGCTGATGAATTGCAGATGCTGGCACAACAATATGCCGATGACAAAGAGAAAGTAGCGCTGTTAAAAGCGCTTTGGCAGTACGCAGAAGAGATCGTCTGAAACAAAAAAGCCGGAGCGATATAAACTCCGGCTTTTTTAGATTTACCGGATGATTATGTCATCCGGCTTTAAAGATTATGCTACGTCTTCGTACTGCGGAACCGGGTTGCGGAAGCTCTTAGTCACGCAAGCCAGGTAAATCAGACCGATAGCCGCCCAGATCAGCCCCAGAACCATTGAGCTTTCTTCCAGGTTAACCCACAGCGCACCTACAGTCAGCGCACCACACATCGGCAGGAACAGATACTGGAAGTGATCTTTCAGCGTCTTGTTACGTTTCTCACGGATCCAGAACTGCGAGATAACCGACAGGTTAACGAAGGTGAACGCCACCAGCGCACCAAAGTTAATCAGCGCCGTTGCCATTACCAGGTCAAAGTTGATTGCCAGCAGAGCAATCGCGCCAACCAGGATAATGTTCATCGCCGGAGTACGCCATTTCGGGTGTACATAACCGAAGAAGCTTTTCGGGAACACGCCGTCACGACCCATTACGTACATCAGACGCGCTACGCCTGCGTGCGCCGCCATACCGGACGCCAGTACGGTAATGGTGGAGAAGATCAGCGCGCCAACCTGGAACGCTTTGCCCGCAACGTACAGCATGATTTCAGGCTGTGACGCATCCGGATCTTTAAAGCGAGAGATATCCGGGAAGTACAGTTGCAGGAAGTAAGTTGCAAAGATGAAGATCATGCCGCCAATCAGCGCGGTCAGGAAAATCGCTCGCGGGATCACGCGCTCTGCATCTTTGGTTTCTTCCGACAAGTTGCTGATGCCGTCAAAGCCGGTAAAGGAGAAGCACAGAATCGTCGCACCGGTAATCATCGGGATGACATGTGCATCACCGGACCAGAACGGACGCGTGCTCGCCAGCGTACCAGCGCCTTCACCTTCAAATACGCCATACACAACCATGCCCAGAATCACCGCGATCAGCACTACCTGCAACACCACGATTACAGTGTTGAAGTTCGCTACGGATTTCAGACTACGCAGGTTAAAGGCGGTCATAAAGGCCACCAGCGCCACCACAAACATCCACGATGGGATGGAAGGCACCAGAGCTTCAAAATAGATTTTCGCCAGCAGAATGTTGATCATCGGCGCGAACAGGTAGTCGAGCAGAGAAGACCAACCCACCATAAAGCCAACCGTCGGGCTAATGGATTTCTGGGCGTATGTGTATGCAGAGCCAGCAGAAGGATAGCGGCGAACCAGCTTCCCGTAGCTCAGAGCCGTAAACAGGATCGCAATCAATGCGAACGCATAGGCTGTCGGCACATGACCATCCGTGAGGCCTGAAACGATACCAAAAGTATCAAACAGCGTCATCGGCTGCATATAGGCAAGACCCATCATTACAACCGGAACTAACGTAAGCGTTTTACGCAATTCCACGCGAGAGGTGTTTGGAGTAACGTTATGCGACATGGTCATTCTCCTTTACGGTGATAACCGTCGCGTAAGCAAAAAATTGCCCCATTTTTTTGGATTCCTCAGCGACAACAACTGTCGATTTTTAGTAAATATCTATCCGGTACGAAGCCCGGCCTCTTGGTATGAATGATTGGTTTGAAGCAAAAAATAACCGACGCGGATGAAACGTCGGTTTTTAGTCATTTTTTGACAGCGGCGCATTGTGCCTAAATGGGGGGTAAATGACAAGAGAATGAGAGGCTTGTCATATAATTTTTTATTTAAATGGCTGATTTTCCGTCATCATATTTTGCATAAACACCAGCAATAGCACTATTTGCTAAAATCTCATCACGCCACCACGCACTGGCAAGCCCTGCGGTTTGTTCATTCCAGCCAATCCATACGGGTTCAAAGAGGGATTGCGCAACCACTTTCTTCTCAATTAACGCGCCACTATCGAGAAAGCGTTGCGCCAGATAGCGCGGTAAATAACCGCAACCAAGACCGCTGATTTGTAATTCCAGTTTGGTTTTAAAATCAAATACGGTAATGGCCTCTTGTTCGTCGAGAAGTTGTGATGCCGTAGATGCGCCAGCCTGCGCGGTATCACCCACGATAATCGCCCGATAGCGTTTAATGATACGGCGATTTAACGGTTCCTCTTCCAGAGCTAACGGATGATGAGGAGCAATCGCGAAAACTTGTTCCAGACAGCCCAACCGAGAGAAACCATATTCGCTGGAAGATGGCGGTTCATGCATCGCGCCAACAATAATATCTGCTCGCCCCTGAGTCAGGGCATCCCAGGAACCGCCCAGAACGCCATTGATAAACTTCAGACGCGTGACGTTGTGATGTTGATAAAAGGCTTCAATGAGTGGCGCAAGCAGTGAAAAGGGAAAGGTATCATCAACCCCGATTACCAGCTCGTTTTCCCAACCTTCATGGAGTTTGATCGCCTGCTTTTCCAGTTCATGCACAGCATGGAGAATTTCCCGCCCCTTCTCCAGCAACATTTTTCCGGTGCGGGTAAACTTAGCGCGGTGACCACTACGATCAAGCAATTGAATATTAAGGTCGCTTTCCAGCTTGTGAACAGTATAACTGAGGGCAGATGGCGTCTTATACAGTTTGGCTGACGCCGCCGCAAAACTACCCTCTTTTTCTAAGGCATCAAGGATCATCAACACGTCCAGCAGTGGTTTCATACACGCCCCCTTGCGGTGTATGCGGCATTCTGCTGGCGTGATGCTTTACTCCAGCGGCATTACCAGTGGATCGGGATACTGGTATTCAAATCCCAATTCATTACAGATCCGGCTGCCATCAATAATTTTACCTTTGCCGCTGTCCAGGCTATTCCTGAACTGCGGAGGTTCCAGTCCCAGTAAACGGGCCATCTGTGGATAGAAAACATTACGCGCAGGGTGAGCTGGCGCACATATATTATAGATGTGCCCGCCTTTAGGTGCCTGTAACAACAGAGTGATAGCGCCAATAACATCTTCCAGGTGGACTAAATTGACGCCGTGTTCTCCATCCGGCGCAGTTTTTCCGGCAAAGAAACGGCCGGGATGACGCCCAGGCCCGACCAGACCAGCAAGACGCAAAATATCAACCGAAGTACCGGGTAAATTGTGCAGCCAGTCTTCCAGCTCTTTTAACACTCGTCCACTATGGGTCAGCGGATTACGCGGAGTGTTTTCTTTCACTGTGCCTTGCGCATCACCGTAAACAGATGTTGAGCTGGTAAAAATAATGCGGGGAATGTGATAAGCCAGCGCGCTATCCACCAGCTCCTGTACCGCTTGTAAATAGAACTCATCGCCGGGGCCGCTGCGGCGTGCCGGAAGCGTAATGACCAGCGCGTCAGCATCCATCAGGGCATCCAGATCGTCAGAGTCGCAAACTAAATCGGGCTCCATGCGAAGCAGATAGCTATCAATGCCACTCATTTGGGCCGCATCTACGCCATCTTGTGTAGTTTTACTCCCAGTGACTTGCCAGCCTCGTGCTGAAAGTGACATCGCCAGCGGCATGCCTAACCACCCTAACCCGACAATTGCGACCTTTTTCATCCGTTTTCTCCTGATACACCTTAGATCTATAAGGCTACGCCAGCGTATCAAAACTGACAATTCATTCTATGAATGAATCTCTTCAATAATGATAACGACATGCTGCAATAAGCAGTGAATCGTCAGTAACCGCGCATACCAGACGGTTCTCCTCTGTAATGCGTCGGGACCAGAAGCCTGACAAATTATGTTTCAGGGGTTCTGGCTTCCCCTTACCTTCAAATGGCGTTCTGCGGGTATCTTTGATAAGTTCATTGATCTTTTTAACAATTCGCTTATCTGTTTCCTGCCAGTACAGATAATCATCCCCCTGATTCCTCAGACCCGATTAGTTTCACTCGATAATGTCCTTTTCCGTTCCTTTGCCTGATTTCAGGCTATCAATTGAGTCCATCAATCTCCGGGCGTTAGCGGGGGAACGCAGTAGATAAGCCGTTTCTTCCAGCGAGTTGTATTCTTCGAGTGACATCAGAACACAAGCCTCTCCATTCTGACGAGTAATAAGGATCGGGGCATGATCTTCAACGGCTTTCATCATTGTTGCCGACAAATTCTGACGCGCTTCGCTGTAGCTAATTGTACGCATGTCAATCTCCTCTTTTGTACAGTTCATTGTGCAATGATGAGTGGCAATAAACTATTTATTAATTAGCCAGTAGCTCAAAGCATTGTCAGCGAGACGAAAAATCCAGGCTTCGCTATTTTTGGTGCCGTCAGGTTAGAGGACTGTCCTCTTAGCCCCCTCCTTTCCCCGCTCATTCATTAAACAAATCCATCGCCATAAAATATATAAAAAAGCCCTTGCTTTCTAACGTGAAAGTGGTTTAGGTTAAAAGACATCAGTTGAATAAACATTCACAGAGACTTTTATGACACGCGTTCAATTTAAACACCACCATCATCACCATCATCCTGACTAGTCTTTCAGGCGATGTGTGCTGGAAGACATTCAGATCTTCCAGTGGTGCATGAACGCATGAGAAAGCCCCCGGAAGATCACCTTCCGGGGGCTTTTTTATTGCGCGGTTGATAACGGTTCAGACAGGTATAAAGAGGAAAAAGAAAATGACAGACAACACTCGTTTACGCATAGCTATGCAGAAATCAGGACGTTTAAGTGATGACTCACGCGAATTGCTGGCGCGCTGTGGCATTAAAATCAATCTTCACACCCAGCGCCTGATCGCGATGGCAGAAAACATGCCGATTGATATTCTGCGCGTGCGTGACGACGACATTCCCGGTCTGGTAATGGACGGCGTGGTAGACCTTGGGATTATCGGCGAAAACGTGCTGGAAGAAGAGTTGCTTAACCGCCGCGCCCAGGGTGAAGATCCGCGTTATTTTACCCTGCGTCGTCTGGATTTCGGCGGTTGTCGCCTTTCGCTGGCAACGCCAGTTGATGAAGCCTGGGACGGCCCGCTCTCCTTAAACGGTAAACGTATCGCCACCTCTTATCCTCACCTGCTCAAGCGTTATCTCGACCAGAAAGGCATCTCTTTTAAATCCTGCTTACTGAACGGTTCTGTTGAAGTCGCCCCGCGTGCCGGACTGGCGGATGCGATTTGCGATCTGGTTTCCACCGGTGCCACGCTGGAAGCCAACGGCCTGCGCGAAGTCGAAGTTATCTACCGCTCGAAAGCCTGCCTGATCCAGCGCGATGGCGAAATGGAAGAATCCAAACAGCAACTGATCGACAAACTGCTGACCCGTATTCAGGGTGTGATCCAGGCGCGCGAATCAAAATACATCATGATGCACGCACCGACCGAGCGTCTGGATGACGTCATCGCCCTGCTGCCAGGTGCCGAACGCCCAACTATTCTGCCGCTGGCGGGTGATCAACAGCGCGTCGCCATGCACATGGTCAGCAGCGAAACCCTGTTCTGGGAAACCATGGAAAAACTGAAAGCGCTGGGTGCCAGTTCGATTCTGGTCCTGCCCATTGAGAAGATGATGGAGTGATCGCCATGAGCTTTAACACAATCATTGACTGGAATAGCTGTACTGCGGAACAACAACGCCAGTTGTTAATGCGCCCGGCGATCACCGCTTCTGAAAGCATTACCCGCACTGTTAACGATATTCTCGATAACGTGAAAGCACGCGGCGATGACGCCCTGCGTGAATACAGCGCGAAGTTTGATAAAACCACGGTTACCGCGCTGAAGGTGTCTGCTGAGGAAATTACCGCCGCCAGCGAACGCCTGAGCGATGAGCTAAAACAGGCAATGGCGGTGGCAGTAAAGAATATTGAAACCTTCCACACTGCGCAAAAACTGCCGCCGGTAGATGTTGAAACTCAGCCTGGTGTGCGTTGCCAGCAGGTAACGCGTCCGGTGGCTTCGGTGGGTTTATATATTCCTGGCGGCTCCGCCCCGCTCTTCTCAACGGTATTAATGCTGGCGACTCCGGCGCGTATTGCAGGCTGTAAAAAAGTGGTGCTGTGCTCACCGCCGCCGATTGCCGATGAGATCCTTTACGCGGCGCAGCTGTGCGGCGTGCAGGATGTGTTTAACGTCGGTGGCGCACAGGCCATTGCCGCACTGGCGTTTGGCACAGAATCCGTGCCCAAAGTAGACAAAATCTTCGGGCCAGGTAACGCCTTTGTCACCGAGGCAAAACGCCAGGTAAGCCAGCGTCTTGACAGTGCGGCAATCGATATGCCCGCAGGCCCGTCGGAAGTACTGGTGATTGCTGACAGCGGCGCTACGCCGGATTTCGTGGCTTCTGATTTGCTCTCCCAGGCAGAACACGGCCCGGACTCACAGGTGATTTTACTGACGCCCGATGCTGATATGGCGCGTCGCGTTGCCGAGGCTGTCGAACGCCAGCTGGCAGAGCTGCCGCGTGCCGAAACCGCCCGTCAGGCACTGAGCGCCAGCCGCCTGATTGTGACCAACGATTTAGCGCAGTGCGTAGAGATCTCCAACCTCTACGGCCCGGAGCACCTGATCATTCAGACCCGCAACGCCCGCCAACTTGTCGATGGCATCACCAGCGCCGGTTCGGTATTTCTTGGTGACTGGTCACCGGAATCGGCAGGTGATTACGCCTCCGGCACCAACCATGTACTGCCGACTTACGGTTACACCGCCACCTGTTCCAGTCTCGGACTGGCAGATTTCCAGAAGCGTATGACCGTGCAGGAACTGTCGAAAGAAGGTTTCTCCGCGCTGGCTTCGACCATTGAAACACTGGCCGCCGCCGAGCGTCTGACCGCCCACAAAAATGCCGTTACTTTGCGTGTTAACGCCCTTAAGGAGCAAGCATGAGCACCGTGACTATTACCGATTTAGCGCGTGAAAACGTCCGCAACCTGACGCCGTATCAGTCGGCGCGTCGTCTGGGCGGTAACGGCGATGTCTGGCTGAACGCCAACGAATACCCCACAGCCGTGGAGTTTCAGCTCACTCAGCAAACGCTCAACCGCTACCCGGAATGCCAACCGAAAGCGGTGATTGAAAATTACGCGCAGTATGCAGGTGTAAAACCAGAGCAGGTACTGGTCAGCCGTGGCGCGGACGAAGGTATTGAACTGCTGATTCGCGCTTTTTGCGAACCAGGTAAAGACGCCATTCTCTATTGCCCGCCAACGTACGGCATGTACAGCGTCAGCGCCGAAACTATTGGCGTCGAGTGCCGCACAGTGCCGACGCTGGACAACTGGCAACTGGACTTACAGGGCATTTCCGACAAGCTGGACGGCGTAAAAGTGGTTTATGTTTGCAGCCCCAACAACCCGACCGGGCAACTGATCAATCCGCAGGATTTTCGCACCCTGCTGGAGCTAACGCGCGGTGAGGCGATTGTGGTTGCCGATGAGGCCTATATCGAGTTTTGCCCGAAGGCATCGCTGGCTAGCTGGCTGGCGGAATATCCGCACCTGGCTATTTTGCGCACACTGTCGAAAGCTTTTGCTCTGGCGGGCCTTCGTTGCGGATTTACGCTGGCAAACGAAGAAGTCATCAACCTGCTGATGAAAGTGATCGCCCCCTACCCGCTCTCGACGCCAGTTGCCGACATTGCGGCCCAGGCGTTAAGCCCGCAGGGAATCGTCGCCATGCGCGAACGGGTGGCGCAAATTATTGCAGAACGCGAATACCTGATTGCCGCACTGAAAGAGATCCCCTGCGTGGCGCAGGTTTTCGACTCTGAAACCAACTACATTCTGGCGCGCTTTAAAGCCTCCAGCGCAGTGTTTAAATCTTTGTGGGATCAGGGCATTATCTTACGTGATCAGAATAAACAACCCTCTTTAAGCGGCTGCCTGCGAATTACCGTCGGAACCCGTGAAGAAAGCCAGCGCGTCATTGACGCCTTACGTGCGGAGCAAGTTTGATGAGTCAGAAGTATCTTTTTATCGATCGCGATGGAACCCTGATTAGCGAACCGCCGAGTGATTTTCAGGTGGACCGTTTTGACAAACTCGCCTTTGAACCGGGCGTGATCCCGCAGCTGCTGAAGCTGCAAAAAGCGGGCTATAAGCTGGTGATGATCACCAATCAGGATGGTCTGGGAACACAAAGTTTCCCGCAGGCGGATTTTGATGGCCCGCACAACCTGATGATGCAGATCTTCACTTCGCAAGGCGTACAGTTTGATGAAGTGCTGATTTGCCCGCACCTGCCCGCCGATGAGTGCGACTGCCGTAAGCCGAAAGTAAAACTGGTGGAGCGTTATCTGGCTGAGCAAGCGATGGATCGCGCCAACAGTTATGTGATTGGCGATCGCGCGACCGATATTCAACTGGCGGAAAACATGGGCATTAATGGTTTACGCTACGACCGCGAAATCCTGAACTGGCCGATGATTGGCGAGCAACTCACTAAACGAGACCGTTACGCCCATGTAGTGCGCAACACCAAAGAGACGCAGATTGACGTTCAGGTGTGGCTGGATCGCGAAGGTGGCAGCAAGATTAACACCGGCGTTGGCTTCTTTGATCATATGCTGGATCAGATCGCCACCCACGGCGGTTTCCGTATGGAAATCAACGTCAAAGGCGACCTCTATATCGACGATCACCACACCGTCGAAGATACCGGCCTGGCGCTGGGCGAAGCGCTAAAAATCGCCCTCGGCGACAAACGCGGTATTTGTCGCTTTGGTTTTGTGCTGCCGATGGACGAATGCCTTGCCCGCTGCGCGCTGGATATCTCTGGTCGCCCGCACCTGGAATATAAAGCTGAATTTACCTACCAGCGCGTGGGCGATCTCAGCACTGAAATGATCGAGCACTTCTTCCGTTCGCTCTCATACACCATGGGCGTGACCCTGCACCTGAAAACCAAAGGTAAAAACGATCACCACCGTGTAGAGAGCCTGTTCAAAGCCTTTGGTCGCACCCTGCGCCAGGCCATCCGCGTGGAAGGCGACACCCTGCCCTCGTCGAAAGGAGTGCTGTGATGAACGTGGTGATCCTGGATACCGGCTGCGCCAACCTGAACTCGGTGAAGTCAGCCATTGCACGTCACGGCTATGACCCCAAAGTCAGCCGCGACCCGGACGTCGTGTTGCTGGCCGATAAACTGTTTTTACCCGGCGTTGGCACTGCGCAAGCGGCGATGGATCAGGTACGTGAGCGCGAGCTGTTTGATCTCATCAAAGCCTGTACCCAACCGGTGCTGGGCATCTGCTTAGGGATGCAACTGCTGGGGCGGCGCAGCGATGAGAGCAACGGCGTCGATTTGCTGGGTATCATCGACGAAGACGTGCCGAAAATGACCGACTTTGGTCTGCCGCTGCCGCATATGGGCTGGAACCGCGTTTACCCGCGGGCAGGCAACCGCCTGTTTCAGGGGATTGAAGACGGCGCGTACTTTTACTTTGTTCACAGCTACGCAATGCCGGTCAATCCGTGGACCATCGCCCAGTGCAATTACGGCGAACCGTTCACCGCGGCGGTACAAAAAGATAACTTCTATGGCGTGCAGTTCCACCCGGAGCGTTCTGGTGCCGCTGGCGCTAAGTTGCTGAAAAACTTCCTGGAGATGTGATGATTATTCCGGCATTAGATTTAATCGACGGCACTGTGGTGCGTCTCCATCAGGGCGATTACGGCAAACAACGCGATTACGGTAACGACCCGCTGCCGCGCTTACAGGATTACGCCGCACAAGGTGCCGAAGTGTTGCACCTGGTGGATCTGACCGGGGCAAAAGATCCGGCTAAACGTCAAATCCCACTGATTAAAACCCTGGTCGCTGGCGTTAACGTTCCGGTGCAGGTTGGCGGCGGCGTGCGTAGCGAAGAAGATGTGGCGACGTTACTGGAAGCTGGGGTTGCGCGCGTGGTGGTTGGCTCCACTGCGGTGAAATCACCAGAAATGGTGAAAGGCTGGTTTGAACGTTTCGGTGCCGATGCCTTAGTGCTGGCGCTGGATGTCCGTATTGACGAGCAAGGCAACAAGCAGGTGGCGGTCAGCGGCTGGCAAGAGAACTCGGGCGTTTCACTGGAACAATTGGTGGAAACCTATCTGCCCGTCGGCCTGAAACATGTGCTGTGTACCGATATCGCGCGCGACGGCACGCTGGCAGGTTCTAACGTCTCTTTATATGAAGAAGTGTGCGCCAGATACCCGCAGGTGGCATTTCAGTCATCCGGCGGCATTGGCGACATTAACGATGTTGCTGCCCTGCGTGGCACTGGCGTGCGCGGCGTAATAGTTGGTCGTGCATTACTGGAAGGTAAATTCACCGTGAAGGAGGCCATCGCATGCTGGCAAAACGCATAATTCCGTGTCTCGACGTTCGTGATGGTCAGGTGGTGAAAGGCGTACAGTTTCGTAACCATGAAATCATTGGCGATATCGTGCCGCTGGCAAAACGCTACGCCGAAGAAGGTGCGGACGAGCTAGTGTTCTACGATATCACCGCCTCCAGCGATGGACGTGTGGTAGATAAAAGCTGGGTATCTCGCGTGGCGGAAGTGATCGATATTCCGTTCTGCGTGGCGGGAGGAATTAAATCGCTGGATGACGCCGCGAAAATTCTTTCCTTTGGCGCGGATAAAATCTCTATCAACTCCCCTGCGCTGGCGGACCCGACGTTAATTACTCGCCTGGCCGATCGCTTTGGCGTGCAGTGTATTGTGGTCGGTATTGACACCTGGTACGACGCCGAAACCGGTAAATATCATGTGAATCAATATACCGGCGATGAAAGCCGCACCCGCGTCACTCAGTGGGAAACGCTCGACTGGGTACAGGAAGTGCAAAAACGCGGTGCCGGAGAAATCGTCCTCAACATGATGAATCAGGACGGCGTGCGTAACGGTTACGACCTCGAGCAGCTGAAAAAAGTGCGTGAAGTCTGTCACGTTCCGCTGATTGCCTCCGGTGGCGCGGGCACTATGGAGCACTTCCTTGAAGCCTTCCGCGATGCCGACGTTGACGGCGCGCTGGCGGCTTCCGTATTCCACAAACAAATAATCAATATTGGTGAATTAAAAGCGTACCTGGCAACACAGGGCGTGGAGATCAGGATATGTTAACAGAACAACAACGTCGCGAACTGGACTGGGAAAAAACCGACGGGCTGATGCCGGTGATTGTGCAACACGCGGTATCCGGCGAAGTGTTAATGCTGGGCTACATGAATCCGCAAGCGCTGGACAAAACCATCGAAAGCGGCAAAGTCACCTTCTTCTCGCGCACTAAACAGCGACTGTGGACCAAAGGCGAAACATCGGGCAATTTCCTCAACGTAGTAAATATTGCGCCGGACTGCGACAACGACACATTGCTGGTGCTGGCGAATCCCATCGGCCCAACCTGCCACAAAGGCACCAGCAGCTGCTTCGGAGATACCGCTCACCAGTGGCTGTTCCTTTATCAGCTGGAACAACTGCTCGCCGAACGCAAATCTGCCGACCCGGAAACCTCTTACACTGCCAAACTATATGCCAGCGGCACCAAGCGCATTGCGCAGAAAGTGGGCGAAGAAGGCGTGGAAACCGCACTGGCAGCAACGGCGAACGACCGCTTTGAGCTGACCAACGAGGCATCGGACTTGATGTATCACCTGCTGGTGCTGCTGCAGGATCAGGATCTGGACTTAACGACGGTGATTGAGAACCTGCGTAAACGGCATCAGTGAGTTGCGGGGTAAGCGGATGCGACAACAACATCGCATCCGGCAAAAAAAACGGGCAAGGTGTCACCACCCTGCCCTTTTTCTTTAAAACCGAAAAGATTACTTCGCGTTGTAATTACGCAGAGCGTTACGCCCCAGCACAATCCCCGCGCCAACCATGCCGCCCAGCAGCACCGCCAGAATCAAGGTGATTGCCTTTTTCGGACTATCGCGACGAATAGGTAACGTCGGTTTCATTACATAGCGGTAAGCATGAATATCAAGATCATCAACTTTTAAGCTTTCGATATCCAGCAGGTTTTGACGTGTCTGATAGTAGTTTGGTGAGAACACCAACGGACGGGTCGCTTCATGCTTAATCATCGACTCCAGCGCTTCGCTCCCCAAAAGGAACAACGTATCTTGCGTCACATCTTCAGTCTGCTGAACCTGTGGCTTTGTCACCTGCGCCTGATTCGCATACTGCAACGCTTCCTGAATCTGACGGATACGCAGATCTTTCTGCTCCTGCGCAACCACTTCCTGAGTTCTCAAAGAATCCTGCAAGTTTTTCATACGCAGCGCGATGTTGTCTTTCAGGTCTTTTTCCAGTTCTTCATTAACCTGGTCGTCAACTTGCTGGATATACTTCGCCAACTGTTTCTGCGAACCTTCAGGTGTTTCACCAACATAAGACACCGCCAATGGTAACGACTGGTTTTTAACGGTAGGCTCAATGGTCAGCTTCTCTGCTTCTTCCCGGTTATCCAGCGTTTCCGCCAATGCTGAGAATGCGGTGCTGTAACGTCCGATAAGCGAAGCCTGAATGTCGGAGACTTTCGGTACAGCCGGACCGTAAATCACATTCATCGCGTTGGTATAACCAGCGATTTGCCCCACATCAGGTTGAGTAACGATAGCTGTGGAAGTCCACTTTTCTTTGGCAACGGCCAAATACCCTATAGCCAGGGCAATAGCGACAATGACAGAGATGATAATTGTCATCTTGCCGCGCCACAACTGCACCAGTAAATCAATCAAATCAATCTGTTCCGGGTCATGGTTTTGCCCAGAGACATTATTATTTTCTACTCTCATCATTACCCTAACGGACGAAATAATTTTAAGTCGCCATAGTTTAGCGATAATCGCCATGAATGCTATAGGATAAATGATAAAAATAATGAATTATTACAAAGGGAACATAAGAGAATCAGGGCGAAAATCGCCCTGATAACAGGATGTTAGTCGCTGCCAAAAAGATCGCGGGTGTAGACTTTGTCTGCCACATCCTTAAGCTCTTCTGCCATACGGTTGGAGATAATGACGTCGGCTTGTTGTTTGAAGGTGGCGAGATCACGTTCCAGGCGAGAGTTGAAGAATGAATCTTCTTTCATCACCGGTTCGTAGATGATCACTTCAACGCCTTTCGCCTTGATACGTTTCATAATCCCCTGAATGGAAGACGCACGGAAGTTATCTGACCCGCTCTTCATAATCAGACGATAAATACCCACCACTTGCGGCTTGCGTGACAAAATGGCATCGGCAATAAAATCTTTACGCGTGCGGTTTGCATCGACAATTGCCGAAATCAGGTTATTCGGCACAGACTGGTAGTTCGCCAGTAACTGCTTGGTATCTTTCGGCAGACAATAACCACCATAGCCAAACGACGGATTGTTGTAATGGTTGCCAATACGCGGATCGAGACAAACGCCTTCGATAATCTGGCGAGTATTCAGCCCTAAACTTTCTGCATAGCTATCCAGTTCATTAAAGTATGCTACGCGCATCGCCAGATAGGTATTAGCGAAAAGTTTAATCGCTTCTGCTTCAGTGGAGTCGGTAAACAGGGTCGGGATATTTTGCTTAATCGCGCCTTCCTGTAACAACGCAGCAAAACGTTCTGCGCGTTCTGAACGCTCACCGATGACAATACGTGAAGGATGGAGATTATCGTAAAGGGCTTTACCTTCACGGAGGAATTCCGGAGAGAAAATAAGGTTATCGATACCCAGACGTTCTTTAATTGATTTGGTGAAACCTACCGGAATCGTAGATTTAATCACCATGACAGCATTAGGATTAATTTCTGTCACATCGCGAATGACCGCTTCCACGCTTGAGGTATTAAAATAATTCGTTTTCGGATCATAATCGGTAGGTGTGGCAATAATAACGTAATCGGCATTTTTATACGCGTCATACTTATCTGTCGTAGCGCGGAAATTGAGATCTTTAGTCGCCAGATACTCTTCAATCTCCTTATCAACAATCGGTGACTGCTTCTTGTTAAGCATGTCCACTTTGGCCTGAACGATATCCAGTGCAACCACTTCGTGATTTTGCGCAATCAGAATACCATTTGAAAGACCAACATAACCTGTTCCTGAAATTGTTATTTTCATTAGCTCTGACTTCTTCCGGTTAAACATTTAGAGTGGTCATTAATCCACCACCACAACTTCATCTACTGCGGGATTTTTAACGCTGATGTAGATGAACTGTCAAGGCAGCGATCCTGCTGTGCGGCGCTGTATTATATCGCGTTTTTAACTATAAATTATAAAAAAAGGCCATAACCTGCCGCTTTATATAATAAAAAAGCCCGGAGGTTTTCCCCGGGCCTTGCATTGATTAATTGATTTAAATCAGATTAATCCAGCCATTCGGTATGGAACACACCTTCTTTATCAATGCGCTTATAAGTATGCGCACCGAAATAGTCACGCTGTGCCTGGATCAGGTTTGCAGGCAGAACAGCGGCACGGTAGCTGTCATAATAGGCAACCGCAGCGGCGAAGGTCGGAACCGGGATACCGTTCTGTACTGCATAAGCAACGACATCACGCAGCGCCTGCTGGTAGTCATCGGCAATTTGCTTGAAGTACGGAGCCAGCAGCAGGTTAGCGATCTGCGGATTTTCGGCATAAGCATCGGTAATTTTCTGCAGGAACTGCGCACGAATGATGCAGCCAGCACGGAAAATCTTCGCGATTTCGCCGTAATTCAGATCCCAGTTGTACTCTTCAGACGCAGCACGCAGCTGAGAAAAGCCCTGAGCGTAAGAAACGATTTTGCCCAGATACAGCGCACGGCGAACTTTTTCGATGAACTCAGCCTTGTCGCCTGCTGGCTGCGCTTGCGGGCCAGAGAGAACTTTAGATGCGGCAACACGCTGATCTTTCAGAGAAGAGATATAACGTGCAAACACAGACTCTGTAATCAGCGACAGCGGTTCGCCGAGATCCAGCGCGCTCTGGCTAGTCCATTTACCGGTACCTTTGTTTGCTGCTTCATCCAGAATCACATCAACCAGGTAGTTACCGTCTTCATCTTTTTTAGTGAAAATGTCTTTGGTGATGTCGATCAGGTAGCTGCTCAGTTCACCGTTATTCCACTCGGTAAAGGTCTGCGCCAATTCTTCGTTGGTGAGATTCAGGCCACCTTTAAGCAGAGAATAGGCTTCAGCAATCAGCTGCATATCGCCGTATTCAATACCGTTGTGAACCATCTTCACATAGTGACCTGCACCATCGGCACCAATATAGGTAACACATGGCTCACCGTCTTCAGCCACTGCGGCGATTTTGGTCAGAATCGGTGCAACCAGTTCATAGGCTTCTTTCTGCCCACCGGGCATAATGGAAGGACCTTTCAGCGCGCCTTCTTCACCACCGGAGACACCGGTACCAATGAAGTTAAATCCTTCGGCAGAAAGCTCACGGTTACGACGAATGGTGTCCTGGAAGAAGGTGTTACCACCATCAATGATGATGTCACCTTTATCGAGGTATGGCTTGAGGGAATCAATAGCAGCATCCGTGCCTGCACCTGCTTTCACCATTAACAGGATGCGACGAGGCGTTTCCAGAGATTCAACAAACTCTTTCACCGTATAGTAAGGAACCAGTTTCTTGCCTGGATTTTCGGCAATCACTTCTTCCGTCTTTTCACGGGAACGGTTGAAAATAGAGACGGTATAACCACGGCTTTCGATGTTGAGCGCAAGGTTGCGCCCCATCACTGCCATACCGACGACGCCGATCTGTTGCTTTGACATTGTTTACTCCTGTCAGGGGGTGGTCACCGCCGAGTGTGCGGCTTAAATGTGGTATAGATGTTAACTCACTCATAGAGATGCTGAATAGCATTACCTTGGCTATACCACACTGGATATCTCATCTTTTCCGTCTTTTAAAACCCATTTATATGAAATTACTGGATTACTTACTCAGTAACTCAAGGATAAGTTTTGTTTTTTCTTCCATCAGCGGCACATCACCGCGCGATTCCACATTCAACCGTACCACCGGTTCGGTGTTGGAGGAGCGCAGGTTAAAGCGCCAGTCGGCAAAGGTCATGCTGATGCCATCGGTGCGATCCACCGCCAGCGCCTCGCGGCTAAAATGCTGTTCGACGCGGTTAATCGCCTCAACGGGGTGCGCCAGTTTGCTGTTGATCTCACCGCTTGCCGGAAACGCTGTCATCCGGTCGCGCACCAGTTCACCCAGCGTTTTTCCTTTCAGACACACCAGTTCGGCGACCAGCAGCCACGGGATCATGCCGCTGTCGCAGTAAGCGAAATCACGGAAGTAATGGTGGGCACTCATTTCGCCACCGTAGATGGCGTCTTCCTTGCGCATCCGTTCTTTAATAAAGGCGTGTCCGGTTTTCGACATTACCGGGGTGCCGCCTGCGGCGGTCACCACATCAACGGTATTCCAGGAGAGACGTGGATCGTGGATGATCTTCGCGCCGGGATTTTTTTCGAGGAACGCTTCTGCGAGCAGGCCGACAATGTAGTAGCCCTCGATAAACTGCCCTTTTTCGTCAAACAGAAAACAGCGGTCAAAATCGCCATCAAAAGCAATGCCCATATCCGCGCCGTGTTTGATGACCGCATTGCGGGTGTCGTCGCGGCATTCCGGCAGCAGGGGGTTAGGAATACCGTTGGGGAAATTGCCGTCCGGTGTGTTGTGTACTTTGATTAATTCCACGGGCGTGCCGAGGGCTTTAAAGCGGGCTTCGATAGCGTCCACCACCGGACCCGCTGCGCCGTTCCCGGAGTTGATCACCAGCTTGAGCGGCGTGAGGTTTTTGACATTGATATAACCGAACAGGTGATCAACGTAAGCGTCACGCAGGTTGATTTGCTGATAGCGACCGCGTTTGGTTTCATCGACGGGAGGAAAGTCGTTGGCTTCAGCCAGGCGCTGGACGTCGCGCAGTCCGGTATCACCGCTGATCGGGCGAGCCCCTTCGCGCACCAGCTTCATGCCGTTGTAATCCATCGGGTTATGGCTGGCGGTAACTTCGATGCCGCCATCCACACCGAGATGGAACGTGGCGAAATAGATCTCTTCGGTGCCGGACATGCCAATATCCAGCACATCGACGCCCGCATCCTGTAAACCTTTCGCCAGCGCCAGTTTTAAGGTTTCGCTGGTGAGGCGGACATCACCGCCTAACACAATGGTTTTCGGTTTGAGAAATTCGCCATAGGCACGCCCAATACGCCAGGCAATATCTTCATTCAGTTCTTCGCCTAATTTCCCGCGAATATCATAGGCTTTAAAACAAGTAAGCATATTCATTCTTAAGTAACCACTATTTATCTAAACTATGATAATTATCAAATCTAATAACATCATCTTCTCCAAAATACTCGCCAGTTCTTACTTCGATTATTATTAATGGTACTTCCCCAAAATTTTCCAAACTATGTTTAACTCCCGATGGAATAAATATTGATTCATTTTCACTAATAATTTTTTCTTCTGAGTTTATTTGGACTTTAGCTGTTCCAGAAATGACAATCCAATGCTCTACTCTATAATAATGCATTTGAAGTGACAGTGACTCTCCCGGATTAACTAATATATGCTTAACTTGGTATCCTACGCCTTCACAAAGATAATTATATTTACCCCATGGTCTATGAACTTCTCGATGTAAAGAATACTCTTTCAGATTTTCATTTTTAAGTTTATCAACAATTAGCTTTACTTCTTGAGATTTTTTTTTATCAGCAACAAGCAAAGCGTCTTTCGTTTGAACAACAATTAAGTTTTCGATTCCGAGTGTCGTTACCAGCGATGATTCAGCATATATATAATTATCATGGGCATCAAAACTAATAACGTTTCCTTTGCTAAAATTCCCATGTTCATCCTTGCTGCTAACATCCCATAATGATTCCCATGATCCGACATCACTCCATCCAACGTCCATAGGAACGACAACTGCATCACTTGTATTTTCCATGACTGCACAATCGATAGACTCTGATGGGCTTTTATTAAATTGAGATGCATTAATCCTAATAAAATCCAAATCATGCCCTATATTTTTTACAGAACTCAAACAAATCTGATATATTTCTGGTCTATATTTCTTCAATTCCTTTAAATAAATATCTGCGCGAAATAAAAACATACCGCTATTCCAATAATACTCTCCATTTTTCAAATATTTTCGTGCCAAAGTTAGATTTGGTTTTTCAACAAAATTAGACACTTGATAAGCGATAACGTCATTATTGTTTACTTTATTACCTCTATGAATATAGCCATAACCCGTTTCTGCATATCTAGGGGTAATTCCGAAAGTAACCAGCTTTCCTAATTGAGCTAACGAAATGGTTTTTTTTATAGTCTCAATAAAAACGCTTTCATTCTCTATAATATGATCTGCAGCCAGAACTAACAATATAGCTGATGATATATTTGTAATTTTCTCAGCGATAAACGCAGACAATGCAATTGCTGGCGCAGTATTCTTACCTTCAGGCTCCAGTACAATATTATTCGATAATTTACCGATTTTTTTTAGTTGTTCTGCAACGATAAAGCGATGCTTATCATTACAAACGACTATCGGTTCGGAGCACTTTAGATTAGCTAATCTTGAAATAGTGGCCTGTAACATTGACACATTCCCTTGCAAAGAAAGAAATTGCTTAGGGTATTGTTCCCTAGACAATGGCCAGAGTCTAGTACCATTTCCTCCACATAAAATTACTGGGATAATTTGTTTCTCTTTCATAGTTAGCTCCGAAGAAAGATTTTGTATAAACTCACACGAATTTTATTTGGAATGATTCTGACACTGGTACGACATATAGCATTTGAAACAAACCTTGGAAGAGAAATATAATTCAAAACATAAAAATTCCATTGAGTTCTTAATTCTGATAAAGCATATTTTATCCCTCCCCTGCGTTTCAATGCCTCATCAGAAAAACGCATATCAACTAATATTTCTTGTATATTGTCCCCTTTGCATCCGGAATTAAGCATTTTCATCCATAATGAGTAATCCTCATATAAATGCTCATTACCATAGCCACCGAGTGACAGTATAGTTTTTTTTCTAAAACATACAGCTGGATGATTAAATGGACATCTTTTCTTTGAAAAAATGTCTAATGATTGTTGAGGAGGAACTTTTCTCACTTTAGTTTTATCACCAGGTATCACTGAGAATTCCTCGACCCACGAACTTAATATATCAATATCAGGATTTTGCAATAAATAATTTAGTTGGCACTGAAATCTATTTGGTCGGTTAATATCATCAGCATCGGCTCGCACAATCACTTCATATTTACAATGTTTAAGCCCTTCATTAAGAGCAGCACCTAATCCAGAGTTTCTCTCTAAACCAATACTTTTAATATTTAAAACATTTGACCAACCGTTAATAACTTTTCTTAATTCTCGAGTAATAGGTCCATCTTCGACCAAGATTACCTCTGTAGGTTGTAGACTATTATTTGCAATTGATTTAAGTGCCTCAAACAAAAAGGTTGGATCATCTTTCTTACAGACAGCCATCAAAAGAGAAAAGAACATTGAATTTTCACTCATGAAATAGCCTTTTTAATTACAGAAGTCAGACATTCAATCTGCTTTTCACTTTCAAACCTATCTAACTCATGCTTAAATACTTTCTCTGACAGGTTCAAATTACATACATTTACCATAGCATTTGTTAAATCATTTAGATTCGAGTTAACAACGATTCCAGCATCACCAACTATTTCAGGTAATGCTCCCAGATCTGAAACAATTACAGGTTTGTTGTGGAACATACTTTCGATCACAGGAATCCCGAATCCCTCACTTTTTCCTAGTAATAGGCTAGCAGTACATGAACTATATAGTGAATTTTTTTCGAGTTCTGAAATATACCCTAAGAGAATAACCTTGCCGGATAAATTAAACTCATCAATTAGGTTACATAAGGATTTTTTTGCTCCTAAATCCCCACCAGCAATAAGCAATTTGTAATCTTTATACTGCTCATCCATTTGAATAAATTTATAGAAAGCTTTAATCATCAAATCATACTGTTTATCGGATTGCAATGCTCCAACAGAAAAAAAGTATTTACAATTAATCCAACAATTCATTGATGGATTCTCTATATGTATATTTGGTAACGTATTATAAGTCACTATAACTTTATCACCACTGGTACCAAGAAGACGCATAATCTCCATCTTGGAATAATTAGAAACAGTTATTATTTTATATGCAAACTTTGCAGATAGATAAGTAAATAGTTTCAAATATTGTCTCTGCAATAAACTAAATCTATTCTTTCTCTTGAATGGTAGCAAATCGTGGATAGTTATTATAGATTTTTTTGAAAAAGCTAATATTAATGGATTTATATTATTAGGACTATAAATTACATCATAATCTCTATGATACAAAGGTAACATTATTTGTTCGTAGAAAACTCTTGTGAGTTTACTATTAATTTTTTTTACAGGTATATATTTTATGTTTTCATTTTTTGAAAAAGTAAACATCTTTTGTATCGGAATATGTGCCAAATATAAAATACATATTTCGCATTCTAGTTCTTCAATAACCCTGTTAATACTTTTAATAGCAACATCTCTGAAATAAACTCCCACACCGTAATATTTTTCTTCAGAAAAACTCAATAGATTTATTAAAATTCTTTTTTTCATTTTGAACCAACTTTAAAATTTAGTATCGATAATAATTTTCTTTCCATTTTTGCGATTTGCTCATAAATAAAATGCTGAGTTTTTTGCTTCCACGTGGGAAAGATTGAAACCAATACTCCATGTTTAGAAATATTTCCTGATACATAATGTTCAAGAAAAACACACTTACCTTTAACATTCAATCTTTCTATATTTTTAATATTATTCTTGGATTGGTACCACACAGTAGCTGTGTCTGTATCTATCAGATGACTGATCACAAATTCTTTAAATCTTCTGTCTATATGAGTACTCCAGTTGAAAAGCTCAGTAACTGAATCAACAAATGGAAAAGTTGGGGATATATCAGATAGTAACTTCAAATATAGATCTCTTGCTGGTTTATTCATTATTATACAAAATGAAGATATATAACCAATGTCATTGCTCCATGGGTTTCTATAACAGATATTATTATATGGATCTATTCTTCCACCGATAGCCGGGATTGATAAGCGAGCAACTGTATTTTTATACTTTAATAAATGTTTTAAGAAAAATTTCGCATTATGCCTAGTGAACAAAGTATCATTCAACATCAATATTATGTCATATTCATCTTCAAATTCTTTTTTTAGTAGCTGAAGCCCTTCATTGTATGCTGAGAATTCATTAAGAGTATTTGTGCCAATAATAACAGTTGGATCTGTTATTTGTCTTCTTAAGTTGTTATCGACAATAATAAGTTTATATTTAGTATTATGCAAATGTAACTTAAACCATTTTTTTATATACGCTGGGGGCAGGGTATATACACAAACCACAATATACATATTCATTATATTTTCCTTTATTTTCTTAAACCAGGTACAGCTACACCCAATAAAAAAAACTCCAGAGCCATTATGTTAAAAAAACCATCAAATGCTAAATCTTGCATTAAAGCTATATTTAGAATTAGAAATATTGGAAAATAAAATTTTTCACGTTTCAGAATAACTAATCCTGCCATTAATAAAATGAACAGCCATACAAACATAGTATAGTAACCTGATACCCTAACTATATCTAATAACATATTATGGAACCAGATACCATCATAACCTTCACCATGAACAATTAAACCTCCCCATGGATAATTCATGAAATTCTTTAAACCATATTCAAGCATACTAAATCGAGGACTGCTTAGTCCTCGATTTTCAAACCCTCCAAAATCTAAATAATTTAAAAAATTAAAGTCATTTATATAAATAAATAATGTAACTATGAACGGGATAAAAATAATGAAAGATATTAACAAGTTAGTTTTATGTTTAAAGATTACAAAAATGAAATAAAAAATTAATAATAAGAAGGATGCTCGAGAGCCAAGATAAATAACACTAAAATAAAAAGATGTGATAATTAACAACCCAACCCATATTTTATTTATTTTCCCTGCATTGAGGTGAAGATATAAAATTGTAAATAGAATCAACTGTAATGCATATAATGGAGAATTTTCATCATTCCCATTGAACACATCATATATTCCATTATATCCTGGATAACCGCTAATCTTACTATAGATACAGACAGCATAGACATAAACCACGCTAAATAATGAAAAAAAAGATAAGAGTCGTTCTCTATTTTGAGTTCTAACACATCCCAACCCGTAAAAAAAAACGAAATAAAGATATATTACTAAAGTTCGTGATAAAAACTTATCAGCACCTCTTTCATAATTATCCAACCCCAAAAAAAGATATATTCCAAAAAAAAAAGTAATACTTCCGAACCAAAGCCAACCAGATATATTTTGCTTAAAAGTAGTACCTCTTATAATAATCGCACCTATAATAAATATAAGTGAGGGTATCTGAAGTCGAAATGAGATAAGTAATAGACCAAATACTGAGACATAGTAATAAAAGTTTGAGCCATTATATTTATTAATATGATCACTCTTTAACTCTTGTAGTGAATTATGTATATTTTCTATCATTTACTTTTGCCTGAAATAAAATATAAACTATCAAGACAGCATATGTGACTGCATTGGTTAATGAAAACATAATAATACAAATTATCGCATCTTTATATAAATAATAGCCTAACATTAGGCTTAAAATCCTCAATAAAAAAGAAATAACTTCATATAGAAGAAAGTAGTTTTGAATTTTCAATGGCGGTATAGTATCCATCGCGGGTCTAGCACTTAACCAAAAAATGCAATAAATAGCCATCCATTGAAAAAAAATGCTAGACGTAATCCACCCATCTCCAAAAATAATTTTAAATACAATGCCAGATAACAATATACATGGCAAATAGATAAATAAGGATACAATAAACAGTCCCAAAATTGTTTTTCTTAAGAAATTATAAATAGGTTTTTTTTTGGTAAATTTCTCTGCGATTGTAGGATAATATACATTACTTATCGAAGTGCTTAACAAAGTCACTGGAGCAGTTAGTAACGTTTGAGCAAGCACATAAAAGCCTACTATTTTAGAATCAAAATAATACCCCAACAAAAATATCGGCAAATTTTGAGACAATGCATTGATTAATACTTGCGGAGTTCTATATAGCGGAAAATCATAATAGCCGCGCGCAACCCTTATAAAATTATTCTTTTTTATTTTTGATAAAGGAATTCCAAGCCCTTTCTTATAAGATCGATAAAAGAACTGTAAGCATTGAAAAATTACTCCTGCACCTGTTGTATATATTATCATGATTTGTGTTGGTAAAATCCCGCCCCCGATTACCTTCAAACCATTCATAATTAATGCTTGACTGACAGATACTTTTGCTATTTCTTTAAACTGTTTTTTCCTTATTAGCCATTGCTGTCCACTTTGCTGTAGAGGTAGGAATGCCATGATAAATGGTAATAGTAATATATACCATTCAGGGTATTGACTGAAACTTCCATCTAAATATTCCAATCCCCCTATTACGATTAATAGAACTCCTGCACCCACCAAACCTATACAAATGCTAAGGTAAGCAATATAAATAGCGGTTTTATCAGACTTTGGTAACACAATTGCAATTGGAAAACTTAATGAAGCTATCGGAATCATAATGTTAATAAACGCCATTAAGCTTCCCATCATTCCATAAGACTCAGGACCATACAATCTTGTAATCAAAGGAATAAAACAAAAATTAATTAATTGAGCTACTGCGGTTCCAGAAATAAGCAAAGCAATGTTTTTAAAAACACCATTAATTATGGCCATTATTTTCAACTCATAAAGATAGACATTAAAAAGTTGTCATAAATTATTTGTGAATAACTTCCCTCCATTTATTTGATATATTTTTCTTTTCATAAAACTTTGCCTCAGCAATCGCACAATCCTTGTACTTTTGTAATAAAAATTCATCATTATTTAAATCTGTGATTATCTTCTGTGCCGACTCAACAAATTCATTCTCACTGAAAATGAGCTCTGCTAATAATTTATTCTTTAGTATGGTCCTAGGACCTTTGTGATCAGTAGTAATAGGTACTACCCCACAAGCCATTGACTCTATTAATGCGATTCCAAATAATTCTTCCCACCCGTTAATTTTAATTGATGGAAGTAATATAATATCAGTTTGCCGCAATTGTTCTGCTATTAATTTTTTATCCGATAGGTACCCTAAGTATTCAACATTAGTCTTTGACCTGCTTAACTCAGTTATTTTGCTTGAGTAACTTCCGCTGCCCATTATTTTAAAATTAACATTATCATTATTTTCAATAATATAAATAAGATTTTCAATTCCTTTGTTTTTTTCAAGTCGCCCTAAGTAACATATAGTTAATGTTTTTTTTCGATCTTGCCTTGGCGAAGGATAGAAAATATTTGAGTCATACGAATGATAAACAATGAATGTTTTATCTTTCATATTAAAGTTTGAAATTAAACTATGCGCAGAATCAGGTGTTACACATGCAACCGCTTTAGCATTATTTAAAAAAGTCTTCCACTCATCAATTAATACCTCAGGATTTTTATATGTTTTTTTAGGATAGTCACTGCCATCCCAATAAAGCCATGATGTGTGATAAATATAATCTTGTCCCTTCAATAATTTATTTATTAAAAAAACATATTTATCTAACGGGGCCATGCCTATAACAACCAACTTTCCATTATTCATTCTTGGAAAGAATGAGTATATCATCAATATCAAATAATCTTTGATCGCCTTTATAACGGCATTTATTTTCTTTTTTTTAATTGCAGCATAAATATTATGTAAAATACTGAATTCCAAAAAACGGACCTTAATTCCTCTCTCCTGAGCAATCTCTATTATTCCTTGGTAATGAGTTGGTTCTCCATATTCATGGATTATTAATAATTCACTATAATTTTTCATTTTATAAAATACCGTTGAATTTTGGATGCTTGGTATCTTTAAAAGATAGTATTAAATCTGTAGACAGAGGCCAATCTACCCCTATATTTTCATCATCCCATCTGATCCCTCGTTCACATTCAGGGTGATAATACTGAGTCGTCTTATAAACAAACTCCGCCGTCTCACTCAGCACCAAAAAACCATGAGCAAACCCCTCAGGGATCCACAACTGGCGTTTATTCTCAGCAGATAAAGTCACCCCAACCCACTTGCCAAAAGTAGGTGACGATTTACGAATATCAACCGCTACGTCAAAAACTTCACCAACAACGCAGCGCACCAATTTCCCTTGCGCATAAGGTTCTAATTGATAATGCAGTCCGCGTAAAACACCTTTACAAGACTTCGAATGGTTATCCTGGACAAATTCAACTTTGCGGCCTACAGCTTCCTCAAAAACCTTCTGGTTGAAGCTCTCAAAAAAGAAACCACGCTCATCACCAAAAACTTTCGGTTCAAAAATCAGTACATCTGGAATTTCTGTTTTAATTACGTTCATTTTATTAATAACCTTTAATCATTTTAAGCAGATACTGACCATAAGCATTTTTTTTCAGCGGATCAGCTAATACTTTCACCTGCTCAGAATCAATAAACCCTTTACGGTAAGCAATTTCTTCCGGGCAGGAAACTTTTAACCCCTGACGCTCTTCAATTGTTGCGATGAAGTTGCTTGCCTCAATCAGGCTTTGATGTGTCCCCGTGTCCAGCCATGCATAACCACGGCCCATCATGGCAACAGATAAACGCCCCTGTTCCATATAAATACGGTTAATATCGGTAATTTCTAGTTCACCGCGGGCAGAAGGCTTAAGATTTTTCGCCATTTCCACAACGTAGTTATCATAGAAATAAAGCCCGGTTACCGCATAATTACTTTTTGGTTGTAATGGTTTTTCTTCCAGGCTGATTGCAGTACCGTTTTTATCAAACTCAACAACACCATAGCGTTCAGGATCATTTACGTGATAGGCAAATACCGTTGCACCACTTTCTTTGTTAACAGCGGCATCCATTAACTTCGGCAGATCGTGACCGTAAAAGATATTATCACCAAGAATCAAAGCACAATCATCACCACCAATAAACTCTTCACCGATAATAAATGCCTGCGCAAGACCATCCGGACTCGCTTGCACTTTGTACTGAAGATTCAGCCCCCACTGGCTACCGTCACCCAGCAGTTGTTGAAAACGAGGAGTATCCTGTGGCGTACTGATAATCAAAATATCGCGAATACCCGCCAACATCAGTGTAGAGAGCGGATAATAGATCATCGGTTTATCATAAATCGGTAGCAGCTGTTTACTGACTGCCATAGTCACAGGATAAAGACGAGTACCAGAACCACCCGCTAAAATAATACCCTTACGCGTTTTCATTTCATCATTCCTTTTAATTCATCTTGCTCCACCATCACGAACAAGATGCAAAAACTATTAAATTGCTGTAGTCGTAAATAATTCGTTGAGCATTCGTTTCACGCCAACCTTCCAGTCAGGCAAGACAAGCGCAAAGTTCTGCTGAAATTTTTCTGTATTAAGGCGAGAGTTATGTGGACGATGAGCTGGTGTAGGATAGGCAGTTGTTGGTACTGCGTTGAGCTTGTTGAGTGCAAGGGGAATGCCTGCTTTGCGCGCCGCTTCAAAAACCAGCGCAGCATAATCGTGCCAGGTTGTTGTACCACCAGCAACCAGATGGTACAAACCAGCAACTTCTGGTTTGTTTACTGCCACGCGAATGGCGTGTGCGGTGCAATCAGCCAGCAATTCGGCACCTGTTGGTGCGCCAAACTGATCGTTTATCACAGCCAGTTCTTCGCGCTCTTTTGCCAAACGCAACATTGTTTTGGCGAAGTTATTTCCTTTACCTGCATATACCCAGCTGGTACGGAAAATAAGATGCTTCGCGCAATGTTCTTGTAACGCTTTTTCTCCGGCTAGTTTAGTTTCACCATAAACATTCAAAGGTGCTGTTGCATCCGTCTCCTGCCACGGTATTTCACCTGTCCCCGGAAATACGTAGTCAGTAGAGTAGTGAATAACCCAGGCGCCGACTTCATTAGCTGCCTTTGCAATCGCTTCGACACTTGTCGCGTTAAGTAATTGTGCAAATTCCGGTTCTGATTCAGCTTTGTCTACTGCGGTGTGAGCGGCTGCGTTGACTATAACATCAGGCCGAATGCTTCTTACGGTTTCAGCTACACCTTCGGGATTACTAAAATCACCACAATAATCAGTGGAGTGAACATCAAGAGCAATCAGATTACCCAGCGGTGCCAGAGCACGCTGCAATTCCCAACCAACCTGCCCTGTTTTGCCGAATAGGAGGATATTCATTACTGGCGGCCCTCATAGTTCTGTTCAATCCACGATTGATAGGCGCCACTTTTCACATTATCAACCCATTTTGTATTGGACAGGTACCATTCCACTGTCTTTCGAATCCCGCTCTCAAACGTTTCTTGCGGTTCCCAGCCCAATTCACGGCTAATTTTATCGGCATCGATTGCATAACGGCGATCATGCCCTGGGCGATCAGCAACATAAGTAATTTGCTCACGATAAGATTTCTCTTTCGGTACTATCTCATCCAACAAATCACAAATAGTCAGCACAACATCGATGTTTTTCTTTTCGTTGTGTCCGCCAATGTTATAGGTTTCCCCCGCTTTACCTTCAGTAACTACGGTATACAACGCTCGAGCATGATCCTCTACATACAACCAGTCGCGGATCTGATCTCCTTTGCCATAAATAGGTAATGCCTTACCTTCCAGTGCATTAAGAATAACCAGTGGAATAAGCTTTTCCGGGAAATGATAAGGACCATAGTTGTTCGAGCAATTAGTCACAATTGTCGGTAAACCATAAGTACGTTTCCATGCGCGAACCAAATGATCGCTTGACGCTTTAGAAGCAGAATACGGACTACTTGGCGCGTATGCTGTCGTTTCCGTAAATAACGGCAACGTTTCATTGCTATTTACTTCATCCGGATGGGGTAAGTCACCATACACTTCATCAGTAGAAATATGATGAAAGCGGAAGTTTTTTTTCTTTTCATCATCCAGACCAGACCAATAATTGCGCGCTGCTTCTAAAAGTACGTAAGTTCCTACAATATTAGTTTCAATGAATGCGGCCGGGCCAGTTATTGAGCGGTCAACGTGGCTCTCAGCCGCCAGGTGCATCACCGCATCTGGCTGGTGTTGTGAAAAAATACGAGCCATCGCTGCGGCATCGCAGATATCTGCATGCTCAAATGAATAACGTTCAGAATCAGAAATTTCAGCGAGCGATTCCAGATTTCCGGCGTAGGTTAATTTATCGACATTAACAACACTATCTTGCGTATTATTTATTATGTGATGAACAACAGCAGAACCAATAAATCCTGCGCCACCAGTAACAAGTATCTTCACTTTTTTATTCCATATAGCCAGAGAGCATGCTGTGAAATAGACTGCTCCAGATTTGATTAATAGATGCATTAATGCACGCTACCGCCCCTGGCTTAACAGCTACCAGAGCACTGCGTACATTTCCACGATGTGACGAGCGTAACCCACTCGTGCCAAATCCGAAAAATTCAAACGCTAATTGTCTTACCAAACAGCTGTAGAAACAAGGAAAATCCTGGAAAAATTTGAACTATGATTGCAAGCTAACATACTGTTTTTATTATATTTATAAAAACAACAACGGCAGTGAGATTCAATGAGCAAAACTTATGCTACGAATCTTCACTGCCGTTTTTAATTACTTACTGACCGACACTTCCAGTAAGGAATTTGTTACTCGCTTAACAACTTCTCAATGCCTTTGCGGAACTTAGCGCCTTCCTTCAGGTTACGCAGTCCATACTTCACAAACGCTTGCATATAACCCATTTTCTTACCACAGTCGTAACTGTCCCCAGTCATCAGCATTGCGTCAACTGCTTGTTTTTTTGCCAACTCAGCAATGGCATCAGTCAACTGAATACGTCCCCATGCTCCAGGTTGAGTACGCTCCAGTTCAGGCCAAATATCTGCAGAAAGCACATAGCGACCTACTGCCATGATGTCTGAGTCCAGGGTCTGCGGCTGATCCGGTTTTTCGATAAATTCAACAATGCGGCTAACTTTGCCTTCGCGATCAAGCGGATCTTTGGTCTGGATGACGGAGTATTCAGAGAGATCGCCCGGCATGCGTTTTGCCAGAACCTGGCTGCGGCCAGTTTCGTTAAAGCGCGCAATCATTGCGGCCAGATTGTAACGCAGCGGATCGGCACTGGCGTCGTCGATAACAACATCCGGCAGCACCACGACAAACGGGTTATCGCCAATGGCTGGTCTGGCACACAAAATCGAGTGGCCCAGACCTAAAGGTTCCCCCTGACGCACGTTCATAATGGTCACACCTGGCGGGCAGATAGATTGTACTTCCGCCAGCAGCTGGCGCTTCACGCGCAGTTCAAGGAGAGATTCTAATTCATAAGAGGTATCGAAGTGATTTTCGACTGCGTTCTTGGACGCATGAGTTACCAGGAGGATTTCTTTGATCCCTGCAGCCACAATCTCGTCAACAATGTACTGAATCATTGGCTTGTCGACGATCGGTAGCATCTCTTTAGGAATCGCCTTAGTTGCAGGCAACATATGCATCCCAAGACCCGCTACAGGAATAACTGCTTTTAAATTCGTCATTATTTCATCCACCTGTAAAATGGTTGCTGAATTATAGCTTGTTCGATTTTTTTCGCCAGCATCAATTCCCCTGAATTGATTACTGATTTACTTCCGATGTTACGCCGCTTCGCTCAAGATTGCAGTAGCGTTATTCCTAAGTATGGCTCTATTTTTCCAGGAATGGTCGCAAATCTACCTGCCCCGTTCCGGCAGCTTAAAGTTAATATTTTCCACATTAACGACATGGTGATTAATCCTGTCGATATCGACTGAACTTTGTCCTTTTTCATTCACCGCATGAACATTTACCAGCGACAGTAGCGTCTCGTTCTTTGCCATAAAGACACCACGAACGTCCTTTCGCAGGTCGAAATTCATGGTCAATGCCGGCCCCGCAGTGGATTCTTGCATTACGTTGATATTACGCATAAAAATGTGTTGCGGCTTGTTGTGAAGCTCCAGCGAAGAACGCTTTATTTCAATGTTGGTCAACGCCACGAATGAGACGGCATTCCCTGCGGAAATTTGGATTCCGCGCAATTTCCAGGCAATGTTAGTGTTATCAAGATGAATATTATTCAATCTGAAGTTTTGTGGTATTGAGAGATACTTACCTTTAATGACTCCGTAACCGATTAACATTCCGGCACTCTTTGTCATTTCTATATTGTCAATAACAAAGTTATCACATCCATATATCGCTACCGTGGCGTTATCAATACCCGCTTTCTTGCTGAAAGCTGGCGTAATATTATGAGCCTTGATATTACGAATGATGAAGTGTTTGCCGTTCTCAACATGAATCAGTTGCCGACAATCCGCTCCCGTGATATTCGCCACGACAAAGTTTTTAACCGACTGGTCTTCCGGGTAGTTATTATTGTAAGTACTTCCTGCCAGTCCTATGCCAATACCCCAGTTGATTTTGCCGTTAGTACAGTTGATGCGCTCGATGACATGGTCAGATATCAAAATGTCGCGATCATTGATTGCTACATTCCATTCAATAGCGTCGCCCTGTAAATCGCTGAACTTACAATTGGTGATGTTGGCACCGATAATCTGGTTATGAAATCCCTGGCGTAAAATGGCGTAATTAGCGTGGCTAACAGTCAGGTTATCGATAGTCAGGTTGCGCATGACACGTTTATTTTTGCCGCCGATATAAATCTGCGTTACCGGGCCAAAGCCGCTCATCGCCAACCCTTTAATGGTGCAGTCAGAACCGCGCACATCAAGGGTGATGTTATGCATACGGCCGCCCTCCTCCCCTGTCACCTGGCTGCCGTCCTGTAAGACAAATCGCCCTCTGCCGTTGCCGCGCAGGCTTCCAAGGATGTGTAACGTTTTGCCACGAGGAATGAAGATGCCGGTGTTGATATTGTCACAAACCAATCCGGCAGGCACGACGACCGTTTGCCCTTCGCTGAAAGCCTGTTTAAATGAGGCGATCCAGTCGTGTGGATTGTAGTCGTTGATATTAACGCTTTGTCGGGCAGGAAGTGCACGGGCGAAAGGGGTATGGAGGAAGGCAAGCGCGGAGCTTGCCGTCAGGAAGGTGCGTCGGGAGAGTTTTTTAAATGACATGCGTTCTCCTCTATAAAGCTTGCAACAAGCTGGCGAGTTCTCGGTTAATCACCTGCTGGTTAAAATCGTGTTCGACTTTTTCGCGCGCGCGTTTGACGACCGGAGCCAGTTCGTCGCTGTCCAGTTGGCTAAACGCTGTCAGACGTTGCGCCAGTGCACTGGCATCGTTCTCAGGCACCAACCAGCCGGATTTATCGGCCTCTACCAGTTCCGGAATTCCGCTATGCAGAGTAGAAACCACCGGAATACCGACCGCCATCGCCTCCATTAGCGCCACCGGAATGCCTTCCATATCGCCATCCGCACCCGTTACCGATGGCAGCAGGAAAACATCCGCGTCGTCGAGCATCGCCTTCACTTCGTGGCTCGGTTTAAAACCCGGCATCTCCACCACATCTTCCAGTTGATATTGTTCGATGAGGGTACGCAGCCGTCGTTCCCACGGGCCAATGCCGAGGATGCGATAGCGAAATGCCACGCCCTGCTCTTTCAACTGACGGCAGGCTTCAATCGCCACGTGCAGGCCTTTTTTCTCGGTTAAGCGTGCGACGGAAATGATTTCCAGCGGTGTTGCGGGGGCTTTTACCGGACGCGGGCTAAAGCGCGTCATGTCCACGCCCATGCGCGATACGGCAATTTTTTCCCTTGGGCAGCCCATTTTTTGCAGCCTTCCGGCCCATAGATCGCTTATCGGTAACATCAGGTCGCCACGGCGAAACAGTTGTTGATATTCGGGAGTGTAGTGGTTGAGCACTTCCCGACTGGAGATATCAATGCCATGGAAGATAGTCGCAATTTTGCCACGAATGACACCCAGTTCGCGTAGTTTTGCTGCGGTTACCCCCGCTGGGCCAAAATGAGCGATAAAGACATCGGCATGAAGCGGTGTTGCGACCTGGCCGCAAATAGCAGACAAAATCAGATTCCGCGACTCGGCGCCATAGCGTTTGAGGTTGAGCGCCTGCCAGGTATTTTTACGATGAATGCCGCGTAAGGTCTGGCTGGCGCGGTGGCGCAGTTTCGCTACTTTGCCTTGTGGTTCGTCCTGTAACCAGCGGGTTCTGGCGGCAAGGTTATATTTCGTCCATGCCGAGTGGGTGTTCTGGGTGTCGCCTTTTTGCAGCGCGACAATCTCCACCTCAAATCCCATATCAATAAACGCGGTAATTTGGTTGAGAACGAAGGTTTCCGACGACAGCGGAAATTTCAGTAAAAAGAAGCCGACCTTCATTTCGCCTCCCCGATGCGCTCAAGCACAGATTGCACCACCTGCATTCCTGTCTGACGCTCACGACTGACGGCTTCGCTAAGTCGCGCGTTCAGCGCCGGAAGCTGGCCTAAGGTATCCGCAACCATCGCTTGCAGGCTGCCGTCCAGTAAATGACGGATATCAATTGCCATCTCTGGCAGTCCCAGCTGCTGCATAATCCCGGCGGATTTATGTTCGTAGTTGATGGCAATCGCCGGAGTGGCAAAGTTCATTGAGATAATGGCAGAGTGCAGGCGCGTACCGACGGTGAGTTCACAGGCACCAAGAATTTTGCCCATTTCCAGGTCGTTGAGTTCATCCATCACCACGTGGTAACGAGCAGGATCGCTGATATGCTGGCGCAGATTGAGCGCCACCATGCGGTCGTCTTTGTTATAGCTGTCGATGCCCGTACAGGTGGAGAGCGCAATCACCTGATAGCCTTCGTCGAGAATGCGATTGACCACCCCGGCAAAGGCTTTTTCATACGCTTGCTGAGTGGTGCCGAGACGTTTGTCGAACGGTGCCAGTTCGCGCAGGGTAATTGCCACCGTTTTCTGTTGTGCGGCAACGTCCAGCCAGTGTTGAACAGCATAGCTGGCGGTGAAATCTTCTGTGTGGTGATCGACCAGCCACGCGGTATCGACGCCATGTTCAACTTTTGCGGTAGTGATATTGCTGCGTTTCATCAGTTCAAGACTGACCGATTCGCGCAGGATCAGCGCGTCGCAGTGACCAAAGACGTAGTTCGCCAGTTGGTTAAATTGCTCATCCTGGAATGGACCGACGCTATGACCAATCATAAACAGCGGCTTTTTTGCCATAAACGTGCAAAGTGCGTGTTCAAACTGCGGCACGCCGTAGAGATCGACAAAAAACGATCCGCCGACCTGGATAATGGCGTCGTAACCTGACAGCAGGCGCACGAAGTCGGTGAATCCCTGGGCGATAGCGATATTACGCAGCTTGCCAGTGTCGGTCACACGGGAAAGCAATACCTGATGCTGGTAGCGGCGACGGAGGACTTTTTTAACGCGCCCGACAACGCCCGCCGCGCTGTTGTGTTGTTTCATTTGCAGGAACAGCGGATCGCCCATTACCGGGCGATTGAGCAGCCAGGAAGAACTGACCGGATAGCGGCTCATCACGTCCACTTCGGCGTGTGGATTGAGGATGTTGATGGCATCAAGTAGGCCGCGCAAGATGGCGCTGTCGCCGCGATTGCCGCAAGTGTGGTTGCCCAGAATAAGTAATTTCATTTTTTCCTCATAAATTTGATGCCAGGTGAGGCTGTGTTTGTTGTGTTCGTTGCCGCTTTTTGCCTGATGCAACGCTTGCACGTCTTATCAGGCCTACAGGTCCCTAGCACAGAACCGTAGGACGGATAAGGCGTTTTACGCCGCATCCGGCAACCGTTGCCGGAACTGAAAACAACAATTCACCCCGCCCGTAAAAGCATTTTCATTTTTTCGCTGCGACAAAACTGACGCTTCACTTCCACCACCAGCGGATGGCGCGATAGCACAATCATCACCACAAACGCCAGCACGCCCGTGGCTATTTGCACCGCCAGCAGCATCCCCAGCGCCAGTTGCCCTTTCAGCACAATGCCCAGCACATAACTGACCACCAGCGTCGGCAGCGAGAGATAAAACGGCAGCCACAAACTCAGGATGTACTGGCGATAACTGGAACCAAGAACCGGTTTAATCATCACGAAGTAACTCAGAATGGTGTTGATAATCTGCACCAGCAGGAAGCCAAGCGTGACCCCGATCGCGCCCGCCATTTGCCCACCGATAACAATCGCCGGAATAAACAGAAATGTTTTGAATACGTTGAATTTAAAGCTGATATCGACCCGCGCTTTCGCCATCAGCAGCGAACCAATCGGGTTACCCACGGAGCGCAGAAGCCCCACGACACACAGCAATTGCAGCACCGGAATAATGCTGTTCCACTTATCACCAAAGACCAGCGGTACAAAATTATTCGACACCACCATCAGCCCCAGCAGCGCCGGAAAGTTGATAATCCCCACCACCGACAGCAGCTTGTAGAAGTTAATGCGCAGCTTTTCGGTGTCGTCCTGAATTTTGGCAAACGCCGGAAACAACACGCGGGTAATGATTGGGTTCAGCTTCATCGGCGGCACAACGGCCACGTTGTACGCCAGGTTGTATCCCCCTGCCACGCCCGCGCCAAGAATACGCGCCAGCACCAGCGTCGAAAGGTTGGTGTTGAGATAGTTGATGATGCTGTCCGCCGTCAGCCAGGCCCCAAAGCGTAAGTTCGGTGCCACCGACGCCAGCGAGAAATGCAGACCGGGGCGATAAATTTTGCGACCAAAGTAGCCAAACAGCAGCGTTCTTACCGCACTATTGACCAGATAACCGAGGATCGCGGTCATCGCCAGCGGCCAGAAATGGGCGCTAACCACCGTAAAAGTGAAGCCCGCCAGCACCGCGCTGGTTTCGATCATGCCGATTTTGTTGAACTCCAGCTCCTTCTGCATCAACGCGCGGAACTGCTGCCCGTGGGGGATCACCACAAACGCCAGCGACAATGTTTTAATCAACGGTGCCAGGTCCGGGTTATTCAGCACGTCACCAATGGCATCACTCAACAAAAACACCGCCACGCACACCACGATCCCCAGCCCGACGTTCAGCCAGTACAGCGTGGTGAGTTCCAGGTGGCTGATTTCTTTTCGCTGAATAATCGAGTTAGCGATACCGAAGTCAGAAAGCGTATCTGCCAGCGCGATGATCACCAGCGACACAGTAAGCAAACCGAACTGGTGGTTGTCGATAATCCGCGCCAGCACGGTCATCTGCACCAGCCCGAGGCCGATAATGATCACCGTGGCAATCGCCGACCACTTTGCGCCGCTGATGGTTTTTTCACGTAAGCTCATATCAATATGCCGCTTTGTTAACGAAGCCTTTGAATACCGTCAGGAAAACGATTTTGATATCGAACCAGACGCTCCATTCACGGATGTACTCAAGGTCGAACTCGACGCGTTTTTCCATTTTCTCCAGCGTGTCGGTTTCGCCGCGCCAGCCATTAATCTGCGCCCAGCCAGTAATGCCCGGTTTCACTTTATGGCGCAGCATGTAGCCTTCAATGAGCTGGCGATATTGTTCGTTATGCGCCACCGCGTGCGGACGTGGACCCACAATCGACATCCCCCCGGTCAGCACATTGATAAACTGCGGCAATTCGTCCAGCGAGGTGCGACGCAGAAAGTTCCCCACTTTGGTGACGCGCGGATCGTTCTGCGTCGCCTGAGTCACCACTTTGTCGTTCTCCATCACTTTCATGGAACGGAACTTCCACACTTTGATCGGTTTGCCATCCATGCCGTAGCGAGTCTGGCGGAAAATAACCGGCCCCGGTGAACTGAGTTTCACCGCCAGCGCAATGCAGCACAGCACCGGGGAGATCAGCAGCAGGATCAGCGTTGCCAGCACAATGTCTTCCGCACGTTTTAGCAGGCGGTTAACTCCGGAAAGCGGCGTGTCATATAGCGGCACCACCGGTACGCCGTTCATCTCTTCGATACGGGAATGAAGAATATTGAAGGTAAAAACATCAGGGATCAGCAGCACCGAACAGGTGGTATCCGCCAGTTGATGGACCAGTTTTTTCACGCGCGCGCCGTCGCACATTTGCATCGCAATATAGACGTTATGAATCTTGCCCGCTTTCGCATCCTCGACCAGCTGTTGCAGATTGCCCGCCCAGTCGTTAGAAACGCCGCCTGGTTTCGGGTCGTGGTATACGCCCACCACTTCAAACCCTAACCACGGCTGATTACGGAAGCTCTCCATCAGCATTTGTCCGGCGGCTAAATCCCCCGCCACCGCGACCATGCGCTTGTTATAGCCATGGTTACGCAGCCAGCCCGCCCCAATGCGAATACACGAACGGCAAACCACCAGTCCGATACTTGTCAGCGCATACCACGCCAGCCAGATTTTCAGTTGCGTGTCGAAATCATTATTGAACGCCACCAGTCCGGCGCTGAAAATCACGCTTAAGGTCCAGTTTTGTAGCAACAGGGCAAATTCTGTCGCTGCCCGAACACCGCGCCATGAGCGATAAAAATCGGTGATGCCGCCCAGCATCTGGAACACCACCAGCGTAATCAGTGCCACCAACAGGTGCATGTAGAGGAATGACAGTCCGCTGACTTCGCAAACCAGCCATAGTCCGGCAAACATGATGGTGATATCTGAAAAGCGTTGCACCATAGAGATTAACGATGCATTGGTTTTCGCTCGCTCGCGCTTTTTTAGATTTGTCATCGTTGTTCCTGTTATTAGCCCCTTACCCGCAATGGGGTAAGGGAAGATCCGACATTACTCGTTCAGCAACGTCAGCAGAGTTCGCGTTCGCGCTTCCATCAGCGGCACATCACCGCGCGATTCCACATTCAGGCGCACCACCGGTTCGGTGTTGGAAGAGCGCAGGTTAAAGCGCCAGTCGGCAAAGATCATGCTGATGCCATCGGTACGATCCACTGCCAGCGCCTCACGGCTAAAGTGCTGTTCGACGCGGTTAATCGCCTCAACGGGTTGCGCCAGTTTGCTGTTGATCTCACCGCTTGCCGGAAACGCAGCCATCCGGTCGCGCACCAGTTCGCCCAGCGTTTTCTCTTTCAGGCACACCAGTTCGGCGACCAGCAGCCACGGGATCATGCCGCTGTCGCAGTAAGCAAAATCACGGAAGTAGTGGTGGGCGCTCATTTCGCCACCGTAGATGGCGTCTTCCTTGCGCATACGTTCTTTAATAAAGGCGTGTCCGGTTTTCGACATCACCGGCGTGCCGCCTGCGGCAGTCACCACATCAACGGTGTTCCAGGAAAGACGGGGATCGTGGATGATCTTCGCGCCGGGATTTTTTTCGAGGAACGCTTCTGCCAGCAGGCCGACAATGTAGTAGCCCTCGATAAACTGCCCTTTTTCGTCAAACAGGAAACAGCGGTCAAAATCGCCATCAAAAGCAATGCCCATATCTGCGCCGTGTTTAATGACTGCATTGCGAGTGTCGTCGCGGCATTCCGGCAGCAGCGGGTTAGGAATACCGTTGGGGAAATTGCCGTCCGGCGTGTTGTGCACTTTGATTAATTCCACAGGCGCGCCGAGGGCTTTAAAGCGGGCTTCAATGGCGTCCACCACCGGACCCGCTGCGCCATTCCCGGAGTTAATCACCAGCTTGAGCGGCGTGAGGTTTTTGACGTTGATATAACCGAACAGGTGATCAACGTAAGCGTCACGCAGATTGATTTGCTGATAGCGACCGCGTTTGGTTTCATCGACGGGAGGAAAGTCGTTAGCTTCTGCCAGGCGCTGGACATCGCGCAGTCCGGTATCACCGCTGATCGGGCGAGCCCCTTCGCGCACCAGTTTCATGCCGTTGTAATCCATCGGATTATGGCTGGCAGTAACTTCGATGCCGCCATCCACACCGAGATGGAACGTGGCGAAATAGATCTCTTCGGTGCCGGACATGCCAATATCCAGCACATCGACGCCCGCATCCTGTAAACCTTTTGCCAGCGCCAGTTTTAAGGTTTCGCTGGTGAGGCGGATATCACCGCCTAAAACAATGGTTTTCGGTTTAAGAAATTCGCCATAGGCACGACCAATGCGCCAGGCAATATCTTCATTCAGTTCTTCGCCTAATTTTCCGCGAATATCATAGGCTTTAAAGCAGGTTAATTTTTTCATGTCGTTACCCTTTTTCAGGCAATAGTTGGCCCTGACCGAAGCGGCCAATTTTGTTTTTGTCGTTATTTACATCGTGGTTTCGCATTCATTGCCTGATGCGACGCTACCGCGTCTTATCAGGCCTACAAATCCGAGCCGTAGGTCGGATAAGGCGCTTACGCCGCATCCGACAAACTGCGCCTGATGCGACGTTTACACCCGTCCGTAGCGATCCGCGAAGCGCACCACATCATCCTCTTCGAGATAAGAGCCGGAGCGCACTTCAATTAAATCGAGCGGAATTTTCCCCGGGTTTTCCAGGCAGTGCGTCGCCCCCAGCGGAATATAAATGGACTCGTTTTCACCAAGCAGTTTGATATCACCGTTGATGGTGACTTTTGCCGTTCCCGCGACCACGACCCAGTGTTCCGCGCGGTGATGGTGCATCTGTACCGACAAGCCCTCACCCGGTTTCACGGTGATGCGTTTCACCTGGTAGCGATCGCCCGCGTCGATAGAGTCATATTTACCCCACGGGCGATACACTTCGCGATGCACCCGATGCTCATGGCGACCATCGGCTTTGATCTGCTCGACCACTTTTTTCACATCCTGCACCGCATTACGGTCGGCAATCAGCACCGCATCTTTGGTCTGTACTACCACCAAATCTTTCACCCCGACGGTGGTGACCAGGCCAGATTCGGCATACACATAGCTGTTTTCAGTTTTGTGATTAATCACATCGCCGTGGCAAACATTGCCTTCCGCAGTGTGAGCGCTGATCTCCCATAAAGAGGACCAGGAACCGACATCGCTCCAGCCCGCATCCATCGGCACCACAACGGCGTCTGCCGTGCGTTCCATGACCGCGTAATCCACCGACTCTTCCGGACAAGCGAGAAACGCCTCTTCATCCACACGAATAAAATCGAGATCCGGATCGACGGCGCTCATCGCTTTTTCACAAGCATCGAGAATATCTGGGCGATACTTTTTCAGTTCTTCGAGATAGCGTCCGGCACGGAACAGGAACATGCCGCTGTTCCAGTAATATTCGCCGCTTGCCACATAGGCCTGCGCGGTTTCCAGATTCGGTTTTTCGACAAACTGCGCCACTGCAAAGGCCACCGTATCCTGCTCACCCGCCGACACTTCACCGCGACGAATATAGCCATATCCGGTTTCTGGTAGATCCGGCACAATGCCGAAAGTCACCAGTTTGCCCGCTTCGGCATACGGCATGGCGTTACGCACGGCGGCGCGAAAAGCATCTTCATCGGCAATCACATGATCCGCCGCCAGCACCAGCATTAATGGGTCGCTCTCCGGGCTATGACGTTTTGCCGCCAGTGCTGCCAGCGCAATGGCTGGTGCAGTGTTTCGCCCTGCCGGTTCGAGAATAATGTTCTCGGTGAGTTTGTTCAGTTGACGTAGCTGTTCCGCGACAATAAAGCGGTGCTGCTCATTGCAAATCACCACCGGGCTTTCGCACTCCACGCCGTTCAGGCGGCAGATAGTGGTTTGCAGCATGGTGAGATCGCCTTTCAGGCATAAAAACTGCTTGGGGTAAAGTACGCGGGAAAGCGGCCATAAGCGGCTACCGGAGCCACCAGCCATCACAACTGGATAGAGTTTCGACTGCGCCATAATTATCCCCGAATATCATTTATAAATTGACGTAACACGTTCTCTTTATCGAGCGTGCGTTCGGCATATTCACGTGCCACCGTGTTGTGTTTGGGCAGCAGGAGCGCCTGACGAATCCCCGCCACCAGCGCCTCGACCGATTCCGGTTCTACGCAAACCGCGATCCCCGGAAAGGTTTTGCAAAGCTGCCCCAGTTCTGTGTGGGCTTCTGCGGTAATCACCGCGTTACCGCCTACCGCCAGAATATTGGTCAGTTTCGACGGCAATACGGCATCTGCCGCGCCGCGTTTTTGCACCACCAGATGGCAATCGCCCATCTTCAGCAGTGCGGGTAAAACGTCATACGATTGCAGCGGGAAAAATTGCATGTTGCGCAGTCCACGCTGCTGCGCCATTTTTTCCAGCCGCGCTTTGCCGCCGCCCTGCCCGACAATGGCAAAAATCAGCGGTTCATCGCGCAGGCGATCGGCAGCTTCAATAACGTTTTCCAGCCCCTGCTTTTCCCCAATATTGCCGGAGTAAAGAATGATTGATTTGTTATCCGGCAGGCCAAGTTGGTTACGAAGGGCATCAACATCGGCGTCTGCAACATGTTGAAAACGGGCGATTTCCGACCAGTTGGGGAAGAAGATGACGTTTTCCGCCGCCACGCCTTTTTCGATGGCTTTATTCATCATCGAACGCGAAATCGTGGAGACGTTATCAACGTGATGCAGTCCGCTACGTTCGAAGGCCGTCGCCAGCTGTGCCACTTTGCCGCCTTTGCCTTTTCCGGCAAGGCCCAGCCCCAGCATGGCGTCCACTTCGTAATCCTGAATATGCAGCACGGTACGCGCACCAGAGAGTTTCGCCAGCAGGCGCATTCCCGGCGTGCAAAACAGCGTTGGCACCACGCCAATAATGCGATCCGGCTTCCAGCGACGTTGCGCCATCAGCGGAAAGAAACTGCTGACGGCAAAACTGCCGAGATGCAACAGGCGTTTCAGGGTGCTCGGCTGTTTTGGCACGTACAGCGGGCAGCGCCACACCGTGGCGGCCCCCTCTTCTCGTTTGTACCACCAGGCGGAATAGTTCTCGCCCACCTGCCATTGCGGGTAGTAAGGCGGTGCGGTAATGACCCGCACCTCATGACCTTGTGCCGCCAGCCAGTCCACCATCTCGCCGGTGTATTTGCCGATACCGGTTAACTCCGGCGAGTAGTTAATGCCGTAGACCAGTATTTTCATAAGCCGGATACTCCGGCACGCTTCTCAGCGAGAAAATAGGCGCGGCTGTTAGCGTGAACTTCGTCACTGGCCAGCAGCGCATCCGGCGTCAGCCAGCGGTAATCGTCATGCTGCTCATCCGGCAGTAACAGCTCTTCTTCCGCGACTCTGAAGCGAAAACCGAGCACCACATAGTGAGTGGTGAAATCCGTGCCGGAGAAGTTATCGTCATAAAAGTGCTGCCAGACACCGTAAAACTGGCCTGCTGTTATCGGCAGACGCAGCCCCAGTTCCGCCATCGTCAGCCGCTCAAATGCGGCTTCCAGCGTTTCGTCTTTCTGCACGCGCCCTCCCGGCACAAACCAGTAACCCTGCGCCGGGCGGTTGGTTCTTTTGCCAAGCAGAAACTCGCCGCGACTGTTCTCGACGATGAAGTCGAGAGAGACAAGCGGAGTGGAGCGCACTACCGTGGCAAAGTCTTCCTGACGTAAAAACATCATTACCCCCGAAAGCGGTCTTGATTCTCAAGGAACCACTGGTAAGTGCTGGCAAGCCCCGCTTCCAGTGAGATTTCGTGATACCAGCCAAGCTGATGCAGGCGGGTCACATCCAGCAGTTTGCGCGGCGTGCCATCCGGTTTACTGGCATCAAAAACCACCCGACCTTTGTAACCCACCACTTTGGCGATGGTTTGTGCCAGCTCGCGGATAGTGCAGTCAACGCCCGTGCCGACGTTAATGTGCGACAGCATCGGCTGGGTGTTCTCCAGCCAGACTTCGTGCGCCAGCTCCATCACATGAATGCTTGCCGCCGCCATATCATCGACGTGCAGAAATTCGCGCATCGGTGTACCGCTGCCCCACACCACCACGTCCGGCGCATTCTGTGCCGTCGCCTCGTGGAAGCGACGCAGCAATGCAGGGATCACGTGCGAGTTACTCGGGTGGAAGTTGTCGTGCGGCCCGTACAGGTTGGTCGGCATGACTGAGCGGTAATCGCGTCCATACTGGCGGTTGTAAGATTCGCACAGTTTGATCCCGGCGATTTTGGCAATGGCATAAGGCTCGTTGGTCGGCTCCAGCGTGCCCTGTAACAGCTCGCTTTCTGCCATCGGCTGTTTTGCCAATTTCGGGTAGATACAGGACGATCCGAGAAACAGCAGTTTGTTCACGTCGTTCTGATGCGCGGCGTGAATGATGTTGCTCTCAATCATCATGTTCTGGTAGATGAAATCCGCCGGATACGTGTTATTGGCAACAATACCGCCCACTTTCGCCGCTGCCAGATAAACCTGGTCAATGCGCTCGCTGGCAAAGAAATCATGCACCGCGCAGCTGTCCAGCAGGTTCAGTTCGTCGCGGGTGCGTAATACCAGCTCCACATCACCGCGCTGTTCGAGCTGACGCTTGATGGCGGAACCGACCATCCCGCGATGACCAGCGATAAAAATGCGTTGTTTACTCATGCTTATGACTCCAGCGCGATCGCCACGTCGTAGCCGTGAGATTTCAGCAGAGAATGTTTTTTCGCCGCTTCGAGATCATTAGCCACCATTTCAGACACCATCTCTCTGAGAGTGATTTCCGGTTTCCAGCCCAGTTTTTCATGCGCTTTGGTCGGGTCGCCGAGCAGCGTTTCAACTTCAGCCGGACGGAAGTAGCGCGGGTCAACGGCGATAATTACATCACCCGGTTTAACGCCCGGCGCGTCATGCCCGGTGACGGAAACCACAATGCCCTTTTCTTCAACGCCCGTGCCTTCAAAGCGCAGTTTGATGCCCAGCTGTGCTGCCGCCATTTCCACGAACTGACGCACGGAGTACTGAACGCCGGTAGCAATAACGAAATCTTCCGGTTGTTCCTGTTGCAGCATCATCCACTGCATTTTTACGTAGTCTTTAGCATGGCCCCAGTCACGCAGGGAATCCATATTGCCGAGGTACAGGCACGACTCCAGCCCCTGGGCGATGTTGGCGATTGCGCGGGTGATTTTGCGGGTAACGAAGGTTTCGCCGCGGCGCGGGGATTCATGGTTGAAGAGAATACCGTTGCAGGCGTACATGCCGTAGGATTCGCGGTAGTTAACGGTGATCCAGTAGGCATACAGTTTGGCGACCGCATACGGAGATCGCGGGTAGAACGGCGTGGTTTCTTTCTGCGGAATTTCCTGCACCAGACCGTACAGTTCAGAGGTGGAAGCCTGATAGAAACGGGTTTTCTTTTCCAGACCGAGGAAGCGGATCGCCTCCAGCAGGCGCAGCGTACCCATCGCATCAACGTCTGCGGTATATTCCGGTGACTCAAAAGAAACCGCAACGTGGCTCATTGCGCCCAGGTTGTACACTTCATCCGGCTGCACTTCACGCAAAATGCGCGTCAGGTTGGAGGTATCACTCAGGTCGCCATAATGCAGATGGAATTTCGGGTTGCAGGTGTGCGGATCCTGATAAATGTGATCCACGCGCTCGGTGTTGAATGACGATGCACGACGCTTAATACCATGCACCTCGTAACCTTTTTCCAGCAGAAGCTCTGCCAGGTAAGAACCGTCTTGTCCGGTTACACCGGTGATGAGAGCGACTTTTGACATGTCTTATTCCTCTGTATTTTTTGAATTTATTCAGTTTCAACGCGTTCGCGTATCACCACTGCGGGATTCCCCCGGCAAACCACATTTGCCGGAAGCGATTTAAAAACACTGCTTCGCGCACCCACGACGGTGCCGTCGCCGATCGTGACGCCAGGCGCGACAAAGACATCTGTCGCCAGCCAGCATTTCTCGCCAATCACAATAGGCGTGGCGTTAATGGTGAAATGTCGACTTGCGTGGTCATGGCTACCGGTGCACAAATAACTTTTTTGTGAAATCACTGAATGTGCACCAATGGTTATTTCGCCGAGGGTATATAAATTGACGTCATCGCCGACCCACGCGTAATCACCTAAGGTTAATTTCCACGGATAGGTAATTTTTACTGACGGACGAATAACTACGTTTTTTCCTATTTTTGCGCCGAATAAACGTAATAAAAATGCCCGCCAGCGATACAATACTTGTGGCGACCAGGCAAATATTGTCGCCTGTACTGCCCACCACAATTGCACTTTAATAGCGTTGCCGCCCCGGAACCCTTTCGGCACCGAGAAACCGCTTAAATCTTGCATTGTTTTCCCTTATATTCAGCTTTTGTTATATAAGGCTTTCGTCTTTGAGGTAGTACGTTGGCGTAAATGCCAGGATAATTCTGCCCAGAAGCCAGGCACATGTAATATTTGTCGTTGGACTTTTTTCGCATCGGCACACAATTCCATATTATTGGTGGTAGATACCCCACCCATGGAAAATTCAGACACCAGGCCATTGAGTTTTTTAAATGCATAACCAGCTTTATACATTTTGGCCGCCAGCGCGTAATCGGAAGAAACTTTATATTCCAGGTCATAACGCCATTTTTTCAAGCCTGATACCGGGAAAAATATCGCCTGATGACTGGCGGGCAAGCTGTGATAAATATACCAACCCGGTTTGGCGCTACGTTTAATTTTATGTCCGTCGCCAAAATCCAGCAGCGCATCGCCGGTGATCATCACGTTATCTTTTTGCATTTTTAACTTACGGACAAAATGTGCGGCATCCTGATGGAAAATATCGCCCGAGTTGAGAAACAACGCGAACTTGCCTTGCGCCATTTCTATGCCTTTGTTCATAGCGTCATAGATACCGTTATCTGACTCGCTGACAAAGCGTAGGTTATAGATACCATTGAGATTTTGCAGATACTCACGGGTACCGTCGTTGGAACCGCCATCGACAACAATCCATTCGAAGCTGATATCGTCCGCCTGCGCCAGATGCGCCAGCGAGGCATGTGTTTTGACTATCCCTTCGAGGTTACGAAACGCGACAGTGATTATGCTAAGCAACATGTTTTACCTCGTTATCCCCGTCATACTTCAAGCTGCATGTGCGTTGGTTTTCCTCGCTCACCCCAGTCACGTACTCGTGTACGCTCCTGGGGATTCGCTGCGTTACCAACTTCCTGCAACTCGAATTATTTAGGGTGTATATTTAACGCTTTTCGCAAAATAAACGGACAGACGATTAAAAATGCATATTCCGGGCTAAATATCGATCCGGTAAAAAACAGCGATACCGGAGTAAAAAGATATAATTGCACGCGAAAATTGCGGTTATCACCAAAAGCGTTGATCATCATTTTCATTACTTTCCCCATGTACCACAGCGATAAAAACACTGCGAACCAGGAAAAATAAATAATCAGCAGATACAAACCATTGTCTATGGTTTTTCCAACATCCGCACCGTTAAATATTCCGAATGATGCGACATATTCATAAAGTGAGCCAAATCTGACTACACCGTCAATATGGGTCAAAGAATAACCGACCATCACCAGCGGACCGACAATACGATAATATGATGACGATCCTTCTGTGCCCAAATCTCCCAGACGGGTGGAAATATAAGGAAACGCGATTACCACACCAACCAGGAATACAGCCAGAGAAATCAATGCTAACGGTAACTTTTTCTTAATCGCCTCTTTATTCAGATATTGAAATGCCCACTCCAGCAAATAAAACAGGATAAAGGTCATAACCCCTGAAAACGATCCAGATAATATTATTCCTGCGAGAATCATAGCATCGGTTTTAGGCGTTTTGATACCAAACTGTTTGATGCTGAGCCAAATTGAGATTAATGCCAGAGCGAAAAATGCCGGTTCGAAATAAAGTGCTGTCGTGCGCTTGCCGCCGAATTTAATGAAATTCAGTACATAGCTGTTGCTGTAAATCAGATATTTCGAAATCGACTCCATAATACTGCTGCCGCCGGTGAGGATAATTTGCGCCATCTCCACCGCCGCCAGCGCCACCACCAGCCCGACCACCAGATAAAAGAAACGCAATATCTTGCGATGGTTGTGTGGCGAAATTGTTTTAAAACGAATACTCCACACCATACCAATAATGATCACAATATAGACAAACAGCATGGTTGAAGTGACGTATTTACTGGCATCCAACGACTGACCAAACAGGTAGTTAAACGCCGTGAGTCCCGCACCAATCCCCAGGGCAATCATCAATTTTTTAACGCTGATGCGCTCTAAAAACAGCAGTAACAAGACAGGTAAAAAAGTGACGATGGTGATGGGGAAACTTTCGCCAAGCTGGGCGATTTTGACGTTAACCAGCAGGTAAATCAGCGGCAGCAGCAGGTAGCTACAGATTCTGATAGACGTTGACATACTCCTCCAGCATCTGTTGTCCACTGTAGGCAGCGCGGCTGCGTTGGCTGAACCCGGCCAGCGTGGTACAAAATATCGCCTGCGCGATTTCCGGTTTGCTTAACTGCACCAGTTGCAGCACGTCTTCTTCGCTAACGGTTTTACCGCCGGATTTTTGCAGCACTTCCCGCGCCGCGTCGCTATGGGTAGCGATTACAGGCACACCAATCGAAAGCGCCTCACACAAAATCAGCGGGTAGTTATCGACGCGAGAACTGAACACCAGCGCATCCATCTGATTGAGCGCGCTCATTAACTTACGTTTGTCGGTTTCAAAGCCGTGATTGACCACGTTACCAGCGGTGAACGGCGAGAACTTACCGAAGGTATGCAGTTCGATTTTGTTGCCCAGCGCCATCATCTCGCGCACCAGTCGCTGGTTAGTTTTGCCGTCGTAACGCAGGTCATGCGCCACCACCGCGATTTTTGGCTTACCCTGAGTTTCGCGCACCGGAGGCAGATCCGCCAGAATCGCCTCGGTTGCCATATCAATGCCATTATTGATAATCCGACAACGCCCTGGACCGTACAGGCTATTGAAAGCATCAGCCACATGCTGGCTGGGGGAAATAAACTGACAGCCCAGTGCCAGCATCTCACGGAATAACCGGCGTTTGCCCGCCACCAGCTGGTGCGCGCGATCAATCTTCACCGGCGGATAGTTATTTAAGGTCGGGCATTTCTGGCAGCCCGTTTTCCAGCCTTCGCAACCGTCGGTAAAGGCGCAGCGCCCGGTAACACTCCAGTGGTCGTGCAGCGTCCAGACCAGAGTGACGTCCGGCTTATGGTTTTTCACCTTTTCGCAAAAGCGCACCACGCTGTTAAGATTCAACCAGTAGCTGTGCAGCACATGAAAATGCAGGACCACCGGCCCCGATGTGCGGGTAATGGTGCGATATAACTCATTGAAATTGCCAAACAGATCGCGATTAAACAGACGAAACAGGGCAATGTTCGCCATCGCGGTCATCCGCGGCGTATGTTTGATTACCTGCGGATAGTTTTGATGGCTGACGCTCTCTTTGCCGCCTTTGCCGTAGCCGTAGACAAAATGTGACGCCAGCCCCTGTTGCAGCGCGCGCTGGTGGAGATCTAACGCCACACCTGCCGCCCCGCCTTCCGCCAGTCGCACATTAAATTGCAGAATATTCATTTAATTACCTTCACTCGCGCTTTTTCTCCCACCACCAGCGCGTTGTCCGGGACAGAGTCGAGCACCACGCTGCCCGCACCCACGGTGACGTTGTTACCAAGCGTGATATCACCAAGAATAATGACGTTGGCACCGAGCTCGACGCCGTTGCCAATGTGTGGACATGCCATGTTATTGGCACCCCGATTGCCGATAGTGACGCCGTGGCGAATGGTGAAATCATCCCCCGCTACCACGTTTTTATTGATCACTACGGCGTAACCGTGATGGATAGTAAAGCGGCGGCCAATGGTTGCGGCAGCCTGGATTTCATAACCGAAAAAGCATTCGGTGATAATGCGATACAGCACCAGCAACGGGACCGCCCACAGATTGTTGAGGACGTTCTTTTTGCGCCACACCGAACAAAAATGAGCGACGCGATAGGCAAGAACCATGCAGCACGGGCGTAAACTCCAGCTGTTGGCGCGCAGATCTTCCAGCATCCTTAACGCCCCCGAATACCATCAGCCAGACGTTTGCCATTCCGCACCGACAGCAGTGTCAGCAAAGTGCGCCAGGTCATACGTTTATTGCGGATCTGGTAGAGGGTAAACAGCTGGTATTTTTTGCTGGCACGGTCGAATTTGTCTTTGTGCTTGCGGTAAAAGTGGAAGTATCCGGAGAATTTTTTCGGTGACGAGGTGATCTGCATTTCGCCGTGATTGATATGCAGGATCTGCGTCGCCTCTTCCACTTTCCACGGTTCGCCGTACTCCACCACCATCCGCAGGAAGATGTCGTAATCCTGTGCCGCTTTCAGTTCGGTATCGAACAAACACTCTTTGAAACGCCATGCCCAAGTAAAAACCTGATTGCCAATGATATTGCGTTTGTAAAACAGGCGGCGTGAATACGGCGATTTGGGATACAGCGGTAAGCTTGCCGGTTGGGAATAGACTTCGCCCTGGCAAACGTAGTCGTTAGCGTACAAAAAGGCGTGAGTGGCCAGTTGCTGTTTATGGGCGAGGAAGACGCTCAGGCGGTTGGGTGTCCATTCATCATCATCATCGATCCCGGTGATGTATTCCCCTTGCGCCAGCATAATCGCCTGGTTACGTACCGCGCACGCCCCGCTGTTAATGTCGTTGTGGATGTAAGTGATACGCGGATCGTTGAGGGCGGTGACGTACTGTTGCAGCTGTTCCCAGGAGGTGGAGCAATCATCCACGATGATCATCTCCCAGTTGTTGTAGTCCTGGCGCAGGACCGATTTTATCGCCCGAATCGCCAGTTGTTGGCGGTTCCAGGTCGGCATATAGATTGAGATCAGCGGATTGTCTTTCATAGTTTGTTCTCCCGGCTTATGAGCTGGTTTGCTTGCCGGATGCGGCGTGAACGCCTTATCCGGCCTACGGGGCGGTGCGAATGCAGGTGTCGTTATTTCGCGTCCGACTTATATTCGTATTCGTAATAGCCATAATCCTGATACGCGCTGGCGCGGCGGAAGATGGAGTTCAGAATCACCCCTTTCACCGGAATACCGTTTTGCTCAAAGCGGCTCAGACTGGTTTCCACTTCTTTCAAGGTGTTGACCGCATAACGCGCCACCATCAACGTGGTTCCGACATGACGCCCGACAATTGCCGCATCGGTCACTGCCAGAATCGGCGGCGTATCAATCAACACCAGGTCGTAGTTTTTACTCGCCCAGTTCACCAGTTCGGCAAAGCGTTCGCTCATCAACAGTTCAGAAGGATTTGGCGGCACCTGACCGCGCGGGATCAGGTCAAATTTGGCAATAGAGGTCGGTTTTGCAGCGGTAGTAATATCGCCCTGACCAATCAGAATTTCAGACAGGCCATTAACGTTATTGGTGCCCAACAGCTCGTGGGTGTAGCCTTTGCGCATATCGCAGTCGATCAACAACACCCGTTTATTGGTCTGGCTGATCACCGCCGCCAGGTTGGCGCAGACAAAGGTTTTACCGATTGACGGGCTAACCCCGGTCATCATCAACACATTGTTCTGCGCCTGCATCATCGCGAAGTGCAAACTGGTACGCAGACTGCGGATGGCTTCAATCGCCAGATCGGTTGGATTCCCCACCGCCAGTAGCTGGCTCTGTTTATAGCGTTTAATCCCTTTGATGGTTTTGACGCTATCGCGCGCTTTTTGCCATTCCGACAGCGGGATGCTGGCATAGACGCTGATACCGTGCTCTTCCAGCACCTGCGGGCTTTCGATACCGCGATTAAACAACGAGCGCAGCAGTACACCCACGATAGAGAGCATCAGGCCAAGGATAATCGCGCCGAGGATAATCAGCCCTTTCTTCGGTTTCAGCACGCCAGGCTGGGTGATTGCCGGGTCAACAATGCGCACATCGCCGACGGTGCTGGCTTCGGTGATTTTCAGCTCCTGCTCTTTATTCAGCAGTTGCATATAGACCTGCTGACCAGACTCGACATCGCGGGTCAGACGGACAATTTCCTGCTGGGTTTTCGGCATCGCCGTTACGCGACCGTTAAGTTTGGCCTTTTCATCTTCCAGCGCCTGACGTTTCTCCAGCAGCGTGCGATACGCCGGGTGAACTTTGGTGAACAGCTTGGAGATTTCCGCTTCTTTAAAGGTCAGTTCGTTCAACTGCGCGTCGATGTTCACCATCGAATCGAGCACCGCTTTCGCTTCCAGCGGCAGATCAACAGAATCTTTATCCTGACGGAAGGCATTCAGTTTGTTTTCGGCAACATCGAGGCGGCTACGTACTTCCGGTAACTGTTGCGCGAGGAAAGCGAGGCTTTTCGACGCTTCCGCCGATTTGCGCTCAATATTTTGTTCCTGATAGTTACGGGCGATGCTGTTAAGAATGTCGCGGATCTGTTCGCGATCTTCACCGGTATAAGTCAGGCTCAGTACGCCTGCGTCTTTGCCGTTCTCCGTTACCGTCAGGCTGTTTTGCAGTTGATTGATCATCCCCAGCGTGGAGTATTTGGTGACGGTAAACTCACTGCCCGGGCTGGCGTGAATAGCTTCAACCATCAGCGTGACGCCTTCTTTTGTCAGCATCTGGCCCGCTTGCCCACGGGCGCTAAAGCCGCCATCGCTGCTCAGAGTGTAGTTTTTATCGTCCAGCACATTAAGCGTAAACACCTGATCCGCCATCTCTTTCGGACGGTTAAAGGTAGTCACTTTCACCGTCTCGTTCTGACGACCCATCAGGCGATCCCAGCCCGCACCGAAAATCGGGAACGTGTTTTTGCTCACCGCAATATCGAGGTCGAGATCGTCCACCGTTTTACCAAGCACCAGACGCGAACGAATCAACTGGATCTCGGCATCCGATGCTGGCGGTTTGTTAGCTAATGCCGAGCCGATATCCTGCACCAGCGAATTGCCACCGCTTTGCTCGATTTGTACCAGTGCGTCGGCGCTATAAATCGGCGTAGCGAAGAAGGTGTAAACCACGGCACAGAGGGCGAATACGGCGGTGATGCCAATCACCCACCAGCGCGCTTCAATGACGGTGCCGACCAGGCGACCGATATCGATTTCATCACTGCCCGTTACCGGAGCGGCATGTTGTTTTACTTTTTCTGTCATTCTTATACCTGCTCTGCGTTCAATGCCTGCGCCCACTGGCGGGCAGACCGTTCAAGTAATGTGTACACCGCTGCAAACGTTTCCCGACTTTTGCGATACGGATCGGGGATTTCACATTCGTTATCCCAGTGACCAAACAGCATCACTTTGCCGCGCATCTCAGGTGCCATGTCACATAAGCGTTCGATATGGCGCTTTTCCATGGTCAAAATCAGGTCATAGTTGCGACACAGGCGGCGGCTGATTTGTCGTGCACAGTGGCCTTCCAGAGACAGTTGATGTTCTGCGGCGACGCTGATAGCGGTAGGATCAGCGCCCTTACCGACCAGCGCGCCGAGTCCAGCGGACTCCACTTTCAGCTCCGGGTGATAACGTTGCAGTAAGCGTTCCGCCGTCGGGGAACGGCAAATATTGCCGACACAGACAACTAAGATGTTGTTAAACATGACGATTACCAGTTATGAATGTCGCTGGCTGTATCCGTCATGTAACGGACACCGCTAATAGTTGGCAGCAACTGATTGATCAGACGGTTCCAGCGGGAAACCGGAGCAGTGGTGACATACACCACGTCATAAGGTTGCAGGCGGAATTCTGTCGCCATCACCAGCGACGTGGCATCGGACATATCCAGCTGGTAGATATTGGCAATCTTGCCGTTACGCCCCCCCTCGCCTTTCAGCGGACGAATGACAAAGATGCCGCTGGCGTTGGAGGTGGTCATGTCGATGCCTTCAGCATTGCCCAGGGCTTCAGTCAGGGTCATGCCGCTAAAGTCCATTTTCAGGGTGCTCTGTTTCTTCACTTCACCCATCACAAATACTTTCAGATCATCATTACGCGGCACGTAGAGAATATCGCCGGGGTAAAGCAATCGGTTCTGATTGAGGTCGCCGTTTTGCATCAGCGCCTGCAAAGAAATGCGTTCTTCACGACCATTGTGTGTTAGCACCACGTTGCGCCAGTCAGCGGTGTCGGTCAGGCCACCTGCGGCGTTGATGGCATCGAGAATGGTCAGTGGTACGTTGGTGATCGCCTGTTGACCGGATTTATTCACCTGACCGGAGATATACGCTTTTTGCGAGCGGAAGGCGGCGATATTAACGTCCACCTGCGGGTCAGCGATGTACGTCGCTAAGCGCCCGGTAATATCACTGCGGATTTCAGCGAGCGTTTTCCCCACTACGTGAACCTTGCCGATATACGGGTAGAACATGGTTCCGTCAGGCTGTACCCAGTTGCCGGTGTCGCTGGAGCTACGATACTGACCGGCTGGCGTGGTGAGTTCCGGGTGATCCCAGACGGTGACATTAAGAACATCGCCCGGCCCGACGCGATACTGGTAATTCGCGATCTCACTTTCCAGCGTCATATTGGGGCGCGCTACATTCGGGCGTGGGCGTAATTGATCAATCAGGCGCGGGGTCAACGGATAAACATTCACCATTTTGTCGAGATCAAAATCAGCGTCCTGCTGTTTGATGACGTCTTTCCCCATCGTCGACATATTGCTGCCCGGAAGTACTGTGCAACCGCTTATCAAGGTTACTGACACCAATAATGGCATCAATTTCATTTTGGATTTCATCATTGTTTATTTATCACTTTGGCAGATTAATTATCCTGTGCACTATTAATAGCAATGTCGCATGCACATTTACCTTGCAGTTAATTGAATAAGAATTTAACTGGCATCAGTCCTAAAAAAATTGATTTCATCCGCTGGCTATTGACAGAATAATTCAGACTGGTCTTTCAGGCATCCAGACACGCTACCGCCCCTGGCTTTTTAGCTACCAATACACTGATTTAGCTTATATTTTCCAACTCTCTCATCATGCAGTCGTTTATGAAAAAGCGTTATTCGGTGAATTAATTTTCCAGATATAAGGTGGCATTATGATATTTGAATATTGGCGCTCCAATAATGCAGGAGGAAGTGTTACAGCTAACGGAATAGCAGGCAAGGTAACAATTCGGCAATTGGCTATTTTTAAGAATTATATTAAGTGTCATTCGTGGTATTTTTTAGGAGTTTCTTTAGGTTGACAATATTTAATATAGCGTCTCTATATGCGATATTTCTTAAATAATATTTAATCATTCCCGCTTTTAATTCAGGGATAATGCGATGTTATAATCCTCAAATAATGTGAGATAAATAGTGCTGTGACATTGCATTTTTGCCCTGATTTATCCATGATCGAATTGTGACATTTGTCATACAACGAATAGGTTTTGTACTTACTATGGAATGGATTGCCGATCCGTCTATCTGGGCCGGGTTAATCACGCTGATTGTGATCGAACTGGTCCTCGGCATTGATAACCTGGTCTTTATTGCCATCCTCGCCGAAAAACTACCGCCGAAGCAGCGCGACCGCGCACGGGTTACCGGACTGCTGCTGGCGATGTTAATGCGCCTGTTACTGCTGGCGTCAATCTCCTGGCTGGTCACCCTGACCCAACCACTGTTCAGCTTCCGCTCGTTTACCTTTAGCGCCCGCGACTTAATCATGCTGTTTGGTGGTTTCTTCCTGTTGTTCAAAGCCACGATGGAGCTAAACGAACGGCTGGAAGGGAAAGACAGCAATAACCCCACACAACGCAAAGGCGCGAAGTTCTGGGGCGTGGTGACGCAAATTGTGGTGCTGGACGCTATCTTCTCACTCGACTCGGTGATTACCGCCGTCGGGATGGTTGATCATTTACTGGTCATGATGGCCGCCGTCGTTATCGCTATCAGCCTGATGTTGATGGCCAGCAAACCGTTAACCCAGTTCGTTAATAGCCATCCGACCATCGTCATACTCTGTTTAAGTTTCCTGTTGATGATTGGCTTTAGCCTGGTGGCGGAAGGTTTCGGATTCGCCATTCCGAAGGGCTATCTGTACGCTGCCATTGGTTTCTCGGTGATGATCGAGGCACTCAATCAGTTGGCTATCTTTAACCGGCGACGTTTTCTCTCCGCTAACCAGACGCTGCGCCAGCGGACTACCGAAGCGGTAATGCGTCTGCTTAGCGGGCAAAAAGAAGATGCGGAACTGGATGCCGAAACTGCATCAATGCTGGTGGATCATGGCGACCAGCAAATCTTTAATCCGCAGGAACGGCGGATGATTGAGCGGGTACTTAATCTTAACCAGCGTACTGTCAGCAGTATTATGACGTCACGCCACGACATTGAGCATATCGATCTCAACGCACCAGAGGAGGAAATCCGCCAGTTGCTGGAGCGAAATCAGCACACACGCCTTGTGGTCACCGACGGTGACGATGCGGAAGATTTGCTCGGTGTCGTTCACGTTATCGACCTGCTACAACAGTCACTGCGTGGCGAACCGCTCAACCTGCGGGTACTGGTTCGCCAGCCGCTGGTGTTCCCGGAAACCTTACCGTTGTTACCGGCTCTGGAGCAGTTCCGTAATGCCCGCACGCACTTTGCTTTTGTGGTGGATGAGTTTGGTTCAGTGGAAGGGATTGTGACATTAAGTGACGTCACTGAAACCATTGCCGGTAACTTACCGAACGAAGTGGAAGAGATTGACGCCCGCCATGATATTCAGAAAAACGCCGACGGTTCCTGGACGGCGAATGGTCATATGCCGCTGGAAGATCTGGTGCAATATGTGCCGCTGCCGCTGGATGAAAAACGTGAATATCACACTATCGCCGGGCTGCTGATGGAATATTTACAGCGCATTCCAAAACCTGGCGAAGAAGTTCAGGTAGGGGATTATTTGCTTAAAACGTTGCAGGTGGAAAGCCATCGCGTGCAGAAGGTGCAGATTATTCCGCTGCATAAGGATGGCGAGATGGAGTATGAGGTGTGATAAAACATCAAATGCGCAGGTTCAAACTGCGCATTTTATTTATACAAAATTTAGTATAATCTAAGGATGGAGTAATGAGAAAAAAGCTGGCTTTTCTTGATACCAGTCTTGACGATTTACGCGCATTTCCAGAATCGTCTCGACAGGAAATTGGCTATCAACTCGACAGGATCCAACAAGGGTTAAACCCATACGACTGGAAACCTTTTTCAACTATCGGCCCTGGTGTGCGAGAGATTCGTACTCGCGATGCTGATGGGATCTATCGCGTCATGTATGTCGCAAAATTTGAAGAAGCGGTTTACGTATTGCATTGTTTTTAAAAGAAAACACAGACTACCAGTCAATCGGATATTGATTTAGCCAAACGACGCTATAAAGAACTTGCTCAGGAGCGAAAAAATGAAAATTGAAACCTTTGATAGTGTGTGGGATGCGGTGAGTGACACCCCTGAACAAGCGGAAAATATGCGGATCCGTGCCGAGCTTGTAACGATCATTAATAACTGGATTGAACAACAAGGGTTTAGCCAGACTCAGGCAGCGTCTGCTTTAGGGGTCACTCAACCTCGCATATCTGAACTTGCCAGAGGTAAAATCCAGATCTTTAGTATCGATAAATTGATCACCATGATGGCTCATGCAGGATTGCATATTCAACGTATTGAAGTTCAATATCCACATGCTGCTTAGTGCTATAAATACAGATGGCGACAAATCGACGCCGCCATCTGCATAACTTGTCTTACATCTTCTCCAGCAACTTCTTCACATCTTTGCCATTGCGGGAATCTTTATTGCGCTCGGCCCAGTCGTTAAGACGGCGTTTGGCTTCGTCCTGTAAGTGTTTACGCAGTAACTGATCCACTTGCAGGCTGTAATTGAGTTGCTGCCAGTTGCCATAAACCCGCAGAGGAACCGGCGTTTCTTTGAGGAAATCAATCAGTTTGCTTTCCCCGTTCCAACCGCCTATCACACGAATGTCAAACTGGGTGTCGCAGGTTTGCTCCGCCAGATTCAACGTACCGGCGCCGGAAAGCGCCAGCACTGGCGATTGACCTTGCATGTCGTTTAACGTCACGACACCATCCATCAACGTCAGATCGGTGGTAAAGCTATCAAGCCGCGTCACGTTATCGAAGTTTTCAGCGGCCTTCACATCACCGCCATTACGTTCTACCGCTTGTTGGATCATCTGCTGGAAGTTCATGCCTTCCATGCGCGTATCGGCCATTTCGACATGCGCCGTCCCCTGCCAGGTGTGGCGGAATGCGTTGGCATCAATGTCAGCACCAGAGAAATCCCCCGCCAGCGACATTTTCCCCGTTAGTGATATGGGGTAGTTGAAGGCATTCAGGATGGTGCCAATCTCGACATTTTCCAGCCGGGGATGGAAAACTATACGCGGATGTGAGGCTGTGGCATCCAGCGTACCCGGTAACGACACGACACCGTCGTTAAGTTTGCCCTGCAACTGGATAATCTCCAGCAGCCCCGCCTTGTTAGTCATTTGCGCAGTGACATCGGCAAAATCCATTCCACGCCAGCGCACGTTATTGGCCTGCAACAAAATATCTGCCGCAAAGCCCTTCAGCCCCTGATACGCAGGTTCATCAATGCGTGAGGAAATGACCGGACGTGGCAGCGTCGGTTGGCTTTGCCCCTGTTGAGCAACACCATTTTGCTTAGTCATCACCTCATTCATCGGCAGCAAATTATCCAGATTTAACTGGGCAAATTGCAGTCTGAGCAGCCATTCTGGCTTCTCAAGCAGCGCTACCTGCGCCTGACCGGTCAGATTACTGTCGTTAGCGGTTAAATTGATTTGTTCAAAGGAGAGACGTTTTTGCGCTTCCTGCCACTGAGTCCTGAACTGACCATGGCCCTGAATCCCCTGCTTCGGGAGATCAGCGCCCTGCAGTTGCCAGTCAATCTGTTGAATATCTGCCGTTAAATCATGCGGGTAATCAGAAGCATCAACAGTCCCCTTGAGCGCTAACGTGAGATCGCGTTGGTCGCGATTTACCCGACCAGAGAATTCAAACGAACCGCGATGTTGTGGGTCCTGCTCCATTTGCAGGCGGATATCACGTACCGTAACCTGTTCGTCATTTTCATGCTGGAACACCAACACGCTGTCACTGACTCGCAGACTGGCGATATCGAACGACCAGCCACGATCTTCCGCATCATCAGGTAATGTATTGTCTTTCGGGGCTATTGGGGCGTCTTCACTGCGCACTGCTTCTGTTTCCGGCGTCAGTTGAATGACTGCCCCTTTGAGCATGACTTGCTTAACGCTGAGTTGATGACTCAATAAAGGCCACAAGGCCACATCAAGGCGCATATTATCGGCACGTACCAGCGGTTGGCTGGCCCCGTTGGCCGTTAATATCATGCGACCAGAGAGGATACTAAGCTGCGGCCAGACGTGCCAACGCAGTGGCCCGTCAAGCTGCAATTGATAACCGCTACGTGCAGCAACCTGCTTGACCATATAGTCACGGAAATCATTCGGATTCACCAGCAACACTAACGCAGATAGCCCAGCCACCAGCACGACCAGGAGTATCATCAGCGTCGTCAGAAATCGTCTCATGGTATCCTCAATGGGCCTGAATTAGTCTTTATCGATACGGCTAGCGACTGCGCCCTGCTGGTTGCGATATTTCGCATCTTCACGGCGGTTATACGGACGCGCTGCCGGACCTGAAAGCGGCTCAAAGCTCAGCGCGCCAATCAGCATACCCGGACGCAGGGCCAGCGGCAGCTTACCGGAATTGTAGAACTCCAGCACAATACAGCCAGACCAGCCCGGATCGATACGGTGCGCAGTGACGTGCACCATAAGTCCCAGACGCGCCAGTGAGGAACGGCCATCCAGCCAGCCCACCAGATCGGCTGGCAGCGTCACTGACTCCAGCGTCACCGCCAGTGCCAACTCCCCCGGATGAAGATAGAAAGCTTCGCTTTCATCAAGCACAATTTCATCGCTCATCACACGGTCAAGCGCGGCGCTCACTTCGTCTTTGGGACCGCTCAGATCGATAAACGCTGCCGTGTGGCCACGGAAGGTACGAAATTTATTGCCCAGGCGTACATCCACCGTCGCGCCATTAATACGCTCCACGGGTGGACGTGGGTTGATCGACAAACGGCCTTCATCAAGCCAGGCTTCAATATCTCGGTCACACAGACGCATGGCATTTTCTCCTTTCGCGCATCACTCCCTTAACGCCAGTTACGTCAAGGGCATACCAGGTTATCACTGAACGGTACACAATTTACCAAGCTTATTCAAAGAACTGACTTATTTTCGCTTTCAATATATCGATCGCGATGCGGTTTTTACCGCCGCGCGGCACAATGATATCTGCATACTGTTTAGACGGTTCAATGAATTGCAGGAACATCGGGCGCACGGTTTTTTGATATTGCGCCATTACAGAATCCATCGAACGACCACGCTCATTAACATCACGCTTAATGCGACGCATCAGGCAGATATCCAGTGGGGTATCCACAAAAATCGAGAAGTTCAGCTCGTCGCGCAGACGCGCATCCGTCAGCAGCAAAATGCCTTCGAGAATAATGACTTTCTTCGGTTCAACCTTCACCGTTTCTTTCATACGCGTATGTTCAACGTAGCTGTAAACCGGCAGGTCGATAGCCGAGCCACGTTTCAGCGCCTGCAAATGTTGCAGCAGCAGGCTGTGATCCATCGCGCTGGGATGGTCATAATTAGTTTTAACCCGTTCTTCCATCGACAGATGGCTTTGATCTTTGTAGTAACAGTCTTCCGGAATAACGCCGATGTGTTCATCACCGACTTGTTCACGTAATTCACGATAAAGGGTACTGGCAATGAGACTCTTGCCGGAAGCCGATGCGCCTGCAATACCGATAATGACGCACTGATGAGACTGATCAGTCATAAATTTAGCGACCTGAATAACCTGGATGTTAGGAAGGGGGCGCCGAAGCGCCAAACGCGGCAATTATAGGGATTTCATCCGCGTGATACCAGTCGAATAGCGTTGCCTTGCTCTCAGAGTTAATTGTTGACGATCAATTCCCTGATGCAAATTTAATTGCTCAGTTATGACGCAAGGTGAAAAATGTTATGCATAGTTGCGCAAATTATCCGCCATTACGTCACTTTATGAGCAATTTGCATATAAAATGTAAAACTTTTGTACTAGCATAAACACAGATACTAATACTGACGGCCTGGCCATGCGGAAAGAGCGGTAATGAGTAAACCATCACAGCGTGTTTTAATTACCTTGCCCCATCCTCTGCTTCACCTCGTCAGTTTAGGTTTAGTCTCGTTTATCTTTACCCTTTTCTCGCTTGAGCTTTCGCAATTTGGCACTCAGCTTGCGCCGCTATGGTTCCCTACTTCCATTATGATGGTGGCGTTTTACCGCCATGCCGGACGCATGTGGCCTGGTATCGCGTTAGCCTGCTCACTGGGCAACATAGCCGCATCCGTGCTGCTCTTTTCCACCAGTTCGCTCAATATGACCTGGACGGCTATCAACATTATTGAAGCCGTCGTGGGCGCAATGCTGCTGCGAAAATTATTACCGTGGTATAACCCGCTACAAAATCTGGCTGACTGGCTTCGTCTTGCATTTGGCAGCGCCATCGTTCCACCTCTGTTGGGGGGCGTTCTGGTTGTCCTGCTGACACCCGGAGACGATCCTCTCAGGGCATTTTTGATATGGGTACTTTCAGAATCCATCGGCGCCTTGGCGCTGGTACCGCTGGGCCTGTTGTTTAAACCGCATTATCTATTACGCCATCGTAACCCACGACTGTTGTTTGAAACGCTGCTGACGTTAGCGATCACATTGACATTAAGCTGGCTTTCGATGCTGTACCTGCCGTGGCCTTTTACTTTCATTATTGTGCTGCTGATGTGGAGCGCCGTGCGCCTGCCACGAATGGAAGCCTTTTTGATCTTCCTCACGACAGTGATGATGGTGTCGTTAATGATGGCTGCCGATCCCACCCTGCTTGCCACGCCGCGAGCGTACCTGATGAGCCATATGCCGTGGCTGCCATTTTTGCTGATTCTGCTTCCCGCCAACATCATGACCATGGTGATGTACGCCTTTCGCGCGGAACGTAAGCATATTTCCGAAAGCGAAACCCGCTTTCGGAACGCCATGGAATATTCTGCTATCGGCATGGCGTTAGTGGGTACTGAGGGACAATGGCTGCAAAGCAACAAAGCCCTGTGCCAGTTTCTCGGCTACAGCCAGGAAGAACTGCGTGCTCTCAGCTTTCAGCAGCTGACCTGGCCGGAAGACCTCAATAAAGATCTGCAACACGTTGAGAAGTTGATTAGCGGTGAAATCAATACCTACTCGATGGAGAAACGCTACTACAACCGCCACGGCGACGTAGTTTGGGCGCTGCTTGCCGTCTCACTGGTACGCCACACCGATGGCACGCCACTCTACTTCATTGCGCAGATAGAAGACATTAACGAGCTAAAACGCACCGAGCAGGTGAATAAGCAACTGATGGAACGCATCACGTTGGCTAACGAAGCGGGCGGGATTGGTATCTGGGAATGGGAGTTGAAGCCGGATATTTTCAGTTGGGATAAGCGGATGTTTGAACTTTACGAAATTTCCCCGCAAATCAAACCAAACTGGCAGGTTTGGTATGACTGCGTGCTGCCGGAAGATCGAGAACACACCGAGAAAGTCATCCGCGATTCGCTGCAGGCTCGCTTGCCTTTTAAACTGGAATTTCGCATTACGGTAAAAGACGGTATTCGTCATATCCGCGCACTCGCCAATCGGGTTCTGAATAAGGAAGGTGAAGTCGAACGCCTGCTTGGCATCAACATGGATATGACCGAAGTAAAACAGCTCAACGAGGCGCTGTTCCAGGAAAAAGAACGTCTGCATATCACCCTGGACTCTATCGGTGAAGCTGTGGTCTGTATTGATATGGCGATGAAAATCACCTTTATGAATCCAGTCGCGGAGAAAATGAGCGGCTGGAAGCAAGAAGAGGCGTTGGGCGTTCCGCTGCTGACGGTATTGCATCTTACAACTGGTGACACCGGGCCGTTAATTGAGAACATTTACAGTGCCGACACCTCTCGTTCTGCTATTGAACAGGACGTAGTTCTCCACTGCCGTAGCGGTGGCAGCTATGACGTTCATTACAGTATTACGCCGTTAAGCACCCTGGATGGTAGCAGCATTGGTTCGGTACTGGTGATTCAGGACGTCACCGAATCTCGCAAAATGCTACGTCAGCTTAGCTATAGCGCCTCTCACGATGCCCTGACGCATCTGGCGAACCGTGCAAGTTTTGAGAAACAACTGCGAATACTGCTGCAAACCGTTCACAGTATGCATCAGCAACATGCTCTGGTATTTATCGATCTTGATCGCTTTAAAGCGGTAAATGACAGCGCCGGGCATGCGGCCGGCGATGCTTTGCTGCGCGAACTGTCTTCGTTGATGCTGAGTATGCTGCGCTCCAGCGATCTACTGGCACGACTCGGTGGTGATGAATTTGGTCTGTTACTGCCAGACTGTAATGTCGAAAGTGCTCGTTTTATCGCGACGCGCATTATCAATGCGATTAATGATTATCACTTTATGTGGGAAGGTCGGTTACATCGGGTAGGAGCAAGCGCCGGGATGACGTTAATAAACGACAGTAATCACCAGGCAGCAGAAGTTATGTCCCAGGCCGATATCGCCTGTTATGCTTCGAAAAATGGTGGTCGTGGTCAGGTCACAGTTTATGAACCACAGCAGGCAACTGCACATAATGAACGGACAGTGATGTCGCTCGATGAACAGTGGCGGATGACTAAAGAGAATCCGCTTATGATGATTGCCCACGGCATCGCTTCACCACGAATCACGGAAACGCGGAATTTGTGGTTGATTTCGCTTAAGCTCTGGAGCAGCAAAGGCGAGTTGATTGATGAACAGGCATTCCGCCGTAGCTTCAGCGATCCGGCACTCAGCCACGCGCTTGACCGCCGGGTATTACGTGAATTTTTCCAACAAACAGCAAAAGCGGTTGCCAATAAAGGTTTAAGCATCGCCCTCCCCCTTTCCGTTGCGGGGCTAGGCAGCGTCACTCTGGTAGACGAATTGCTTGAGCAACTGGAACAAAGTTCATTACCACCACGGTTGTTCCATTTGGTAATTCCGGCAGAAGCGATTTTCGACCACGGACTGGCTGTGCAAAAACTGCGGCTGGCCGGCTGCCGGATCGTACTCAGCCAGGTAGGGCGGGACCTACAAATATTCAATATGCTCAAAGCAAATATGACGGATTATCTACTGCTTGACGCCGAGTTATGCGCCAGCGTACAGGGCAATTTAATGGATGAGATGCTGATTTCGATTATTCAGGGGCATGCCCAGCGGTTGGGTGTGAAAACCATCGCTGGGCCAGTAGCGTTGCCATTGGTATTGGATACGCTTTCTGACATTGGTGTTGATCTGATTTATGGCGATGTCATTGCCGAGAGCCAGCCTCTGGATTTGCTGGTTAATAGCAGTTATTTCGCGATTAATTGAGGGAGCGTTTCCCCATCGCCTGATGCAACGCTAACGCGTTTTATCAGGCCTACAATTCGTCCGTTCCGTAGGCCGCGCCGCATCCGGCAACCAGCGTCATACTTCTTCTGGTTGCCAGCCTTCCGTATACCAGATATGCAACAGCGCATAAGAACGCCAGGGCTTCCAGCGTTCGGCATAACGGCGGATTTGTGCCGGTGTCATTCCTGGAAATCGCTGTTTAATCAAATAATCATCCGGCAGAAAAACATCTTTCGCTTGCCAGCCACGCAATGCGAAATAATTCGCCGTCCAGCGCCCAACGCCAGGATATGTTTGCAGCGTTTTCATCGCTTGTTCTACGTCGTCCGGAATTGTCATCGGTAAGGTGCCATCCAGTGCTGCATTGGCTAAATGAATCAGTGCCTCTGCCCGTTTCAACGGCATACCCAACGCTTTTAATGCCTGCGGGTCGGCGGCTGCCAGCCGCTGAGGCGTGGGGAAGCAGACATAATCCGGAAAATCATCCAGCCGTTCGCCATAAAGCTGTGCCACTTTGGCGGTCAATTTTGCCGCCATCGCCACGCTCACCAGTTGGCCTAATATAGCGCGCACGCCCTGCTCAAAAGCATCAACACAGCCGGGTAAACGCAATCCGGGCCGGGCCGCGCCTAACTCGCCCAACGCCTCGTTCACAATCTGCGGGTTACATTGCAGATCAAATAAGCGGCTCATTTTCGCCAGGCACTCAGCGGCAACGGATTCTAAACCTGCACTTAAATTTATGTGCAGAGTATGGCGGGCTATATCCGGAATAGCAGTCACCACGCCGCGATATTCGCCCACCGCCAGACTACGGGCATAATAATCGTCAGCGATCGTTTCCACACCGCTCACCGCACGGGCGGCGAGAAATCCCAACATCCACGACCAGTCATACGGCGGCTGCCAGTTCAGGGTATACATCGCATCTCCTTATTCATCCGCTTTCAGCATAAACGTTATTCAGACGCTGCGCTTTGCTTTCATATTCCGGTTGTCGCGACGGCAACATTTCGCTAAAGTCACGCCCCTTCTTCACCGGCATGGGGATTATTTCGTGTTTATTGGTTTTGATTACGGTACAGCAAACTGTTCAGTGGCGGTCATGCGCGACGGTAAACCGCAATTACTGAAAATGGAAAACGACAGCACGTTGCTGCCTTCAATGCTTTGCGCGCCAACGCGTGAGGCGGTTAGCGAATGGCTGTACCGCCATCATGATGTTCCGGCAGACGACGATGAAACGCAGGCGATGTTACGTCGGGCGATTCGTTATAACCGCGAAGAAGATATCGATGTTACGGCGAAAAGCGTGCAGTTCGGTCTTTCCTCACTGGCACAGTACATTGATGATCCGGAAGAAGTGTGGTTTGTAAAATCACCAAAATCGTTCCTCGGTGCCAGCGGCTTAAAACCGCAGCAGGTAGCGCTGTTTGAGGATCTGGTCTGCGCAATGATGTTGCACATTCGCCAGCAGGCGCAGGCGCAACTGCCAGAAGCGATTACTCAGGCGGTGATTGGTCGCCCGATCAACTTCCAGGGTCTGGGCGGCGATGAAGCAAACACCCAGGCGCAAGGGATTCTGGAACGCGCAGCGAAGCGTGCCGGGTTTAAGGATGTGGTATTCCAGTACGAGCCGGTCGCGGCTGGGCTGGATTACGAAGCCACCTTACAGGAAGAAAAACGGGTGCTGGTGGTGGATATCGGCGGTGGTACGACTGACTGTTCATTGCTGCTGATGGGGCCGCAGTGGCGTTCACGTCTCGATCGTGAAGCCAGCCTGCTGGGTCACAGTGGTTGTCGTATTGGCGGTAACGATCTGGATATCGCACTGGCGTTTAAAAACCTGATGCCGTTACTGGGCATGGGTGGCGAAACCGAAAAAGGCATCGCCCTGCCGATTCTGCCGTGGTGGAATGCGGTTGCCATCAACGACGTACCTGCGCAAAGTGATTTCTACAGTAGTGCCAACGGTCGCCTGCTTAACGATCTGGTACGCGATGCCCGCGAACCGGAAAAAGTGGCCCTGTTACAGAAAGTCTGGCGTCAGCGTTTAAGCTATCGCCTGGTGCGCAGCGCGGAAGAGAGCAAAATTGCGCTTTCCAGCGCAGCGGAAACCCTCGCATCGCTGCCGTTTATCAGCGACGAACTGGCTACGCTGATTAGCCAGCAGGGTCTGGAAAGCGCCCTCAGCCAACCACTGGCGCGGATTCTGGAACAGGTGCAACTGGCGCTGGATAACGCCCAGGAAAAACCGGATGTCATCTATCTGACCGGCGGTAGCGCCCGTTCCCCGCTGATTAAAAAAGCGCTGGCAGAACAGTTGCCGGGCATTCCAATTGCCGGCGGCGATGACTTTGGCTCCGTCACCGCCGGGCTGGCACGCTGGGCGGAAGTGGTGTTTCGTTAATTGAAAAATGGCTCAGCAACGGCTTAAATCAGCCTGCGCCTGAGCCAGTTTTTCTGCCGCCTGACGTAACGGTTCCATCAACGGCATGGTCCGTGCAGAGGCATGGAGATGGAATCGCTGCAACTCTGTCGCGCCCTCTGTCAATGCGGCTTCCAGCCGATGTCGTTTGGCGGCCATTTTTGCCATTACCGCTTGTCTGTCTGCTGGCATTACCGCTTCATTCGGCCTGAACACAAAACGGCGTTCGCAACTCGCTTTCCAGTCGATAACTGCCTGGGTCAGATGATCACCAAACCCTTTCACTTGCTTAACGCCACGACGGGTAACATCTGCCGCCGTTTCAATACCAAAGGACCGTAACGCCGCTTTACGAGCAGGGCCAACGCCGGGAATAGAGGCAACATCAATAAAAAATCCCTCCAGAAACTTCTGCTTCTGCCGTTCCCTTGCGGTGTCCTGAAGTGCTGCCAGATCGCGCTTTTCTTCTTCCGGTAACCCCAGAATTTCGTCCTTCATTTTTTCGAGCATCGTCCGTTTGGCGATAAAACCTTCCAGTCCGCCCAACTGTTGGATCTGGCTGACTAAATGGTCATAATCCATTTTCGCACGATTAAAAGCCTCACGGCGTTGCTGGATTTCTGCTTTGTACGCTTTGCTTGTCAGACTGCCAATAATCCAGATAGCCGCCAGCACCGGAACCAAAATAATATAACGCGGTTCTGCCTGAAGGCCGCAAAGCAGTAGAGATAACGCTGACAGTGCGATCTCAATCAGAATGATGTATTCGCGCCGTAACAGGCCTAAAGGAAGCGGCCTGCCCCCAGGTTGGAAATGAGCGGGTAATGGTAACTTTAGCGGTGGCGGTGCTACTGACGACGTTACCATCGCCCAGACTTTCGCCAGCACAAAATCACCGCCGGTGGTAATGACCTCTTCGCCGAGATCAATAAAATAGATAACGCCTTGATTATCCAGCGCACACCACGGGCAGTCGGTCAAATGAGCGGGGTAAACATGCCTTGCCGAAACGGGACATTTCTTTAACTGTTGGCGTAGGGAATCAAGTGCCGCTACCCACGCTTTAGCCGTCGGACGCCCGGTTGCTACGCCACTTTCCGTGAATGCCTGCTGAAACATGGCTTCAACATCACCCGGTAACATCGATAGCGGAATAGATCGTGGCGGCGGTTTTAAACCACGTCGCTGATTATCTGACGCGTAGGCATAACGGAAATGGGCAATATCCGTCTCCAGCACATTACCCGCTTCAGAGATAAGCGGCACACCGGAATAAGGATGCCGACCACCAAACAAGACGTGAAAAATCAGCAAGGCAAGGCCAAAATTATCGTGATTCGCGGTGCGTTCAAAGCCGACAAATGATGGCAAGGTTTGTAGCTCTGGCGGCGTAAAATGCGACACGCCGACTTCGCATAAATGCAGTGTGCCATTGGCGTTAATCTGAAAGGAGTCGCTATCGATCAACACCACTTTGCTGTCACGGCCTACCATAAAGCTGTTCTGGTTTACGTCACCCACGACGTGCCCGTGCTCGTGAACCGTAGCAAAAGATGAAGCAATATTGCGGGCAACATAGAGTAGAAAATCCCACGCACAATGAGGGTAACTCTGGCGGCGATGTGCCGGGCTATAGATCATATGAATCGGTTCTTTACCAGAAACTTTTGGCATCATAAAACCGATAACTTTTCCGCCTCGTCCACCATGAAGCGTTGCCTGCGGCCAGGCGACATAATTCAGCAACTGTGCGTCAGCTGTCGCAGCCATAAAGGCAAGTTTGTCCTGTTTTAAGGCGGGTGGCGGTGTGTGATAAATCTTGGCGACGCTATCGACAAACTCCTCGATATCATAAACCGCGCCTTCACCACCTTTGCCCAGTTCACGGCCAAGAGTGGTCAATTCACCTGTCGATGTAAATACTTTTATATTTGTCTTCATAATATTTCGCAGGTAGCTATATTATATTTTAATGATTAACGATAACTAACCATTAAAGATATTTCTATGTAAGTGAGTTCGGTTCAAGAATAAAAAGGATAATGCACTTTTATCAGGATACAATTCAATTCCAACCTGATAATGATTAAGTCCCATAGGTTTTTGCTAACTTTTACTACACAGAGATTCTGGAGAAAAAAATGAAAAAGATATTACTTATGTTGAGCCTGCTATTTTTTACTACCGCAGGCTATTGTGAAGTTTCGGATACGTTAGTGACGGGAGGTTATGATAAACAAGCGATGTCTGACGCGATTAAACATGCGCGGAAAGAAACCGATCAATTCATCGAGGTTATGAATAAAAAAGATGCAGATTCTTACGCGGTTAAAGCACCGATAACCGATCACGGAAGAACCGAGCATTTCTGGCTAACAGAGATCTCTTATGCTGACGGTATGTTTACTGGAATAATAAACAATGACCCCGGTATTGTTACAAACGTAGAATATGGCCAGGAGTGGAAAATAAAGAAAGAAGATATTTCAGACTGGATGTATACCCGTGGGGATAAAATTTACGGTGGTTATACCATTGATCCTTTATTGGTCACCTATCCAAAAGAAGAAGCCGACGAGCTAAGAGCAAAATTAGTTCGCTAATCAGCCGTTATATTGATTGCTTAAACTGGCGGTTGATCTGTTGACTTCAACCGCCATGCGATGTTCATTCTGTCCACAGTGCCAGTGCTAACGTTTTATCATCATCGGTACGCTCATTTACCGCCGGGCTGGACAAAAACTGCTTTAGCAATTCAGGTAATAAATCGAGTTGTTCCCGCGTTGCTGACGCCAGTCCATTGAAAAACGGGGTAAAGAAAGGCACGTGCGGAGAATTATCCAGCATATTTAACGCCAGTCGCTGAATACCATCCGTAAATGCTGCAACTTTATGCGCACGCTCAGTGCTGGTGAAAGTTTCCAGTCTGGAAACGGCATCTTCATCGGTAATGAAGTGCGTCATATTGGCATATTCACCTACCATCGGCGTGAGAGGCAGTTGCAGACCATGCCCAAAATCTACCACCACGCCGCCATCGCCAATCTGCATAATCAAGGTGCCATTAGCCGATGAAATCAATCCCAAAAACGTGCAGGCAAAATCGCGAACCGCTAATTCTTTGGCTTCCGCCTCGGCAAAAAGCCGCTGACGAATGGTCAGCACAATATCCGTTGCGAGGACATCATTGAGCCCCAATTCCCCGCCCTGCACTTTTTGCGACATATAAGCCATCGCTTCATTGACGGCGAGCATCGCGCCTTCGCCCCCCTGCGAGACGCTGCCTGCACCATCAGCAAGAAACATCACCAGTAATGGTTGCTGGTCGTTTAACCAGGCAGCCTGCATCTGGCAGGCATCCTGACAAGGCAAATCAGCGCTGATGTGCGACGTTCCGACGGCTGATGCATAGACCAGACGCCAACTCACACTGACGTCCAGCCTTTTGGTGCGTCCAGTACAACTTCCGTTCCCGGCGTGGAGCGGGAAACCGAACGTAACGAACTGGATAACCAGCTAAACAGTTCACGGAATTGTAATCCCTGCAATGGCAAAGGCTGACGGACGCTGATTTGTGCCAGGGTCTTCATATCCGCCCCCTGAACACCGATGGTAAAGAAGGCAAACTTTTTATCTTCTTCCCCCTGAAACACTTTGTTGGCGGCAGCCTGCCACTCATCGGTTGGTGCGCCATCGGTGATCAGGAAAATCCACGGACGATAATACGAAATGCCATTGGCGCGGTACTCACGTTTCCGCTCTTCAACCATATCCAGGGCTTTGGTAATGGCGGCGCCCATTGGCGTATCGCCCTGAGCAAACAGGATAGGTGGGAAAAAATTAGCGGCGCTGGTAAAGGGTTGTTCCACATGCACCGGGCCGAACGTCACAATGCCGAGTTCCACTCTTTTTAAGGCCAGCGAATCGGCAAGCAGCTCATCGCGAAAGGTAACCAATCCGGCGTTAAGTTCATTAATGGGTCTGCCGCTCATCGAGCCAGAAACATCCAGCAGCAAAATGCAGGGGCAACGTGGTTCCGGGTTACTGGCAAAATCGCTGGTAGCAAACGTGATTTGTTCGCTCATAAGAGGTCCTTTCTTAGAGAGTTATTGAGGTCCGGTATCATACCGACTGCAATAATGAAATAAGAGCAAACGAAGACATTTTCAGAATTAGGCCCGGTGGCGCAGATAATTTTGCTATTCGCCTCGCAAGAACGGAGAGCCGTCGATTGACACTAAGGGCGGAGTGACATAATTTCAGGAGTGAGGGTTAGGGAGAGGTTTCCCCCTCCCCCTGGTGTTCTTAGTAAGCCTGGAAGCTAATCACTAAGAGTATCACCAGTATGATGACGTGCTTCATCATAACCCTTTCCTTATTAAAAGCCCTCTTCTCCGGGAGAGGGTTTCCCGTTTCAGCGTCCCGCTGAAATCGTCGGCTTACCTCCTTTCGCCCTGTATGCAGTCTATCGCTGACTTGCGGATAAAATAGTTTCCTCTGTGATTATTGCGTAACGACTCGCAAAGAATATTTGCTGGCAGGATCGCAGACTACAAAGCCTGCGGATTGACAATCTTATCGTGAAGGCATACTTTCAGGAGTGAGGGTAGAGCGGGGTTTCCCCCGCCCTGGTAGTCTTAGTAAGCGGGGAAGCTTATGACTAAGAGCACCACGATGATGAGTAGCTTCATCATGACCCTTTCCTTATTTAAGGCCCCTTCCTCGGGAGGGGCTTTCCCGTTTCAGCGTCCCGCTGAAATCGTCGGCTTACATCCTTTCGCCATGCACGTAGTCTATCGCTAACGCGTGAACAAAATAGTTTCACCCGTGATTATTGCGTAACGTCTCGCAAAGAATATTTGCTGGCAGGATCGCAGACGGCAAAGTCTGCGGATTGACAATCTGACCGTGAGGGCATACTTTCAGGAGTGAGGGTAGAGCGGGGTTTCCCCCGCCCTGGTAGTCTTAGTAAGCTGGGTAGCTAACGACTAAGAGCACCACGATGATGAGTATCTTCATCATGACCCTTTCCTTATTTAAGGCCCCTTCCTCGGGAGGGGCTTTCCCGTTTCAGCATCCCGCTGAAATCTTCGGGTTACCTCCTTATTGCCATGTACGCAGTCTATCGCTAACCTGCGTATAAAATAGTTTCCTGTGTCATTACTGGATGCATGCTCGCAAAGCGCACCGTCATTCAGACGATTCCCGAAACTGTTTCATAATTCCTCCATTTTTCTCCCTTATTGGCTGGCTACACTAGTATCATTCCGCGAAACGTTTCAGGAAGAGAAACTCTTAACGATGAAAGGCAGTTATAAATCCCGTTGGGTAATCGTAATCGTGGTGGTTATCGCCGCCATCGCCGCATTCTGGTTCTGGCAAGGCCGCAATGAATCCCAGAGCGCAGCACCAGGTGCGACGAAACAAGCGCAACATCCACCTGCGAGTGGTCGCCGTGGTATGCGTTCCGGCCCATTAGCCCCGGTTCAGGCGGCGACCGCCGTAGAACAGGCAGTTCCGCGTTACCTCACCGGGCTTGGCACTATTACCGCTGCTAACACCGTTACGGTGCGCAGTCGCGTAGATGGTCAACTGATGGCGTTACATTTCCAGGAAGGCCAGCAGGTCAAAGCAGGCGATTTGCTGGCAGAAATTGACCCCAGCCAGTTCAAAGTTGCATTAGCACAAGCCCAGGGCCAACTGGCAAAAGATAAAGCCACGCTTGCCAACGCCCGCCGTGACCTGGCGCGTTATCAACAACTGGCAAAAACTAATCTCGTCTCCCGCCAGGAGCTGGATGCTCAACAGGCGCTGGTCAGTGAAACCGAAGGCACCATTAAGGCTGATGAAGCGAGCGTCGCCAGCGCACAACTCCAACTCGACTGGAGCCGGATTACTGCGCCAGTCGATGGTCGCGTTGGCCTGAAGCAGGTTGATGTTGGTAACCAAATCTCCAGTGGCGACACCACCGGGATTGTGGTGATCACCCAGACGCATCCTATCGATTTAGTCTTTACCCTGCCGGAAAGCGATATCGCTACCGTTGTGCAGGCACAAAAAGCCGGAAAACCACTGGTGGTTGAAGCCTGGGATCGCACTAACTCGAAGAAATTAAGTGAAGGCACGCTGTTAAGTCTCGATAACCAAATCGATGCCACTACCGGTACGATTAAAGTGAAAGCACGCTTTAATAATCAGGATGATGCGCTGTTTCCCAATCAGTTTGTTAACGCGCGCATGTTAGTCGACACCGAACAAAACGCCGTGGTGATCCCCACCGCCGCCCTGCAAATGGGCAACGAAGGCCATTTTGTCTGGGTACTGAATAGCGAAAATAAAGTCAGCAAACATCTGGTGACACCGGGCATTCAGGACAGTCAGAAAGTGGTGATCCGCGCAGGTATTTCTGCAGGCGATCGCGTAGTGACGGACGGCATTGATCGCCTGACCGAAGGAGCGAAAGTGGAAGTGGTGGAAGCCCAGAGCGCCACCGCACCGGAAGAGAAAGCCACCAGCCGCGAATACGCGAAAAAAGGAGCACGCTCCTGATGCAGGTGTTACCCCCGAGCAGCACAGGCGGCCCGTCGCGCCTGTTTATTATGCGTCCTGTCGCCACCACGCTGCTGATGGTGGCGATCTTACTCGCCGGGATTATCGGTTATCGCGCCCTGCCCGTTTCGGCACTGCCGGAAGTGGATTATCCGACTATTCAGGTGGTCACCCTCTACCCTGGCGCCAGCCCGGATGTCATGACCTCCGCCGTTACCGCGCCGCTCGAACGCCAGTTTGGGCAGATGTCCGGCCTGAAACAGATGTCGTCGCAAAGTTCCGGCGGTGCGTCAGTTATCACTTTGCAGTTCCAGCTAACATTACCGCTGGATGTCGCCGAGCAGGAAGTGCAGGCCGCGATTAACGCTGCGACCAACCTGTTGCCGAGCGATCTGCCTAACCCGCCGGTTTACAGCAAAGTGAATCCGGCAGATCCGCCGATCATGACGCTTGCCGTCACCTCTACCGCCATGCCGATGACGCAGGTAGAAGATATGGTGGAAACCCGCGTCGCGCAGAAAATCTCACAGATTTCCGGCGTCGGACTGGTGACGCTTTCCGGCGGTCAGCGTCCGGCTGTTCGCGTCAAACTTAACGCCCAGGCGATTGCCGCACTCGGTCTGACCAGCGAAACCGTGCGCACCGCCATTACCGGCGCTAACGTTAACTCAGCTAAAGGTAGCCTTGATGGCCCTTCCCGTGCGGTCACGCTGTCAGCGAACGACCAGATGCAATCCGCCGAAGAGTATCGCCAGCTAATCATCGCCTACCAGAACGGCGCGCCGATTCGTCTGGGCGATGTCGCAACTGTAGAGCAAGGTGCAGAAAACAGCTGGCTCGGCGCGTGGGCGAACAAAGAACAGGCCATCGTGATGAATGTTCAGCGCCAGCCCGGTGCTAACATTATCTCCACCGCCGACAGCATCCGGCAGATGCTGCCACAGCTCACCGAGAGTTTGCCAAAATCGGTGAAGGTGACGGTACTTTCTGACCGTACCACCAATATCCGCGCATCGGTCGACGATACCCAGTTTGAGCTGATGATGGCTATCGCGCTGGTAGTAATGATTATCTACCTGTTTTTGCGCAATATTCCGGCGACCATCATTCCCGGCGTCGCAGTGCCGCTGTCGTTAATCGGCACCTTCGCGGTCATGGTGTTTCTCGATTTTTCAATCAATAACCTGACGTTGATGGCTTTAACTATCGCCACCGGATTCGTGGTCGATGACGCCATCGTGGTGATCGAAAACATTTCCCGCTATATCGAAAAAGGCGAAAAACCGTTGGCGGCGGCGCTCAAGGGCGCGGGTGAAATCGGCTTTACCATTATCTCGCTGACCTTCTCACTGATTGCGGTGTTGATCCCACTGCTGTTTATGGGCGATATCGTCGGGCGACTGTTCCGCGAATTTGCTATTACTCTGGCAGTCGCGATTTTGATCTCAGCCGTGGTGTCGCTGACCCTGACACCGATGATGTGCGCGCGGATGCTCAGCCAGGAGTCGCTGCGTAAACAGAACCGCTTCTCCCGTGCCTCGGAAAAAATGTTCGACAGGATAATCGCCGCCTATGGACGTGGACTGGCGAAAGTGCTGAATCATCCGTGGCTGACCTTAAGCGTGGCGCTCAGCACGCTGCTGCTTAGCGTTCTATTGTGGGTGTTCATTCCGAAAGGCTTCTTCCCGGTGCAGGACAACGGCATTATTCAGGGCACCCTGCAGGCGCCGCAATCCAGCTCCTTTGCCAATATGGCCCAGCGGCAACGCCAGGTCGCGGATGTGATTTTGCAGGATCCGGCAGTGCAAAGTTTGACCTCATTTGTTGGCGTTGATGGCACTAACCCGTCGCTGAACAGTGCGCGTTTACAGATCAACCTCAAACCGCTGGATGAACGTGATGATCGGGTGCAAAAAGTCATCGCCCGTCTGCAAACGGCGGTAGATAAAGTGCCGGGCGTCGATCTCTTCCTGCAACCAACGCAGGACCTGACCATCGATACTCAGGTCAGCCGCACCCAGTACCAGTTTACCTTGCAGGCCACGTCACTGGATGCGCTCAGTACCTGGGTGCCACAGTTGATGGAAAAACTCCAGCAACTACCACAGCTTTCTGATGTCTCCAGCGACTGGCAGGACAAAGGGCTGGTGGCGTATGTCAATGTTGATCGCGACAGCGCCAGCCGTCTGGGGATCAGCATGGCGGACGTCGATAACGCCTTGTACAACGCGTTTGGTCAGCGACTGATTTCCACTATTTATACTCAGGCTAACCAGTATCGCGTGGTGCTGGAGCACAACACCGAAAATACTCCTGGGATTGCGGCGCTGGATACTATTCGCCTGACCAGCAGCGACGGTGGCGTAGTGCCGCTAAGCTCAATTGCCAAAATTGAGCAGCGTTTTGCCCCGCTCTCCATCAACCATCTGGATCAGTTCCCGGTAACGACCATCTCCTTTAACGTGCCGGATAACTATTCGTTGGGCGATGCGGTGCAGGCGATTATGGACACCGAAAAGACGCTGAATCTGCCAGTGGATATCACCACGCAGTTCCAGGGCAGCACCCTCGCCTTCCAGTCGGCGCTGGGCAGCACTGTCTGGCTGATTGTCGCAGCGGTGGTGGCGATGTATATCGTGCTCGGCATTCTGTACGAGAGCTTTATTCACCCCATCACTATTCTCTCGACGCTACCCACCGCAGGGGTCGGCGCACTGCTGGCGTTAATGATTGCCGGTAGCGAACTGGATGTGATTGCGATTATCGGCATTATTTTGCTGATCGGTATCGTGAAGAAGAACGCCATCATGATGATCGACTTCGCGCTGGCTGCCGAGCGCGAGCAAGGCATGTCGCCGCGCGATGCTATTTACCAGGCTTGTCTGTTGCGTTTTCGTCCGATCCTGATGACCACCCTGGCGGCTCTGCTTGGCGCGCTGCCGCTGATGTTGAGTACCGGGGTCGGTGCGGAACTACGTCGTCCTTTAGGCATCGGTATGGTCGGCGGTCTGGTTGTCAGCCAGGTGCTGACGCTGTTTACCACGCCGGTGATTTATCTGCTGTTCGACCGCCTGGCATTGTGGACCAAAAGCCGCTTTGCCCGTCATGAAGAGGAGGCGTAAGTGAAGTTTTTTGCCCTCTTCATTTACCGCCCGGTGGCGACGATTTTACTGTCGGTTGCCATTACCCTGTGCGGCATTCTGGGCTTCCGTATGCTGCCGGTCGCCCCGCTGCCGCAAGTTGATTTTCCGGTGATTATGGTCAGCGCCTCGCTGCCCGGTGCATCGCCAGAGACAATGGCGTCTTCCGTTGCCACGCCGCTGGAACGTTCGCTTGGGCGCATTGCCGGAGTCAGTGAAATGACCTCCAGCAGTTCGCTCGGCAGCACGCGCATTATTTTGCAGTTTGATTTTGACCGGGATATCAACGGCGCAGCGCGCGATGTGCAGGCGGCGATCAACGCCGCGCAAAGTTTGCTGCCCAGCGGGATGCCAAGCCGTCCGACCTATCGCAAAGCGAACCCGTCGGATGCGCCAATTATGATCCTGACGCTAACCTCCGATACTTATTCGCAAGGTGAACTGTACGATTTCGCCTCAACACAGCTTGCCCCGACGATTGCGCAAATCGACGGTGTCGGTGATGTCGATGTCGGCGGCAGCTCGCTACCTGCGGTACGCGTCGGGCTGAACCCGCAGGCGCTGTTTAATCAGGGCGTGTCGCTGGACGATGTACGCTCCGCCATCAGCAATGCCAACGTGCGTAAACCGCAGGGGGCGCTGGAAGATGATACCCATCGCTGGCAGATCCAGACTAACGATGAACTGAAAACCGCCGCCGAATATCAGCCGCTGATTATTCATTACAACAACGGCGGCGCGGTTCGTCTGGGCGATGTGGCGACGGTGACCGACTCAGTGCAGGATGTGCGCAACGCCGGGATGACCAACGCCAAACCGGCTATTTTGCTGATGATCCGCAAACTGCCAGAAGCCAATATTATCCAGACGGTAGACAGCATCCGGGCGAAATTACCGGAGTTGCAGGAAACCATTCCGGCGGCAATTGATCTGCAAATTGCCCAGGATCGCTCCCCCACCATTCGCGCCTCGCTGGAAGAAGTCGAGCAAACGCTAATTATCTCGGTGGCGCTGGTGATTCTGGTGGTGTTTTTATTCCTGCGCTCGGGTCGCGCCACTATTATTCCCGCCGTTGCGGTGCCGGTTTCGCTGATTGGTACGTTTGCGGCGATGTACCTGTGCGGATTCAGTCTCAATAACCTTTCGTTAATGGCGCTCACCATTGCTACTGGTTTCGTGGTGGATGACGCCATCGTGGTGCTGGAAAACATTGCCCGTCATCTGGAAGCGGGGATGAAACCACTACAGGCCGCGCTACAAGGTACTCGCGAAGTCGGTTTTACGGTGCTGTCGATGAGTCTGTCACTGGTGGCGGTGTTCCTGCCGCTGCTGTTGATGGGCGGATTGCCGGGCCGCCTGTTACGCGAGTTTGCCGTGACGCTTTCTGTCGCCATTGGTATTTCGTTGCTGGTTTCCCTGACGCTAACGCCGATGATGTGCGGCTGGATGCTGAAAGCGAGCAAGCCGCGTGAGCAAAAGCGACTGCGTGGTTTTGGTCGCATGTTGGTAGCCCTGCAACAAGGCTACGGCAAGTCGCTGAAATGGGTGCTCAATCATACCCGTCTGGTGGGCGTGGTGCTACTTGGCACCATTGCGCTGAATATCTGGCTATATATCTCGATTCCGAAAACCTTCTTCCCTGAGCAGGACACCGGCGTACTGATGGGCGGGATTCAGGCTGACCAAAGTATTTCGTTTCAGGCGATGCGCGGCAAATTGCAGGACTTCATGAAAATTATTCGTGACGATCCGGCAGTGGATAATGTCACCGGCTTTACCGGCGGTTCGCGGGTGAACAGCGGGATGATGTTTATCACCCTCAAGCCACGCGACAAACGCAGCGAAACGGCGCAGCAAATTATCGACCGTCTGCGCGTGAAGCTCGCAAAAGAGCCAGGAGCGAATCTGTTCCTGATGGCGGTACAGGATATTCGCGTTGGCGGACGTCAGTCGAACGCCAGTTACCAGTACACGTTGCTGTCCGACGACCTGGCGGCACTGCGCGAATGGGAGCCGAAAATTCGCAAAAAACTGGCAACGTTGCCGGAACTGGCGGACGTGAACTCCGACCAGCAGGACAACGGCGCGGAGATGAATCTGGTTTACGACCGTGACACCATGGCACGGCTGGGAATCGACGTACAGGCCGCCAACAGTCTGTTAAATAACGCCTTCGGTCAGCGGCAAATCTCGACCATTTACCAGCCGATGAACCAGTATAAAGTGGTGATGGAAGTGGATCCGCGCTATACCCAGGACATCAGCGCGCTGGAAAAAATGTTCGTCATTAATAACGAAGGCAAAGCGATCCCGCTGTCATATTTCGCTAAATGGCAACCGGCGAATGCCCCACTATCGGTGAATCATCAGGGATTATCGGCGGCCTCGACCATTTCGTTTAACCTGCCGACCGGGAAATCGCTCTCGGACGCCAGTGCCGCGATCGACCGCGCAATGACCCAGCTTGGCGTGCCTTCGACGGTGCGCGGCAGTTTTGCTGGCACAGCGCAGGTGTTCCAGGAGACGATGAACTCGCAAGTGATCCTGATTATCGCAGCGATCGCCACGGTGTATATCGTACTGGGGATGCTGTATGAGAGTTACGTACATCCGCTGACGATTCTCTCCACATTGCCTTCGGCGGGCGTCGGGGCGCTGCTGGCGCTGGAGCTGTTCAATGCCCCGTTCAGCCTAATCGCCCTGATAGGGATCATGCTATTAATCGGCATCGTGAAGAAAAACGCCATTATGATGGTCGATTTTGCGCTTGAAGCCCAACGCCACGGTAACCTGACGCCGCAGGAAGCTATTTTCCAGGCCTGTCTGCTGCGTTTTCGCCCGATTATGATGACCACCCTGGCAGCACTGTTTGGCGCGCTGCCGCTGGTATTGTCGGGCGGTGACGGCTCGGAGCTGCGGCAACCCCTGGGGATCACCATTGTCGGCGGTCTGGTAATGAGTCAGCTCCTGACGCTGTATACCACGCCGGTGGTATATCTCTTTTTCGACCGTCTGCGGCTGCGTTTTTCGCGTAAACCTAAACAAACGGTAACCGAGTAAATGACAGATCTTCCCGACAGCACCCGCTGGCAATTGTGGATTGTGGCTTTCGGCTTCTTTATGCAGTCGCTGGACACCACCATCGTTAACACCGCCCTTCCCTCAATGGCGCAAAGCCTCGGGGAAAGCCCGCTGCATATGCACATGGTCATTGTCTCTTATGTGCTGACCGTGGCGGTGATGCTACCCGCCAGCGGCTGGCTGGCGGATAAAATCGGCGTGCGCAATATTTTCTTTACCGCCATCGTGTTGTTTACCCTCGGTTCACTGTTTTGCGCGCTTTCCGGCACGCTGAACGAACTGTTGCTGGCACGCGCGTTACAGGGCGTTGGCGGTGCGATGATGGTGCCGGTCGGCAGGTTGACGGTGATGAAAATCGTACCGCGCGAGCAATATATGGCGGCGATGACCTTTGTCACGCTGCCCGGTCAGGTCGGCCCGCTGCTTGGCCCGGCGCTCGGTGGTCTGCTGGTGGAGTACGCCTCCTGGCACTGGATCTTTTTGATCAACATTCCAGTAGGAATTATCGGTGCGATCGCCACATTGATGTTAATGCCGAACTACACCATGCAGATGCGGCGCTTCGATCTCTCCGGCTTTCTGTTGCTGGCGGTTGGCATGGCGGTATTAACGCTGGCGCTGGACGGCAGTAAAGGTACAGGACTGTCGCCGCTAACCATCGCCAGACTGGTGGCGGTTGGCGTGGTGGCACTGGTGCTTTATCTACTACACGCCAGAAATAACCACCGCGCTCTTTTCAGTCTGAAACTGTTCCGCACTCGTACCTTTTCGCTGGGCCTGGCGGGGAGCTTTGCCGGACGCATCGGTAGCGGCATGTTGCCCTTTATGACGCCGGTTTTCCTGCAAATTGGCCTTGGTTTCTCACCGTTTCATGCCGGATTGATGATGATCCCGATGGTACTCGGCAGCATGGGGATGAAGCGAATTGTGGTGCAGGTGGTGAATCGCTTTGGTTATCGTCGGGTACTGGTGGCGACCACGCTGGGTCTGTCGCTGGTCACCCTGTTGTTTATGACCACCGCGCTGCTAGGCTGGTACTACGTTTTGCCGTTCGTCCTGTTTTTACAAGGAATGGTCAACTCGACGCGTTTCTCCTCCATGAACACCCTGACGCTGAAAGATCTCCCGGACAATCTGGCGAGCAGCGGCAACAGTCTGCTGTCGATGATTATGCAATTGTCGATGAGTATCGGCGTCACCATCGCCGGGCTGTTGCTGGGACTTTTTGGTTCGCAGCATGTCAGCGTCGACAGCGGCACCACACAAACTGTCTTTATGTACACCTGGCTTAGTATGGCGTTTCTTATCGCCCTTCCGGCGTTCATCTTTGCCAGAGTGCCGAACGATACGCATCAAAATGTAGCTATTTCGCGGCGCAAAAGGAGCACTGAATGAAGTTCTGGCGGCCCGGCATTACCGGCAAACTGTTTCTGGCGATCTTCGCCACCTGCATCGTCTTGCTGATCACGATGCACTGGGCGGTACGTATTAGTTTTGAGCGTGGTTTTATTGATTACATCAAGCATGGCAATGAGCAACGGCTGCAAATGCTTGGCGACGCGCTTGGCGAGCAATACGCCCAGCACGGTAACTGGCGTTTTCTGCGTAATAACGATCGCTTCGTATTTCAGATCCTGCGTTCGCTTGAACACGATAGCAACGACGATAAGCCCGGCCCCGGTATGCCACCACACGGCTGGCGTACCCAGTTCTGGGTGGTCGATCAAAATAACAAAGTGCTGGTTGGCCCACGCGCACCCATTCCACCGGACGGTACACGGCGACCTATTCTGGTCAATGGTGTGGAAGTCGGCGCGGTGATCGCTTCCCCCGTTGAACGCCTGACGCGCAATACCGATATCAATTTTGATAAGCAACAGCGGCAAACCAGCTGGCTGATTGTGGCTTTATCTACTTTATTGGCGGCGCTGGCGACATTTCCACTGGCACGCGGTTTGCTGGCTCCGGTAAAACGGTTAGTTGACGGCACGCACAAACTGGCGGCGGGCGATTTCACCACTCGCGTGACGCCCACCAGCGAAGATGAACTGGGGAAACTGGCACAAGACTTCAACCAGCTTGCCAGCACGCTGGAGAAAAACCAGCAAATGCGCCGCGATTTTATGGCCGATATTTCTCACGAACTGCGTACGCCATTAGCGGTGCTGCGCGGTGAACTGGAAGCCATTCAGGATGGCGTGCGTAAATTCACGCCGGAGACGGTGGCGTCTTTACAGGCGGAGGTCGGCACACTAACCAAACTGGTTGACGATCTCCATCAGTTGTCGATGTCTGATGAGGGCGCTCTCGCCTACCAAAAAGCACCGGTAGATTTGATCCCACTGCTGGAAGTGGCGGGCGGCGCATTTCGCGAACGATTCGCCAGCCGTGGCCTGAAACTGCAATTTTCCCTGCCAGACAGCATTACCGTATTTGGCGATCGCGACCGTTTAATGCAGTTGTTCAATAATTTACTGGAAAACAGCCTGCGCTACACCGACAGCGGCGGCAGCCTGCAAATCTCCGCAGAACAGCACGATAAAACGGTGCGCCTGACCTTTGCCGACAGCGCGCCGGGCGTCAGTGATGATCAGCTGCAAAAACTGTTTGAGCGTTTTTATCGCGCCGAAGGTTCCCGCAACCGTGCCAGCGGCGGTTCCGGGCTGGGGCTGGCGATTTGCCTGAACATTGTTGAAGCGCATAATGGTCGCATTGTTGCCGCCCATTCGCCTTTTGGCGGGGTAAGCATTACAGTAGAGTTACCGCTGGAACGGGATTTACAGAGAGAAGTATGACCGAGTTACCTATCGACGAAAACACGCCGCGTATTTTGATCGTGGAAGATGAACCCAAGCTGGGGCAGTTGCTCATTGATTATCTGCGTGCCGCGAGCTACGCGCCAATACTTATCAGCCACGGCGATCAGGTACTGCCGTACGTGCGCCAGACGCCGCCGGATCTGATCCTGTTGGATCTGATGCTCCCAGGCACCGATGGTCTGACGCTGTGCCGGGAAATTCGTCGTTTTTCCGATGTCCCAATTGTGATGGTGACGGCGAAAATCGAAGAGATCGATCGCCTGCTGGGGCTGGAAATTGGTGCTGATGACTATATTTGCAAGCCGTACAGCCCGCGTGAAGTAGTGGCGCGCGTCAAAACCATTTTGCGCCGCTGCAAACCGCAGCGCGAGTTGCAGCAACAGGATGCCGAAAATCCGTTGATTATCGACGAAGGTCGTTTTCAGGCTTCATGGCGTGGCAAAATGCTTGACCTGACGCCTGCGGAATTTCGTCTGCTGAAAACGCTCTCCCATGAACCGGGTAAAGTATTCTCCCGCGAGCAATTGCTCAATCATCTTTACGACGACTACCGCGTGGTAACCGACCGAACTATCGACAGCCACATTAAAAACCTGCGCCGCAAACTGGAATCTCTCGACGCCGAACAGTCATTTATCCGCGCCGTTTACGGCGTCGGTTACCGTTGGGAAGCTGACGCCTGCCGTATTGTTTAGCCTGTTCCTTTTAATGGCAGTCTCAAACTACAACGCGTACCGTTCCGTCGCCCACTAAGTATTATTACCCTCTCTGAAAAAGAGAGGGATAAAGCCGTGCTCGTATTCAGATTTCAGCATATTTATCAGTAATCTCCCCCATGCATTAGAGGGTATTCCCCTGATTGGCAACCACCTGAATATCACCCATACTTAAATCGTTACATACTGTTTTCGATACGCAATTTCAAGCAAGGAGTCAATATGGCTGGTTGGTTTGAACTTAATAAGAGCAGTGATAATCAGTTCCGTTTTGTGTTAAAAGCGGGAAACGGAGAAATCATTCTCACAAGCGAATTGTATGCCTCAAAAGCCTCTGCGGAAAAGGGCATCGCCTCGGTACAAAGCAACAGTCCGCAGGATGAACGCTATGAGAAAAAGACGGCGAGCAACGGCAAGTTTTATTTCAATCTGAAAGCGGCCAATCATCAGATAATTGGCTCCAGCCAGATGTATGCTACCGCTCAATCACGCGAAGTCGGAATTGCCTCTGTAAAAACCAATGGCGTAAGCCAGACGGTGAAAGATAAGACTTAATCATTGTGCCGGGCGCGGATGACGCGCCCGGCTTTATTTCTAATAAACACTGGCTTATTGATGCTAAGGATCAATCCGCGCCATTAAAATAATGAGAGGATAAGTTTCATATTCGGTGAAAGAATTTTTGTTCTTCTTTTTGAACACCACGTTATTTATTTCCTGCAAGTGCCGAAGAAATTATCGTTATTCGCATCCTTACCAAAACCAGGAGACGACCAGACATTTACACTGGAGCCAACCCCACCGATTGCGCTACAATGCCCGCCCTTAAAGTGGGGACACTCCCCTAACCGCTTCATCAGGTGAAGCGGATCTGACCTGTCATCAGAACGAGAGAATTATGTTTAAACCGGAACTCCTTTCCCCGGCGGGAACGCTGAAAAATATGCGTTACGCTTTCGCTTATGGCGCAGATGCTGTTTATGCGGGCCAGCCGCGTTACTCCCTGCGTGTGCGCAACAACGAATTCAACCACGAAAATCTTCAGCTCGGCATCAATGAAGCCCATGCGCTGGGGAAAAAGTTTTATGTCGTGGTCAACATTGCGCCGCACAACGCTAAGCTGAAAACCTTTATCCGTGACCTGAAACCGGTAGTGGAAATGGGGCCGGATGCGCTGATTATGTCCGATCCTGGGCTGATTATGCTGGTGCGTGAGCACTTCCCTGAAATGCCGATCCACCTTTCCGTGCAGGCTAACGCCGTAAACTGGGCGACGGTAAAATTCTGGCAGCAAATGGGCCTGACCCGCGTGATCCTCTCCCGTGAACTATCACTGGAAGAGATTGAAGAGATCCGCAATCAGGTGCCGAATATGGAGCTCGAAATCTTCGTTCACGGCGCACTGTGCATGGCCTACTCCGGTCGCTGCCTGCTCTCTGGCTATATCAACAAACGCGACCCGAACCAGGGCACCTGCACCAACGCCTGCCGCTGGGAGTACAACGTCCAGGAAGGTAAAGAAGATGACGTCGGCAACATCGTACACAAATACGAGCCGATTCCGGTGCAAAACGTTGAACCGACGCTGGGTATCGGCGCGCCAACCGACAAAGTGTTTATGATCGAAGAGGCCCAGCGTCCGGGCGAGTATATGACCGCGTTTGAAGACGAACACGGCACTTACATCATGAACTCGAAAGATCTGCGCGCTATCGCACACGTTGAACGCCTGACCAAAATGGGCGTGCATTCGCTGAAAATCGAAGGCCGCACCAAATCTTTCTACTATTGTGCACGCACCGCGCAGGTTTATCGTAAAGCTATCGATGATGCCGCTGCGGGCAAACCGTTCGACACCAGCCTGCTGGAGACGCTGGAAGGTCTGGCGCATCGCGGCTATACCGAAGGTTTCCTGCGTCGCCATACGCATGATGATTATCAGAACTACGAATACGGTTATTCCGTTTCTGACCGCCAGCAGTTTGTTGGTGAGTTTACCGGTGAGCGTAAAGGCGACCTCGCGGCGGTAGCGGTTAAAAACAAATTCTCCGTTGGCGACAGCCTTGAGCTGATGACTCCACAGGGCAATATCAACTTTACCCTTGAGCATATGGAAAACGCCAAAGGCGAAGCGATGCCGGTTGCGCCGGGCGATGGTTATACTGTGTGGATCCCAGTCCCGCAGGATCTCGAACTGAACTACGCGCTGCTGATGCGTAATTTCTCTGGGGAAACCACGCGTAACCCGCACGGCAAGTGATTAATTTCAAGTATTTTTCCCAGATAGAAAATTCTTAGAAACCGATCACATACAGCTGCATTTATTAAGGTTATCATCCGTTTCGCTGAAAAACATAACCCATAAAATGCTAGCTGTACCAGGAACCACCTCCTTAGCCTGTGTAATCTCCCTTACGCAGGCTTATTTTTTTGCACCTGACCCGTCCTGTTCTGACTCCACCTTCTCTTTTCTGCTCTACACTTTCTAAAGATCAATAATAAAGGCATACGACGATGGCCGATTTTCCCGCCAGTTTGCTGATTCTTAACGGCAAAAGTGCTGACAATGAAACATTGCGCGAGGCGATTATGCTGTTGCGTGAGGAGGGAATAACGATCTATGTACGGGTCACCTGGGAGAAAGGTGATGCCGCGCGTTTTGTGACTGAAGCGCGCCAACTCGGCGTCGCGACAGTGATAGCAGGCGGTGGTGATGGCACCATTAATGAAGTCTCCACGGCGTTGATTCAGTGTGAAGGCGATGACATTCCTGCTTTGGGGATTTTGCCGCTAGGTACAGCGAATGATTTCGCCACCAGCGTGGGGATCCCTGAGGCGCTGGATAAGGCGTTGAAACTTGCGATTGCCGGTAACGCTATTGCAATTGATATGGCGCAGGTTAACAGGCACACCTGTTTTATCAATATGGCAACGGGCGGGTTTGGTACGCGCATCACCACCGAAACACCGGAAAAATTAAAATCCGCACTAGGGGGCGCCTCTTACATCATTCACGGCTTAATGCGCATGGACACGTTACAACCAGATCGTTGTGAGATCCGTGGTGAAAATTTTCACTGGCAAGGAGATGCCCTGGTTATTGGCATTGGCAACGGGCGTCAGGCCGGTGGCGGACAGCAGTTGTGCCCAAATGCGCTGATTAATGATGGCTTGTTGCAGTTGCGTATTTTCACCGGAGATGAAATTCTTCCGGCCCTCGTATCCACATTAAAATCTGACGAAGATAACCCGAATATTATCGAAGCCGCTTCGGCGTGGTTCGATATACAAGCACCACACGAAATTACGTTTAATCTTGATGGCGAACCGTTGAGTGGACAAAACTTTCATATTGAAATACTTCCGGCGGCGCTGCGTTGTCGATTACCACCGGATTGTCCGTTATTGCGTTAATCAAATTATTCTCTCTTGAATTAGGGAAAATCAGTTATGCCGGATGCGGTGTAAACACCTTATCCGGCCTACGGGGCTGTGCTGTGCGTAGGCATGATAAGACGCTTCAGCGTCGCATCAGGCATAGGTTGCCGGATGCGGCGAGAACGCCTTATCCGTCCTACGGGGCTGTGCTGTTCGTATGAAGCGTATCAGGCGATAGTAATTTTGCTATCGAGATAAACGTCCTGCACGGCGTTAATCAGTTTCACGCCGTCGGCCATCGATTTCTTGAACGCTTTACGTCCAAGAATCAGCCCCATTCCGCCTGCGCGTTTGTTGATAACCGCAGTACGCACCGCATCACTAAGGTCGGTTTCACCGCCTGCAGCACCGCCGGAGTTAATCAGCCCTGCACGCCCCATATAGCAGTTAGCTAACTGATAACGCACCAGATCAATCGGGTTTTCACTGGTCAGCTTGCTGTACACGCGATCGTCGGTATAACCGTAATTAATCGCTTTATAGCCGCCGTTATTTTCCGCCATTTTTTGTTTGACGATATCTGCACCGATGGTCGCCGCCAGATGGTTCGCCTGACCAGTCAGGTCGGCGGAGACATGGTAATCAACGCCATCTTTCTTAAAGGCGGAGTTACGCAAATAGGCCCACAGCACTGTCACCATGCCCAGCTCGTGCGCACGTTCAAAGGCCGCAGAAATTTCTTCAATCTGGCGACGTGACTCTTCCGAGCCAAAATAGATAGTCGCACCAACCGCCACCGCGCCCATGTTGAACGCCTGCTCCACGCTGGCATACAGCGTTTGATCGTAGGTGTTCGGGTAACTTAGCGTCTCGTTGTGATTAAGTTTGACGAGGAATGGAATGCGGTGCGCATAACGCCGCGATACCGATGCCAGCACGCCGTAAGTTGACGCCACACAGTTACAGCCCGCTTCGATCGCCAGTTCCACAATGTTCTTCGGGTCAAAGTAGAGCGGATTGGCGGCGAATGAAGCTCCGGCGGAGTGCTCGACGCCCTGGTCAACCGGCAGAATAGAAAGGTATCCTGTGCCGGCCAGACGCCCGGTGTTGTAGAGCGTCTGCATATTACGTAACACCGCTGGCGGACGATGATTGTCAATCATCACGCGGTCTACGTAATCATGTCCGGGGAGATAAAGCTGGTCAGAAGGAATAGTCATACAACGGTGCTGTAAAAGGTTGTCGGCGTCTTTGCCAAGCAACTGCGCAATATCTGTCATTACTATGCTCCCGTAAATTCCGATTGGATATCGGCTATGGATTGTCCTGGCCCACCTTTTGCGGGCAATCATAATCCTGGTCGTTACGGGCTGGTTTTGCCATCTTTTGGATGTTTTTTCAGCGTTTTCTGTTGGCACGATTCATCAGAAAAAATGTTACAGCGGTCAAGCTTTCACCGCAAAGGTATTTAAAAGGTATTGTTAAGTGGTATTGTCAGCGCGTACCTTACATTACCTGTCATGAAGGAATTAAAAGATGAAAACAACAGCAAAGCTGTCGTTCATGATGTTTGTTGAATGGTTTATCTGGGGCGCGTGGTTTGTGCCATTGTGGCTGTGGTTAAGTAAAAGCGGTTTCAGTGCCGGAGAAATTGGCTGGTCCTATGCATGTACCGCCATTGCGGCGATTCTGTCGCCTATTCTGGTTGGCTCCATCACTGACCGCTTTTTCTCGGCGCAGAAAGTGCTGGCGGTATTGATGTTCGCCGGTGCGGTGCTGATGTATTTCGCCGCGCAACAGACCACCTTTGCCGGGTTCTTCCCGTTACTGCTGGCCTACTCGCTAACTTATATGCCGACCATTGCGCTGACTAACAGCATCGCGTTTGCTAACGTGCCGGATGTGGAGCGTGATTTTCCGCGCATTCGCGTACTGGGGACTATCGGCTGGATTGCCTCTGGCCTGGTCTGCGGATTCTTGCCTCAGATGCTGGGATATGACGATATCTCACCGACCAATATTCCGCTGTTAATTACCGCAGGAAGCTCCGCATTGCTCGGTGCGTTTGCCTTATTCCTGCCAGACACGCCGCCAAAAAGCACCGGCAAAATGGACATTAAAGTCATGCTCGGCCTGGATGCGCTGATCCCGCTGCGCGATAAAAATTTCCTCGTCTTTTTCTTCTGTTCATTCCTGTTTGCGATGCCACTGGCGTTCTATTACATCTTTGCCAACGGTTATCTGACTGAAGTCGGCATGAAAAACGCCACTGGCTGGATGACGCTCGGCCAGTTCTCTGAAATCTTCTTTATGCTGGCATTGCCGTTTTTCACCAAACGCTTTGGTATCAAAAAGGTATTATTGCTTGGTCTGGTCACCGCCGCGATCCGCTATGGCTTCTTTATTTATGGCAGCGCGGATGAATATTTTACCTACGCGTTACTGTTCCTCGGCATTTTGCTGCACGGCGTAAGCTACGATTTTTACTACGTTACCGCCTACATCTATGTCGATAAAAAAGCGCCCGTGCATATGCGTACCGCCGCGCAGGGGCTGATTACGCTCTGCTGCCAGGGCTTCGGCAGTTTGCTCGGTTATCGTCTTGGCGGCGTGATGATGGAGAAGATGTTTGCTTATCAGGAACCGGTAAACGGGCTGACCTTCAACTGGGCCGGGATGTGGACTTTTGGCGCGGTGATGATTGCCATTATCGCCGTGCTGTTCATGATTTTTTTCCGCGAATCCGACAGCGAAATTACGGCTATCAAGGTCGATGATCGCGATATTGCGTTGACACAAGGGGAAGTTAAATGAAAACAGAACGTATTCTCGGTGCTCTTTACGGGCAGGCGTTAGGGGATGCGATGGGGATGCCCTCTGAGCTTTGGCCACGCAGCCGCGTTAAAGCACACTTTGGCTGGATTGACCGTTTTCTGCCTGGACCAAAGGAGAATAACGCGGCCTGTTATTTTAACCGCGCCGAATTCACCGACGATACCTCGATGGCGCTGTGTCTGGCGGATGCGTTGCTGGAACGTGAAGGCGAGATCGATCCGGATCTGATTGGGCGTAATATTCTCAACTGGGCGCTGCGTTTCAACGCCTTTAACAAAAACGTGCTTGGCCCAACCTCGAAGATTGCTCTCAACGCCATTCGCGACGGTAAACCCGTTGCAGAACTGGAAAACAACGGCGTGACTAACGGTGCGGCGATGCGCGTCTCACCATTGGGGTGTTTACTTCCGGCACGCAATGTTGATTCCTTTATTGATGATGTGGCGCTGGCGTCCAGCCCGACTCATAAATCCGATCTGGCGATTGCGGGGGCGGTGGTTATTGCATGGGCGATTTCTCGTGCCATTGACGGCGAAAGCTGGTCAGCGATTGTTGATTCTCTACCCTCGATTGCGCGACATGCTCAACAAAAACGCATCACCACATTCAGCGCCTCACTGGCGGCACGTCTGGAGATTGCGCTGAAAATTGTGCGCAATGCCGATGGCACCGAATCCGCCAGCGAACAGCTTTACCAGGTCGTTGGCGCAGGCACCAGCACCATTGAGTCCGTGCCGTGCGCCATTGCGCTGGTTGAACTGGCACAAACCGATCCGAACCGTTGCGCCGTCCTGTGCGCCAATCTTGGCGGCGACACAGACACCATCGGCGCCATGGCGACGGCAATTTGCGGCGCGTTGCATGGCGTTAACGCTATCGATCCTGCATTAAAGGCGGAACTGGATGCGGTAAATCAGCTTGATTTCAACCGCTATGCCACAGAGCTGGCGAAGTATCGCCAACAACGGGAGGCGGTATGAGCGGCGCTCGATTACACACGCTGCTGCCTGAATTAACCACGCGTCAGCCGGTTATGGTGATTGGCGCGGCGGTCATTGATGTGATCGCCGACGCTTACGCCCTGCCCTGGCGCGGGTGCGATATCGAGCTGAAACAGCAGAGCGTTAACGTTGGCGGCTGCGCACTGAATATTGCCGTGGCGTTAAAGCGCCTCGGCATCGAAGCGGGTAATGCCCTGCCGCTCGGTCAGGGGGTGTGGGCGGAGATTATTCGCAACCGGATGGCGAAAGAGGGGTTAATCAGCCTGATCGATAACGCCGAAGGCGATAACGGATGGTGTCTGGCGCTGGTTGAGCCGGATGGTGAACGCACGTTTATGTCGTTCAGTGGTGTGGAAAATCAGTGGAATCGCCAATGGCTGGCGCGATTAACCGTTGCGCCTGGCAGCCTGCTCTATTTTTCCGGTTATCAACTGGCCTCGCCCTGCGGCGAATTGTTAGTGGAATGGCTGGAAGGGCTGAAAAACGTGACGCCGTTTATCGATTTTGGCCCACGTATTGGCGATATCCCGGATGCATTACTTGCGCGGATCATGGCCTGTCGACCTTTAGTGTCACTCAATCGTCAAGAGGCTGAGATTGCCGCCGAACGTTTTGCTTTATCCGCAGAGATAACAACGCTTGGCAAGCAATGGCAGGAGAAATTTGTCGCGCCGTTGATCGTCCGTCTCGATAAAGAAGGCGCATGGTATTTCAGCAACAACGCTTCTGGCTGCGTTCCGGCATATCCAACGCAAGTTGTAGACACCATTGGTGCAGGCGACAGTCATGCAGGTGGCGTACTTGCCGGACTGGCCTCTGGTCTGCCACTGGCGGATGCCGTATTACTGGGCAATGCAGTGGCGTCGTGGGTTGTCGGGCATCGCGGCGGTGATTGTGCGCCAACGCGCGAGGAACTACTCCTCGCACACAAAAACGTATAGATCGCTGCGACAGTGGCTGATGCTGTACTCAATAGGCCGTTGCTGTTGGTCAAGTGCCACTTGCTTGATCACCAGCACCGGTATTTTGCTATCTAACTGAATATGTGACTGAAACTCAGCATCCGGCATTCGGGCGCTAACACGGGAACGGGTACGCTTAGGAAAAATATGCTGACTGCGGAAGTAGTCATAAAGAGAAATCCCGATGGCATCAACATCATGAATTAAATGCGCCGGAACCCACGATTCCTCAATGGATACCGCGTCTTCATCGACATAACGAATACGCTTCAATAAAAAGACATCACTTCCCGCTTCGACCGCCAGCTGCTGTGCGACTTCTTCAGGACATTTCACGACACGCTTGTGAACCCATAGCGTATCGGGCTTTTTCCCGCGCAACACCACCTGTTGAGAAAATCCTCGCGCTTCTTTCAACGAGTATTCAAAGATGTTGTTGATCTGCGTGCCGTAGCCACGCGAACGCGTCACCACGCCCTCTTCTTCCAGCGCCTGCATCGCCTTGCGCACCGTAATACGCGAAACGCCGGTTAACTGACTTAAATCACGCTCGCCGGGTAAAATATTGCCATGTTCCAGCACCCCGCTGCGCACGGCATTTTTTACCGTTTCGGCAAACTTAATATAAAGCGGCGTGTTGTCCGCCGCTAAAATACGCTCATTCAGTTGAGCGATAAGCTGGGTATGCGCTTGTTCCATTTGTCTTTTTCCTGCCGGGGAGTCTGGTAGGAGTATATCACTGCTGGTTATTTAAGGCGTTTCTTTAATGCCATCAACGAAAGCCTGCAACTCCTCCGCCTTGCCATTAAACACATTAAAATCCACCGGACCATTAATGCCATCTACCTGTCCACGGTCGGAATGCTGCCAGAAGCGCCAGGCCATGCCGTCATTGTCCGGGCGACGTTGGTAGTAGTGCGCTACCCACCACGGATACTCATTGAAATAGCCCGCCAGGTTCGTGTGATAAAACACGGCTCCGGAGTAAATAATCGGCTTTTTTCCCGTGCTTTTTTCGACCATTTTTAGCCACTGACTTACCCGCTTGCGCAATTCTTTTGCCGATAATTTTCCTCGCTCTTCTACGTCCAGCACGGCAGGGAAATCGCCGTGGGCAAAATCCACCGTTTGCAGAAATAATCTGGCCTGAACTGAAGCGGATACCGACGGAGAAAAATAGTGATACGCCCCACGCAGCAGGCCATTTTCACGGCTTCTTTGCCAGTTGCGCGAAAAATACGGGTCAACCAGCTTTTCACCTTCCGTAGCCTTAATAAAAGCAAACTGTAAGCGGATACCGTTGTCGCGCATTTTTGCGACACGCTGCCAGTCGATCCGCTCCTGCCAGCGTGAAACATCAATACCATGAATGGTGTAATTGGCAGGAATGCGAATAGCAAAAGATTTGACCGGGCGATAACCATAAAAGTGGATGTAGTCTTTAATCTGAATTGCTGTCGAATAGAAAAAATTCACCGTCTGACGGGGATGAATCGCAACGATGGAAATTAGCCCCAGAGCGCATATCAAAGCGGTGAATTTTTTTCGACTGGCGATTCTTAGCTGCATTGGTTTCATCCCTGAATTTCAGCGCGAAAAAGCTGAAAAATGCCAAAGCAGCTATACTACGGTGCTCACCACCAGGCGTGAAAGTGGTGAACCGGACCAATCCCGTGGCCAACTTCCAGCGTGTCTGCCTGCGCTAACGCCGCAGAAAGCCAGCTTTTTGCCTCCAGTACGGTGTCAGCCCAGTTTGTATGGCGCGGGCTTAGTGCAGCCAGCGCCGCAGAGAGCGTACAACCGGTGCCGTGGGTGTTTTTGGTCATAATACGCGGTGCGGTAAACCGTTGTTCACCTTCGCGGGTAAACAGCCAGTCCGGGCTTTGCTCGTCATCCAGATGACCGCCTTTCATCAGCACTGCACCGCAGCCCATCGCCAATAATTCACGTCCCTGTTCCAGCATTTCCTGTTCGTTACGCGCGTGTGGCGCATCGAGCAAGGCGGCAGCTTCGGGCAAGTTTGGCGTTATTAATGAAACCAGTGGCAATAATCGACCGCGCAGCGTGGCAACCGCCGAAGGTGAAAGCAGCGGCTCGCCACTTTTTGCCAGCATAACGGTGTCGAGTACCACGTTTTGGATCTGATAACGTTGCAGCCGTTCTGCCACCGCTTCAACAATATCGGTTTCCGCCAACATACCAATTTTAGTGGTGTCGATTCGCACATCGCTGAACACCGAATCGAGCTGGGCGGCGACAAAATCAGGCTCAATGCGATACACCGACTGTACGCCACGGGTATTTTGCGCCACCAGTGCAGTAATAACTGAGCAACCATAAGCGCCAAGTGCCGAGAAGGTTTTAAGATCGGCCTGAATCCCCGCACCACCACTCGGATCAGTACCGGCAATCGTCAGAGCGTTAATCCGTTTCATGCCTGCACCTCCTGCGTCAGCTGCCAGAGCGCGTCAAGGAAATGTGGAACAAAACTACCCGGCCCCTCGCTTCTGGCGACTGCGCGTTCTCCCGCTTGTTTCATCCAGTGACAGGTAGATGCGACATTTTCCAGCGTATCACCCGGTAATGCACAACTGGCGGCGACGACTGCCGATAATGCACAGCCAGTTCCTACCACTTTGGTCATTAACGGATCGCCGCCGTGAATGCCAACGGTGCGACGACCATCGGTAACATAATCTACTTCGCCAGTGACCACGACGACTGCGCCAGTTTCCCGTGCCAGAGTTTGTGCGGCGGGCAACGCGTTAGCTGCGGCGTCAGTGGTATCCACTCCCCGTCCGCCATTAGCAATGCCAGCTAATGCCATGATTTCCGAAGCATTACCGCGTATCGCTGCCGGTTTAAAAGATAAAAGTTCATGACAAAAATGGCGGCGATAATCGAGCGCACCAACCGCAACCGGATCAAGCGTCCAGGGCGTTTGTGATCGTGTTGCCTGCTCAACGGCGGCACGCATCGCCTGCGCGCGTGGCTGCGTCAGTGTGCCAACGTTAATCAACAAGGCACTGGCGATGGCCGCAAACTGACTGGCCTCTTCGGCTTCGATAACCATCGCTGGCGATGCACCGAGTGCCAGCAAGGTATTGGCAGTAAAGGTTTGCACCACATCATTGGTCATGCAGTGCACAAGGGGAGAGTGTTGGTGAAAGAGGTGTAACGCGTGCGCAGATTGCGCGGAACTCAGCAGGTCGACTTGCATAGTTTGCTCCTGCCATAACGTGAAGAAGCAATGACCTGATGGTCTGTGACTTCCCTACGCTGGCATTATCCAGATCAGGTGATACGGGTATTTCTCAGCCTTCACAAAGAAGGGCACCCCGAGTCGTTTGGTTGCGATGATAAATCGCAGAGGAGGATGGTAATGTCCAGCGCACGTGTTGTAAACGAGGAAAAACCGCAGTTTTACAATCGCGTTAATAAATTATTTGATATAAGAATCCAGCACCTTCAGAACGACATCCAGATCTTCTTCACGTTTTAGCTCATCCCCCTGGTGAACGATGTGTTCCGTCAGATGACCTTTAATCACTTCCCGCATCAGACCGTTTACCGCGCCACGGATAGCAGCAATCTGTTGTAAAACTGCAGCGCATTCATGCGGTTCGTCGAGCATTTTCTTGAGCGCCACGACCTGGCCCTGAATCTTACTGGCACGCGCTTTCAGTTTCTGTTTATCACGGATTGTATGAGACATGGCAACACCTGGTTAACAAGAACATGAAAAATCATAGCACTATTAATCTACTGGGGGGTAGTATCAGGTACTGGGGGGGAGTAGAATCAGATTGCCGAATTAATACTAAGAATTATTATCATGACCGAATTTACCACTCTTCTTCAGCAAGGTAACGCCTGGTTCTTCATCCCTAGCGCCATCTTACTTGGTGCGCTTCATGGCCTGGAACCAGGGCACTCAAAAACGATGATGGCGGCGTTTATCATCGCCATTAAAGGCACCATTAAACAGGCGGTGATGCTTGGACTGGCGGCAACCATTTCGCATACGGCAGTAGTCTGGTTGATTGCTTTTGGTGGGATGGTGATCAGCAAACGCTTTACTGCTCAGTCAGCGGAGCCGTGGCTTCAGTTGATTTCCGCGGTGATCATTATTGGCACCGCTTTCTGGATGTTCTGGCGTACCTGGCGCGGCGAACGCAACTGGCTGGAGGATATGCACGGGCATGATCATGAGCATCATCACGACCACGAACATCATCATCACGAACATGGTCAGAGTGACGAGTATCAGGATGCTCATGCGCTGGCCCATGCCAGTGACATTAAACGACGCTTTGATGGTAGAGAGGTCACCAACTGGCAAATTTTGCTGTTTGGCTTAACCGGCGGGCTTATCCCCTGCCCCGCAGCGATAACAGTACTGTTGATTTGTATTCAGTTGAAAGCCCTCACGCTGGGAGCAACGCTGGTCGTCAGTTTCAGCATCGGCCTGGCATTAACGCTGGTAACAGTAGGCGTTGGGGCGGCAATCAGTGTTCAACAAGTTGCAAAACGCTGGAGCGGATTTAACACTCTCGCTAAACGCGCCCCCTATTTTTCCAGTCTGTTAATTGGTTTAGTCGGGTTGTATATGGGAGTGCATGGTTTTATGGGTATTATGAGATAAAACAAACACCTGGGCTTCGTTATCCCTTTAGCCCAGGATGATTCTTAAATCAGCTTATTCCGCTCACTTCTCGCTCAATGAGGATGCTTTTGCTGCATCCTTTCATTTACACTTTTTACGAAATCATGGGATCACTAACAAAATATCTCTTGTCGGTTATATTGTATGGCAGGAAAGATATGCGACTGATTTTACTGATCCCCAAAGTGGAGAGTATATGACCATAAAAAATAAGATGTTGCTGGGTGCGTTTTTGCTGGTAACCAGCGCAGCATGGGCCGCACCAGCCACCGCGGGTTCGACCAATGCCTCGGGAATTTCGAAGTATGAGTTAAGCAGTTTCATTGCTGACTTCAAGCATTTCAAACCAGGTGACACCGTACCAGAAATGTACCGTACCGATGAGTACAACATTAAGCAGTGGCAGTTGCGTAACCTGCCCGCACCTGACGCCGGAACCCACTGGACCTATATGGGCGGTGCATATGTGCTGATCAATGATACCGACGGAAAAATCATTAAAGCCTACGACGGTGAGATTTTTTATCATCGCTAAAAAAAGCCCCCTCGGAGAGAGGGGGAAATGCAGACACCTTATTATTTTTTATTATTAGCCACTTGCTCGTCTTACTTGTTATTAGTCGTATTTCACGTTGATTAATGCAGTTGCCTGTAGTGCGCCAGATTTTACTTTATTTTTATCATAAACATAGTAGCTGGCAGTTACCGGAATTGAGACCGTTGTATCTGTAATTTTTGACTTCGCCGCAATTTCTTTTAAATTTGTGTATCCTTTACTGCTGTCAGTGATATTTAAAAATGTGACTGGCGAACCATTACTTTCAAGAATAAATCCTACACCATTATCTTCCGCACCTTTAAGGATCGTGTTACTACTGCCCAACAAATCAGAACTTGATAAATACACCTGCATTTTCCGTGATGTTTGATTCTGTTGGCCTAATAAATTTTTACAACGCAGAACAATATTCCCTTTGTTACTGTTAATTGATGTTTTATTGCCAGCTTCTGGTAGTTGTGAAACAGGTATACTCTCTAAAGCAATTAATAAATCATCAGGTTTGCAGGTTGTGTTTAACGGGTTGTATGACAATGTCAGATTAAAGGAATAGACACCTGCATTTTGGGCCAAGGCATTTCTGTAGCTATTTACACATGCATCCCATGACTTCCCACCTAATAAACACAGTAAAAATTGTACTGCGGCACTCCCACGCGTTGTTGAGGAAGCACTGGATAATGTCGCGACTCCATTAATCATCACTGAACCGCCGCCCCCCGCAGAAACATTCACTTTTGCATTACTGGTCGCAGGTGTCACCGTTACCGAATAACCACTGGTGAAACTGGTCTGGTTATTTGACAACGTGATGTTGTTTTTGTTGGTCCATTCAAAATGTAAATTTAATTTAATGGTATCGTTATAAAGCCCAACAATAATATCCGACGGACTCATGGGAGTGATAGTATTTGTACTCACGCATGACGAATCATTAAAATTATGCTCATATGTCGCCGTTTGTGTTTGAGTAAGTGCAAAATCCCCCTGAACAACCAAATTGTGCTGCACGGATAGTTCACCATAACATGCCGCATAGCTCACGGGGATAACCATCATCATTAATATAAATAGCATTATACGAATTTTCATAGAACCACCTGACTATTACTGGCAAATATAATTTCTACTTTCATCAATCTCTTTACCGAAGGTGATTGTGCATGAAAGCCCTTGTTGCTTATCAATTGCCACATTAACCGATGGCGGTACGTCATTAGTACGAATAAATATCTGACTTCCCTGGCCGACAACACCAATATTGTGACCGTGGATATCATTGACTTCATAACCAAACGTTAATGGTTGCCCATCCGCTCTTGACGCTTTTATAAACCAGGGCTTGCGCTGATCGGTATCAAAATTAACCAATACAACCGCGCCGCGATAAGGTGCGGCAATTTTCCGGTTACCGCGCAATTCTGCTTCGCTATCGCTTTGCGACACATCCAGCATCAGGTGATTTTCCCGATAAGGTGTCATTCCGTCGTATACCACCACTCCATTACGGTTTGTTGTGCGATATTTTTGCCCATTGACATAAGCATCTTTAATTCCTGGCGCCTTCATCACAGCAAACGTTTCGGAAAGACAGTTCGCCAGATTAACGCCACCCGACCAGGCGACAATGCCCCCTGAAACACTGGCTCCAGCCTGTCGATAAGTACTCGACTGACTATAGCTGCCATTCACTGTTGCCACCGGCGCGTTCCAGGTTAAATTCGCTCCAGCTGTCGTTTCATTTCCCTGGTGTTGATGGCTCAAGTTGATCCCATAGTTAAACTGATCGCGATTACCAACGGTTCCCGATAATCCGGTATTATTTGAGGAAAAACCCTGATCATCAAAGGTCGTTGAGTTAGACATATATATTTGCCGCCGCGACGTCGTAACGTCATCACCCCAGTCAAAGGGAATCGATATAAAAATATTAAAACGTTTCTCTTCGGCGTGGTTCTCGTCATACGCCTGACTTGCCGCGAGGGTATAGCTTATCCGCCGCCAGTTATTGGAATAACTCAGTTGATAATCTTTACTACTGCCACTGCGCCCCCAGTAATCACGCCATAAAGTACTTAATGACACAGATCCCCAGCCTTCTGGCATTGACTGACTCATATTAGCGGAAAAGCTATTTTTGCGACCAAAATCATTCTGGTAATAATCGGCAATGTCATAGACATCATTTTTATCACGACGATAATTATCTTTATTATTTGCCCACACATAATCGTTAAACGTCCGGTAATCACGCGACGAATAACGCCAGGCCGCCAGACCAAAACGCGTCGACGTTTGGCTCACAAATTTGTTGTAGGCAATTTGATAACTTTGCCCGTCAAACACATCACCATTGTCTTGTTTACTGTGCGATTTAGTTGCATCGACTGAAATTGCGCCAATGCGCGTGTTCCAACCTGTTCCGAGGGTAAACGCATAGTAATTATTAGCAACCATCGTGCCGCCATACAGCGTCAATAAATTATTAAAACCATACTGATAACCTGCCTGGACAAAATCACTTTGCTTGCTCGCACCTTCAATATGACTACGGCCCGCCGCAAAATCATATTTTGATACGCCAGGTTGCAGCATATTAGGTACTGCCGCATAATGCACCAGATATGTAGTAACTGAACCATCGGCTTCCTTAACACTCACATCAAGATCCGCACCTCCGCCCGCTAACTGCAAATCACTAATCGAAAACGGGCCAGGTGGAACCTCTTTCTGATAAACGACAAAACCGTTCTGTTCAATAGTTACCAACGCGTTACTCTGGGCAATCCCCTGTACCCGAGGGGTAAAATTTTGCCTCGAGTTTGGCAACATCTGCATATCACGAAATAAGCGAACCCCGTTGAAGCGAACGGAATCAAATATATCGGCTGACGTGTACATATCACCAATACGCAGCGTACCGAGAATTTGAGAAAATCCACGTTCCAGATACAGTGTGTTGCTCTTCCACTCCCCTGGATTATTATCCGTTTTGCTAAAACTGGCATCAGAATGCAGCTGCCATCCCAGCAAATTTAGCCCACTGTTAAAACGCACATAGGTACTCTTACTATTACCCGAGGCTTTATAGTCACTGTAATACTGACTTACATAATAAGACGTATAAAACGCATTAATTCCCCGTTCCCAGTTTTCTGGCGGAACGTAACCATTTTCCAGTTCTTCGACCCAGGCTTGCGGGACAGCAAGATCCAAACGAAAAATTCCAATATCCCAGGCGTAGCTTCCACCCTGTACAAGTTGCTCAAATGTTAAACATTGTTTGTCGCGTGCAAAATTATCGCTATTTATACCTAACCGTTTGACTATTTCACGCGTCAGGCAAGTTTCATCTGGGTTATCTTTTACGATAATCTCATATTTTCCACGCCATTGCTTATTGACATAAATATCAATGTCGTACTGGCCCGGTAAAGGCTGATTATCATCAAGACGCAAATTTGTTACTTGCTCACCTTTCATTCCTCCCATCATAAAATGGGTGTCAAAGGTTTCTTCTGTTGCATGTGCTTCAATGCCGAGCAATAACGCGACTATTGCTGATGCAAGCGGGGTCATTCTCAACATAGGAAGCTCCTGCAATTAAATTTTGTCACTAATATAGTTGCCGTGATCATCGATAATGGTCAGTTGCCAGCCATCCGTATTATTATTTTTTACACTGACATTCTGACTTTCTAGTGGTGCAATCATGATAGTTTCATAATTCACTTTGACATTATTAGCTTTAACGTCAGAAATCGTTACCCAATTTGGCGAGTCATTTTTTATGACTACGTTATTACCGCTACGACTCACCCGCAATTTTTTAAAGGTCGTTTTATTTACTGGGGCAACACCTGCAGGTCGGTAAAACAACTTGATTCTGTTTTGCATGGCAAATTTTAACGCATTCTTTCCTTCATCTTCTGGGCTATTCGGTGGAATATCCAGAACGTTTAGATAGAAAATACTCTCCTTATTAACAGGTAATTTATTAGGCATGATTTTAATTTTTATTTGTTGCCCAGAATTGGCCGCTACTTTCACTACTGGTGGCGTTAACATGAAAGGAACCTGAATCTTTTCTGGCGGCAGAGACGTGTCACCATCATCAATCCACGTCTGCACCAGCGAAGAGCGGTTTCCCTGATTCATCAGTTGTACCATGACTTCTTTCTGCTCTGCCGGGTAAATGATACGTGTCCCGAAAATAACCATTCCGGCATGCGCAGGAAATATCATAGAAGAGATGAGTAAAGATAATAATCCTTTCATCTTAATGCCTCTTATATTTATTCTGACCACCATGAACATGGCGGCCATTTTAATTTGCTGAAAAAATAAGATGATTATTTTAAATGTTTAATCCTGGGCAACACGCATAACCAATGAAGAGTTAACAGTACCAGATGCAACACTACTGTCAGTCAACTTCAGATATTTTGCCTTAAACGGTATGGCATATTGTCCATCAGCAGTTTTATAACTTTCAATATTAAACGGTGCGGAAATATCCAGTACGTCACTACTATCACCCAAATAGAGATAGTATCCAACGGTGTCATTACTACTGGATATCGCCTTATCATTACCAAGAATTTTCTCGTTGGTGATCAATGAAAGTTTTACGCCATCAATAGTCTTCGGACAAGAAATTTTCAGCATACTGCTGGTTACACCAACCGCGTTATCATAAGTTGAATATTTCGCTTTACCATCAAATACAGTGGTTGGTACAGTCGGCATATTAATACTGACTGAATCACCACCAGCGACAAATGTACATGGAGATTCAGCAATATTACCTTTAATGGTTAAAGTTCCGGTATCTACTTCAGCAGCGAAAATACCAGCACTCATAAATACAGAAGATAAGACAGCGGCAGCAATAATTGAATTTTTCATGATGCATTCCTTAATAGGTTTATTTTGTTTTGTTAAGAGTCTGTATCTCTTGGAAACAAATTTCTCACACCCAAAAGGTTGCCGCAATGTAAACATATTGTTTTGTTGATTTAAAACAAATTAACTAATGCAATATAATTACAACAAATAATTCGCTATAACAAACATTTTTGAAACTGATTAATTACCGCAAATTACCGTAAATAACATTTATTAAATAAATAAAAAAGCCAAAATCATTCACGAGAATGATTTTGGCTTTCTAAATATGCTTAAAACGGTGTTGCCAAATTAATCGTAACGATTTAACACGATTTTGCGTTTGTCATTATTACCCACAGCAACCACTTCTGTCGTAACGCCTTTTGCAGTAGAAGAAGCGCGATAGTTGGTTTCAACTCGTTGTACCAACCGCCCACAACGTTGCTGAAGATGATTATTAACAACATCCATACTGCATGTAGGGGAACTAATCCTGCCATTGATGGTTAATGTTGCAGTATCAGAAGAGAACGCGGGTGATGCTAGTCCATAAGCAAGAAAAAAAACTCCTGACAACCAATACTTATTCATTGAACGTTATCCCTGTAGTAAAGGTTATGCCGGGTAGATTGAGTGCATAACAAACTATAGCTGTACATCCGCTACACAGCCACGAGGGATGATAAAGAGACAGTGTTTGCACAATCAATCGCCTTTGTACAGTTTCGGACTAAGATCCACTGAATATTCGCAGCATTAAAAAAGGGGTTATTAAGGCTGCAAAAAAATTCACCGCATCAATTTAACATTGATGCAGTGAATGAAGAATAACCAGAAAGGTTAATACGCGTTATACGGCGCGAAAGGCAATCTCGCCAGGGATGACTTCGCCCTGCCAGTAGAGCTGGGCTGCAACACGGTCTGCCAGCTGGCGGTAGATAGCGGTAAATTCGCTCTCCGGACGGCTGATAACCGTTGGCGTGCCTTTATCGAGATCTTCACGTAAGGAGATGTGTAACGGCATCTGCCCCAGCAGTTGCGTGTGGTATTTCTCTGCCAGTTTCTCTGCGCCGCCAGTGCCGAAAATCGGCTCGTGGTGACCACAGTTACTGCAAATATGCACACTCATGTTCTCGACAATACCGAGCACAGGAACTTCGACCTTTTCAAACATCACGATGCCTTTTTTGGCATCAATCAGCGCGATATCCTGCGGGGTGGTGACCACGACAGCACCGGTTACCGGAATGTTCTGCGCCAGCGTCAGCTGAATGTCACCAGTTCCTGGCGGCATGTCGAGCACCAGATAGTCGAGGTCTGGCCATAAGGTTTCTTGCAACATCTGCATTAGCGCCTTGCTGGCCATTGGACCCCGCCATACCATCGCATTGTCGTCAGTGACCAGATAACCAATTGAATTGGTTGCCAGGCCATGAGACATAATCGGTGCCATGTGAGTACCATCCGGCGAGGTTGGACGCTGATTTTCCGCCCCCAGCATGGTTGGGATTGATGGGCCGTAGATATCGGCATCCAGAATACCAACTTTCGCCCCTTCTGCCGCCAGTGCCAGCGCCAGGTTTACCGCCGTGGAGGATTTACCCACGCCGCCCTTACCGGAACTGACTGCAATAATGTTCTTCACGCCATTAATACCCGGCTGATTCTTCACGCGTTTCAGAGTGGCGATGTTATGCGACAATTTCCAGTCGATAGCTTTCGCCCCGGTGATACGCAGCAATTCGGCGCTACATTGCTCTTTTAACTCTTCAAACGCACTATGCCAGACAAACGGCATAACCAGTTCCACATGCAACGTGTCGTCCATCCAGGCAACATGGTGCAACGCTTTTAGCGTAGTGAGGTTATGCTTGAGGGTTGGGTGCTGAAAATTGGCCAGTGTCCCGGCGACCATTGCGCGCAGGGCTTCTGGTGATTTGGCCTGGGATTGTTCGTTCATCCCGACTCCTTATTTATAAAGATAACTTATCGCTATTAGTTTACCTGAAGTTAACAGCTAAGTACTTACCTAATAATGCATCATAAGATGCTTGCACAGGACTTACGTAACCATGCCCCATTTGGTACTATCTAAGCCCTTTTCACTACAAAGAAGTAATGCCTACTATGACTCAAGTCGCGAAGAAAATTCTGGTAACGTGCGCACTGCCGTACGCCAACGGCTCAATCCACCTCGGCCATATGCTGGAGCACATCCAGGCTGATGTCTGGGTCCGTTACCAGCGAATGCGCGGCCACGAGGTCAACTTCATCTGCGCCGACGATGCCCACGGTACGCCAATCATGCTGAAAGCCCAGCAACTTGGTATCACACCGGAGCAGATGATTGGCGAAATGAGTCAGGAGCATCAGACTGATTTCGCAGGCTTTAACATCAGCTACGACAATTACCACTCTACGCACAGCGAAGAGAACCGTCAGCTGTCGGAGCTTATATACAGCCGCCTGAAAGAGAACGGTTTTATTAAAAACCGCACCATCTCTCAACTGTACGATCCGGAAAAAGGCATGTTCCTGCCGGACCGTTTTGTAAAAGGCACCTGCCCGAAATGTAAATCACCGGATCAGTACGGCGATAACTGTGAAGTCTGCGGCGCAACATATAGCCCGACTGAATTGATCGAACCGAAATCGGTGGTTTCTGGCGCTACGCCGGTAATGCGTGATTCCGAACACTTCTTCTTTGATCTGCCCTCTTTCAGCGAAATGTTGCAGGCATGGACTCGCAGCGGCGCGTTGCAGGAGCAGGTGGCAAACAAAATGCAGGAATGGTTTGAATCCGGCCTGCAACAATGGGATATCTCCCGCGATGCGCCTTACTTCGGTTTTGAAATTCCGAACGCACCGGGCAAATACTTCTACGTCTGGCTGGACGCGCCGATTGGCTACATGGGTTCCTTCAAGAATCTGTGCGACAAACGCGGCGATACCGTAAGCTTCGATGAATACTGGAAGAAAGACTCCACCGCCGAGCTGTACCACTTCATCGGTAAAGATATCGTTTACTTCCACAGCCTGTTCTGGCCAGCCATGCTGGAAGGCAGCAACTTCCGTAAGCCGACCAACCTGTTTGTTCACGGCTATGTGACGGTGAACGGCGCGAAGATGTCCAAGTCTCGCGGCACCTTTATTAAAGCCAGCACCTGGCTGAATCATTTTGACGCTGACAGCCTGCGTTACTACTACACGGCAAAACTCTCTTCGCGCATTGATGATATCGACCTGAATCTGGAAGATTTTGTTCAGCGTGTGAATGCCGATATCGTGAACAAAGTGGTTAACCTGGCATCCCGTAACGCTGGCTTTATCAACAAGCGTTTTGACGGTGTGCTGGCAAGCGAACTGGCTGACCCGCAGCTGTATAAAACCTTCATTGATGCCGCTGAAGTGATTGGTGAAGCGTGGGAAAGCCGCGAATTTGGTAAAGCAGTGCGCGAAATCATGGCGCTGGCTGACCTGGCTAACCGCTATGTCGATGAACAGGCTCCGTGGGTAGTCGCAAAACAGGAAGGTCGCGATGCTGACCTGCAGGCGATTTGCTCAATGGGCATTAACCTGTTCCGTGTGCTGATGACATATCTGAAGCCGGTTCTGCCGAAACTGACTGAACGTGCAGAAGCATTCCTGAATACGGAACTGACCTGGGATGGTATCCAGCAACCGCTGCTGGGCCATAAAGTGAATCCGTTCAAGGCGCTGTATAACCGCATCGACATGAAACAGGTTGAAGCACTGGTGGAAGCATCCAAAGAGGAAGTAAAAGCCACTGCTGCACCAGTTACTGGCCCGCTGGCAGACGATCCGATTCAGGAAACCATCACCTTTGACGACTTCGCCAAAGTTGACCTGCGCGTGGCGCTGATTGAAAACGCAGAGTTTGTTGAAGGTTCTGACAAACTGCTGCGCCTGACGCTGGATCTCGGCGGCGAAAAACGTAATGTCTTCTCCGGCATTCGTTCTGCTTACCCGGATCCGCAGGCACTGATCGGGCGTCACACCATTATGGTGGCCAACCTGGCACCACGTAAAATGCGCTTCGGTATCTCTGAAGGCATGGTGATGGCTGCCGGTCCTGGCGGGAAAGATATCTTCCTGTTAAGCCCGGATGCTGGTGCTAAACCGGGTCATCAGGTGAAATAATCCCCCTTCAAGGCGCTGCATCGACAGCGCCTTTTCTTTATAAATTCCTAAAGTTGTTTTCTTGCGATTTTGTCTCTCTCTAACCCGCATAAATACTGGTAGCATCTGCATTCAACTGGATAAAATTACAGGGATGCAGAATGAGACACTTTATCTATCAGGACGAAAAATCACATAAATTCTGGGCGGTGGAGCAGCAAGGCAACGAGTTGCATATCAGTTGGGGCAAAGTCGGCACCAACGGGCAAAGCCAGGTAAAAAGTTTTGCTGATGCTGCGTCGGCGGCAAAAGCGGAACTAAAGCTTATCGCAGAGAAAACGAAAAAAGGCTATGTGGAAGGCGATTCGGCAAACGTATATATCCCTCCAGTCACCAAAGCCACTCCTGAAGTTAAAAGTCCCCCTGTGAGTCAAAATAAACGCCCATGGCTGGCTGATGATGCAGTCATTCCGGTCACTGACGATATTAATCGATTTGCTTTTCCACATCGCTCTCGCCCCAGGGAGATCAATTATCTGCACAAAGATGGTCAAATATGGCAGCGCATTGCGAATAACACCAGGGCATATGACCCCGACAATAATTACCGTGCTTATCCAGAAAACTGGCAGCAGGCTTTTGCTGAGTTACAAATGCGAGTTCAGGGTAATCAACAGACAGGGAGTGCGCAATCTGATGCAGCATTGCTCTGGAGTTTCTGGAATTTTAGCTCCACAGATGAACTGGTCGATGACTTAGTCATTCGCTGTGGTCTGGAAACTACCGTTGAAATTGCCCTTCTCGCTCTTCAACTTAGATATAAACCAGTAAAAGGCGCAGTAACCACCATCATTCCACCTAATCACAAAGCAGAATCGCTACCGCGTTGGCATCAACGTCTATGTCATCATCTTTCACTCGCTTCAGAAGATGAGTGGCAACGCTGTGTAGATAAAGTACTCGCGGCTATTCCCTCGCTATCCCAAGCACGGCAACCTTTTGCGGCGTTACTGCTCCCTGAACGCCCGGATATTGCCAATGCTATGGCTCTACGCTATGCAGACCAAAACGTTCCGGCGATGACCTGGTTAAGACTGGTGGTAACCGATGACGCCGCTCTGACTACAGCAGAAAAATACGACTTCCCACCGTTATCTCGTGATTTTCGCGCTTATCTGGCAATGTTGTTGGCAAATAATGGGGTGCGCGGTGTAAGCCGGATACTTCTTGAGTTAACGGAAGAGCATTCTGATAATCCCACTTATCTCTTCGAGCGCATCAGCGAGACTGAAGATCTTGTCAAATGGTTATGGAAAACGAATCACCCGGATGCGATTCAAATTCTGATCCTCGGTGTAGTTGGCAAGAAAAAGCACCTGGAATACCTAAGCAAAGCCTGTCAAAAGCATCCCGCTGCGGCTATTGCCGCTTATGCAACTTTGCTGGCTATACATGAAGATGCACAGTGGCGCAACGCACTTGTCAAACTGATTACCGCCACGCCAGAGTTGGTATGTGACGTCATTCCCAGGGTTAATGCTAAAGCGGCAGGCATCTTATCTGAATGTCGTCCGCAGCCAGTCGCTGAAAAATGTGAATACGCCACTGTGGATATGTTGCCGGAGCTGCTTGTCGCTCCACCGTGGGTAATAAATAAGAAAAAAAATGTCATACCCGTATTTAATTTACCGGTACTTCCCATTCCTGCCGTCACGGATATCACACCAGGAATTACAGAGTTAATCAGTCATACTGACATATCCAGATTCTATGAAATCGCGCAATATCAGGCATCACAGCAAACCTTATTTACCGACCTGCCACTAATTGAAAAAGAAAGCTGGGAGACATCTTTCATTCCTTTTACTCCAGAACAACAAATCCTTTGGCAATTAGGTTTTAATGAATGGCTGCATTGCGAAGATGACTTACATGAAAAAAAATATATACCGCAAAGCGCTGTTGATGCCTTGTTGCGCTTTGATTTTCCAGCACTAAAAGCTGAGTTTGCGAAATATCACAACAATGCCAACAAAAGCTGGAATCTATCTGCGCTTTGTTACTTACCGGGACAACAGGCGATTTCATTTCTCAACCAAATAATCATTGAGGAGCGATATTCAGGTGAGAAAGAGATTCTGGGGATTTTTGGCAGTACGGCCATTCCTGCGTTTATGACCTGCTTGCAACGAGATCATCAACGACTGTGGATATTCACCCTCTTTATTGGGGCCAGTGAACTAGCCTTACCAATGGCGCAGCGGTTACAGAAAAAAATGGCTTACAAGGATGCCGTTAATTGGCTGGCAAATAACCCGCGCCATGCCACCGCCGGGCTACTACCTTTGGCGCTGGGCAAACCGTGCCAAAATCGGGAATATGCCCGCCAGGCACTCCTCCTGCTAGTGAAATTAAACCAGCGAGAAACGATTGAGGAAATCGCCCAAGGATATAATCAACCTGATGTTTTAGCTGCGCTGGCAACATTATTTGATAGCGACCCACTGGAAGAATATCCTGCAAAAATCGCCCCACTGCCCCAATGCCGATCAGTTAAGGATCGGTTGACCGATCCTTAAACTGCGGCACTATAACGGCTTCCACAACAGGGAGCCGTTTTCTTATGCCACTTCTCAAGGATCGGCTCGATTTC